>CAZBRE010000015.1:19095-49341 GCA_964494065.1 uncultured Alphaproteobacteria bacterium
ACGAGACGGTGAAGATCACCATCCCCTCGCCGACGATGACCCATTTCCGCGGCGGCCGCGAGGCGATCAGCCGCGAGGCTTATCCGGACATGGACGGGTTTTTCACCGACCTGGCGCGGGTCTACCGCGAGGAGCTGGCGCTGCTCTACGATGCGGGCTGCCGCTACGTGCAGATCGACGACACCAACCTCGCCTATCTCTGCGACGAGCATATGCGCGAGGGCGTGCGCAAGATCGGCGAGGACCCCGACGCCTTGCCCAAGACCTACGCGGCGCTGATCAACGATGCGATCGGCGAGCGGCCCGACGACATGGCTGTCTGCATTCATATGTGCCGCGGCAACGCGCAGAGCCAGTGGTTCGCCTCGGGCGGCTACGAGCCGATTGCCGACAAGATCTTTAACCTCACCGACGTCGACGGCTTCTTCCTCGAATACGACGACGAGCGCTCCGGCGACTTCAAGCCGCTCCGCTTCGTGCCCAAGGGCAAGACCATCGTGCTCGGCCTGGTGACGACCAAGCGCGGCGAGCTGGAGAAGCCCGAAGACCTCAAGCGCCGGGTCGAGGAGGCGGCGACCTTCATGCCGATGGACCAGATCGCCCTCTCGCCGCAATGCGGGTTTTCCAGCAACGCGGTCGGCAACCTGGTTACCGTGGATGACGAGATCGCGAAATTGCGTCTGGTCGTCGAGACGGCCGAAGAGCTCTGGCCGAACGGCGGCTAGGCTTAAGTCAATCGTCGCCGGTCAGTCCTCGCCGCGCGGGTCGGTATCGGCTTCGACGACGCCGCCGAATTCCGCCATCGCGTCGACGATGCAATCCCAGAGATAGAGTGCGCTCGCACTGTCCATCAAGACGTGGAAGTGCGGCGCGTTCTTGACGTTCTGGCGAATGATGATCACGGACAGGCGGGCGGCGACGGTCTGCGCGACGCTGAAGTTGGGGAACTTTTCCGGCCGCAGATCGACGGCACAGAGCTTGGCAAAGAGGTGCGACGCGTCGGGACCGCCGAGGCGGAACCAGGCATGGGTGTCCATGCGCGGCACCGGATAGGCGCCGCCGTCGCCATGCGGCGGCAGCGAGGCGGCGAGGCGCTCCATCACCTTGCCGCCCCCGGTGTCGAGCAGCAGCGCTTCGGTCGGGGAGAGCCGCGCGACCAGCATCGCGGCGCCATGGGCGACCGCCAGGTTGTCGTTCTCCGGCACGGTAACGGCGTGGCGCTTCATCCAGCCGATGGTGCCGGTGCCTTTGATCCCGAGGCGCGGCCGCAAGCTGAGGTCGGCCAGGGTGACGCGGGCCGAGGCGCCCGGGTGCTCCAGCCGGCCGAGGCGTTGCTCGACGAAGCTGCGGCGTTTGGCGGTGCGCTGCTCGGCCATGCGCGCTCAGACCTCCTGCCGGGCGTTTTCGGGATCGTAGAAGGGCAGCGGCACCACGGTCGCCTCGACCATGCGCGCACCCTCGACGCGGATCTCGAACGTGCTGCCCTCATCGTCGAGCTCCGGCGGCACATAAGCGAGGCCGATCGCATGGCCGAGCGCGGGTGACACGGCGCTCGAGGTCACGCGGCCCGCGATCTCGCCCTCGCGAATCACCAGATGGCATTCCTTGGGCAGGGGCGCGTCCTTGTCCTCGATCTTGTAGCCGACCAGACGGCGGGAAAGCCCGCGCGCACGCATGATGTCGATGGAACGGCCGCCGACGAAGAAGGGCTTCTTCTTGGAGACCGCCCAGTCCATGCCTGCCTCGTAGGGGTGGGTCAGGCCGTCGGTGTCCTGGCCGACGATGATGTGGCCCTTCTCCAGGCGAAGCAGGCGCTGGGCCTCGACCCCGAAAGGACGGATGCCCGCCTCCTCGCCGGCGCGCATGAAGGCCTGCCAGATATCGAGGCCGAAGCCGGCCGGCGCGTGGATCTCGTAGCCGAGCTCGCCGACGAAGCCGGTCCTCAGGATGCGCGCGGGCACGCCGGCGACATGGCCTTCGCGGACGCCCAGATATGGGAAAGCCTCGGCGCTCAGGTCGATATCGTCGCAGACCTGGGCGAGGGCCTGACGGCTCGCGGGCCCGGCGAGGTTCATCGCCGCGTAGCCGGCCGTCACGTTGGCGATATCGACGTCGTAGCGCCACTGGGCGTTCCACCACAGCATGGCGCGGTAGACCTCGTCGACGCCGCCGGTGGTCGCGGTGACGTAGAAATGTTCCTCGCCAAGGCGGCAGACAACGCCGTCGTCGATGATGGCGCCGGTCTCGTCGGTCATCAGGGCGTAGCGCGACTTGCCGACGGCGAGATTCTGGTAGCTGAAGGTGTAGAGCCGGTCGAGGAAGGCGCCCGCCTCGCGGCCGCGCAGCTCGAGCTTGCCGAGGGTGGAGACGTCGATCAGGCCGAGGCCCCGCCGGACCGCTACGGCTTCCTCCTGAATGCGGGTCGCGGCCTCGTCGGGCGCGCCATAGTATGCGGGCCGCAGCCAGGCGCCGGCGACCATCATCTGGGCGCTTGCCTCGATATGCCAGCGGTGGATCGAGGTTCGGCGCACCGGTGAGAACTGCCGCCCCGCCAGGGTGCCGAAGGCGACCGGGGCGAGCGGCGGGCGTGCGGTCGTCAGTCCCACCGTGCCGATCTCGTCGCCGCGTGCCTCGGCCGCGACGGTCACGCCGGGCGGATTGGCGTGGCGGCCCTGGGAGGTTCCCATGCCGAGGGTCGAGAAACGCTTCAGCAGCTGGACGTCCTGATAGCCGAGCGCGACCGTGTCGCGGATATCGCCCACGGTGAGGTCCTCGTCGAGATCGACGAAGGACTTGCCCTCGGGATGCTCCAGCATCGGCTGCGGCGGCAGGGTCTTCGACCCTGTTTTCCTTGACGTCTTTTTCGTCGTCGTTCGTGCCGGCTTGGTGTCGGCCGCAACAGCCGCCTTGCCGGTCCGCTCGCCGTCCGCAATCACCCGGTTGAGATCCGTCTCGCCGTCCACCGCGCCCGCCGCATGAATCCCCGCCGGAAGATCGGTCGGCAGATGAACCCCGCGCGCCGGATCGAAGGCGAGCTTCGCGCCGCCATGGGCCAACAGCGCGGCGGCGGGCGTCGGCCGCGCCGAGATGCAGAGGAGGTCGCAGTCGACAGTGCGCGGCTCTTCCGTCTCACGCGCGGCCTCGTCGACCGGCACCGCGCTGACACGTTCGATCTCGATCTCGCCCTCGGCCCGTTCGGGCGACCAGCCGGACAGAACCTCGATACCGCGCTCCTTGGCGAGCTTGGCAAGGGCGCTATCGCCGGCCTTGTCGCGGGTGTCGAGGATCGCACGCACCTCGGCGCCCGCCTCGGCGAGATCGAGCGCGGCGGTGTAGCCCCAATCGTCCTGCGTGGCCACGACCGCGACCTCGCCCGGCAGCACGCCGTGATGCCAGATGAGGCGCTGCACCGTGGTCGCCGCCATGATCCCCGGTAGATCGTTGTTGGCGAAGACCATGATGCCGTCCTGCAGACCGGTGGCCACGACGATGTCGCGGGCGCGTAGCTTCACGAGACGCCGGCCCTGGTCGATGGCGAGCCAGTTGTCCTCGTAGAGCCCTGTGCAGACCGCATTCGTCATCACGGTGATGGTGGTATGCTCCCGCACCTCCTTGGCGAGACGCTTGAGCGCCTCGTCGGCCGCGCGGCCGTCGGCGTCGAAGCGGCCATAGGTGAGCGCGCCCCCTATCTCCGGGTTCTCGTCGATCAGCGTCACTTCGGCGCCCGCCTCGGCGGCGGCGAGGGCGGCAGCCATGCCGGCGGGGCCGGCGCCGATCACCGCGACGTCGGCGAAGGCGTAGGCCTTGTCGTGATAGCCGTGCGGCGTCTTCGGGTTGACCCGGCCGAGCCCGGCGCGCTTGCGGATCACCCGCTCCCAGACCCGCCAAATCCCGCGCGGCCGGAAGAAGCTGCGGTAATAAAAGCCGACCGGCATGAACTTCTCGAACTTCGCGATCCAGGCGCCGCGGTCGCGGGCGAGCGAGCCGCTGTAATTCTGGCCCGTGATCGTCATGCCGTCGCCGAGCAGGCGGCGGTCGGCCGGCACGTTCGGCTCGTCCGGGAGTTGTACGAGCGCGCAGGCTTCGTGGCTGCCCGTGGCGTAGAGCCCGCGCGGGCGGCGGTATTTGAAGGAGCGGGAGAGCACCCGGACGCCGTTCGCCGCCAGCGCGCTGGCGATCGTGTCGCCGGTGAAGCCGCGATAGCTCTCGCCTTCGAAGGTGAAGCGGAGCGGGCGCGTGCGGTCGAGCCGCGCGCCGGCCGGGGCGGGAAGGCGAGTGCCGCTCATTTGCCGCTCACCGGACGGTTCGGCCGCTTGAAGAGCTCATCGGGCGGATAGGTCTTGAGGATCTCGCCGGTCCGCGTGTCGCGCTCGGCGATGAACCAGTAGCTCGACGGCAGATGGATCCACCATTCGCGGGTCACGCCCGCCGGGTTCGTCTGCATGAAGAGGTAGTCGGCCCACTGCGCGTCGCTGGCCGTATCGGGATCGGGCATCGTCCGTACCTCGCCGCGGCAGGCGAATTCGGAGATGTTGCGCGGGCCGTTCAAGGGGCAGTCCATGATCTTCATGCGCGCCGCCCCCTCAATGCCCGACCGAGGCGGCGCCGCGCTCGCCGACCTGCGCCATTTCCTGGAAGCGCGAGAGGCGGAAGGGCGTCAAGAGGTCGGGCACCTCGCCGGTGGCGACGGTCTCGGCCATGCGCTTGCCGCAGACGGGCGTGGCCTTGAAGCCCCAGGTGCCCCAGCCGGCATCGATGTAGAAATTCTCCACCGGGGTCTTGCCCATGACCGGGCTGAAATCGGGGGTCATATCAGTCATGCCGGCCCATTGGCGCATCAGCTTGACCGTCGAAAGACAGGGGAAGAGCTCGAGGATGTCGCCGGTGAGCGACTCGGTGAAGTCGAGCGTCGAGCGGGTGGAATAGAGAGAATAGGGATCGGCCGAGCCGCCCATCACCAGCTCGCCCCGCGCGCTCTGCGAGATGTAAACATGGAGGCTGCCCGAGACGATGATCGGGTCGAGGAAGGGCTTGAGCGGCTGCGAGACGCAGGCCTGCAGCGGCACCGTGCGGATCGGCAAGCGGAAGCCCGCCATGTCGGCGATCAGCGTGCTCGAGCCCGCCACCGCCTGGAGGACGTTGCCGCAGGCGATCTCGCCGCGATCGGTCTGCACGGCGGTGATCTTGCCGCCGCGCTGCTTCAAGCCCGTGACCGTCGTTTGCTGGTGGATCTCGACGCCGCGCCGCGCCGCGCCGATGGCATAGCCCCAGGCGACCGCATCGTGCCGGGCAATGGCACCGGGCGGGTGGTAGAGCGCGCCGAGGATGGGGAAGCGAACGTCCTGCGAAAGATTGAGCTGCGGGCAGAGACGGCGAAGGTCGTCGGGCAGGACAACATCGGAGTTCACGCCCAGATGCTTGTTCACCTCCGCCCGCCAGCGCGCGGTGCGCAGGGCGGCGTCGGTATGCGCGAGCGTCAGATGGCCGCGCTCGGAATACATGATGTTGTAGCCGAGCTCCTGGCTGAGACCCCGGAAGAGCTCGACCGATTCCGCATAGAACTTCACGCCCTCGGGGGTGAGGTAGTTGGCGCGGATGATTGCTGTGTTGCGCGCCGTGTTGCCGCCGCCGAGATAACCCTTGTCGAGCACGGCGATGTCGGTGATGCCGTGGTCGCGCGCGAGGTAGTAGGCTGCGGCGAGCCCGTGCCCGCCCGCGCCGATGATCACCACCTCGTAGGTCGATTTGAGATCGGGCGTGGCGGGTAATTCACGCTTTGGTTCCCGTGATCCGCCGAGACCGTATCTCAAGAGCGCGAAGGCCATGACCGACAGTCTATTTTTTATACAGATCGTATATTAGAATCGGGATCCTTCACGGAGCCCGAGCGGAAGCGACGGCCCTGCCGTTCACGGATCACTACTCTACGCCGAGCGATGAACGAGACCAAACGAAAGCCGATCGGAAGACCAAAAGGAACGGGCACGCAGCGCGTCTACGACCGCGTGCGGGACATGATCCTGCATCTGGAGATCGCGCCGGGGGCGAATCTGGACGAAGCGTCGCTCGAGCGCGAGTTCGGTGTCTCGCGCACGCCGGTCCGCGAGGCGCTGATCCGCCTGGCGTCGGAAGGTCTGATCACGCTGCTGCCCAATCGCGGTGCGCGAGTGACGCCGATCGATGTGAGCGATCTGTCGGAGCTGTTCGAATCGCTGGAACTGACGCAGCGCGCGACGCTGCGCTGGTGCGCCCGGCGGCGGCCGGCGGCGGCGGTCGCCGAGCTGCGCGCGCTCGCGGACGAATTCGAGGCGGCGGCCAAGATGCGCGACTATGAGCGCATGGGCGAGGCGAACCAAGCCTTCCACCGTAAGATCGGCGAGGCCAGCGGCAACAAGTATGTGGCGCAGCTCTACAACTCGCTGCTGACGGTGACGTTGCGCGTGGCGCGGATGATGTTCGCGCACAGCCAGCAGGACCCCGAAGACCAGGCGCGCTACTACGCGGGCGTGATCCGCGAGCATGATGCGATGATCGACGCGATCGAGGCGCGCGACACCGACGCGGCCGAGCGCTTGGGCCGCGATCACGTGGCGCTGTTCCGCTCGCGTGTGCTTGCCTATGTCGAGCACAGCATGGCCGATGAGATTACGATCACGGACTAATCGCGGCTATTCCGCCGCATCGCGCTGGTAATTCGCCTTCAGGTAGTCCGCCGAGAACTTGCCGCTGGCGCGGTCGCGCGCGAGGTCATCATCCGTGCGTTCGTCGGCAGGACCGTAGCCGCCGGCGCCGGGTGTCTCGACGATCACCGCCTCGCCCTCTGCCACGTGGATGTCGTTCGGCTTGTTCGCGAGCTTGGTGAGCGTGCCGTCGGCCGCCTGGTGATGGAACTGGCCCATGCCGCCCTCGCCGCCGCCGAAGATCCCCCAGGGCCTGTGGCTGAAGCGCTCGCCGGCGCCGCTGAAGATGCAGTCATGGCCGACCGGCCGGATGACGCGCCTGAGGCCGAGCCCGCCGCGGTGACGGCCCGGTCCGCCGGAATCCTCGACGAAGGAATAAGCATCGACGCGGAGCGGGTATTCGGTCTCGATCGACTCGACGGGCAGGTTGGAGGTGTTGGTGATGTGGACCTGGACGCCGTCCTTGCCGTCATGGGTGGCGCGGCCGCCGAAGCCGCCGCCGAGCGTCTCGAGATAAACGTAGTTGCGCCCGGTGCGCGGATCGGTGCCGGAGAAGACGGCGGTCGTGTTGGCGCCGTTGGCGGCGGCCACCGCCTCGTCCGGGCAGGCTTGCGCCAGCGCGCCGATCACCACGTCGATGATGCGCTGGCTCGTATTGGCGCGCGCCGCGACCGGGGCGGGGAAGTTGGCGTCGAGCAGCGTGCCCTTGGGGATCACGATTTCAGGCACGTCGAGGACGCCCTGGTTGTTGGGCACGTCGGGGTCGAGAAGGGCCTTCAGCGAATAGGCGACGGCGGCCTCGGTGGCGTTCCGCGTCAGGTTGATGTTGCCACGCACCTGCTTGGCCGAACCGGTGAAGTCGAAGCGGATCGCATCGCCCTTCACCGTGATCTCGACCTTGATCGGGATGTCGACCGCGCCGAGCCCGTCATCGTCCATCACATCCTCGAAGCGGTAGACGCCGTCGGGCAGTTCGGCGATCGCGCTGCGCAGGCGCTCGGATGTGCGTTCGATAATCTCGCCGAAGGCGCCGCCGATGGCGGCCGCGCCGTGGGTCTCGAACAGCTCGTGCAGGCGGCGTTCGCCCAAGCGGCAAGCGGCGATCTGGGCGAAATAGTCGCCGCGCCTTTCCTCGGGCACGCGGACGTTGAGCAGCATGAGCTCGAAGAGATCGTCCTGCAGCACGCCCTCGCGGAAGAGCTTCACGACCGGGATGCGGAGGCCTTCCTGGTAGATCTCCGACATGCCGCCCGCCATGCTGCCCGGCGCCATGCCGCCGATATCGGCGTGGTGGGCGATGTTGCACATGAAGGCGACGAGCGTGCCCCGGTCGAAGATCGGCATCGCCATGTTGACGTCGGGCAGATGGGTGCCGCCGGCGACGTGCGGGTCGTTGGCGACGAAGATGTCGCCTTGCTTGACGTCGTCGCCGAACTTCTTCAGCAGGCTCGCCATCAGCCCGGTCATCGAGGCGAGATGGATGGGCAGGCTCATCTCCGCCTGGACGACGAGGCGGCCGGCCGGGTCCATGATCGCGGTCGAGTGGTCGCGCCGCTCCTTGATGTTGGTCGAATAGGCGCTCTTCATCAGCGCGACGAACGCCTCGTCGGCGACCGAGCGCAGGCCGTTGGAAATGATCTCCAGCGTGATCGGATCGAGCGCTTTGGGGTCGAGCTGGGTCATGCCGCCACCGTGATCAGGATGTTGAGCGCCTCATCGACGCGCGCCGTGTCGCCCGGATGGACGAGCGTCGTCGCGTCGAGCTGTTCGATGATCGCGGGGCCGACGATCTCGGTTCCGGCGGATAAGGCGGCGCGGTCGTAGACCGGCGTCTCGACCGGCGCGGCGGGATCGAAGAAGACCGGGCGGCGCGCGAGCGGCTCGGGCGGACCATCGCTCGCGGGCTTGGGTGCTGCGGCGGCGTGGCGGAGCGCACCGGTCGCGGTGAGGCGAAGATTCACCACCTCGACCGCATCGTCGGGATTGTGGAATCCGTACTGCTGGGTGTGCGCGGCGAAGAAGCGCTCGCGCAGGTCCCCGGGTGACGGCAGCGTGGGGCGGCCCGAACCGTTGCTGCGGCCGAGCACGACGGGCAGCTCGAAGTTCTGGCCGATATAGCGCATGTCGAGCGCGACCGTGAGGCCGCGGGCGCCGGGATCGATATCCTGGGCCTCGAACCAGTCTTCGGCGCGGCCGGTCACGTCGGCGAAGGCCGGCGCGATCTCGGCGGTGAACCGGTCGTCGAGCGCGATGCGCGCGGAATGGACGAAATCTTCTTTGAGGTCGGAGACGATGAGCCCCTGGGCGCAGAGAATGCCGGGCGCGTAGGAGACAATGATCTCCTTGATGCCGAGGCTGCGCGCCACCTCGCTGGCATGGAGCGCGCCGGCGCCGCCGAAGGCCATCAGCGCATAGTCGCGCGGATCGTGGCCCTTCTCGACCGAGACGGTGCGGATCGCGCGGACGATGTTGGCGACGAGAATGCCCAGCGCGCCGTGCGCCGTGTGCTCGACGGAGAAGCCGAGGCGTTCGGCGATCGGGGCTAAGGCCCCGCGCGCCAGCTCGGTATCGAGCGGCATGTCGCCGCCGACGAGCCCACCGGGCGAGAGGCGGCCGAGGATAAGGTTCGCGTCGGTCACCGTCGGCTGGTCGCCGCCTTGGCCGTAGCAGGCCGGGCCCGGATCGGCGCCGGCGCTGATGGGGCCCACCTTGAGCAGGCCGTCGCGGTCGAACCAGGCGATCGAGCCGCCGCCCGCGCCGACCGTGTGGATGTCGACCATCGGCAGGCGGACGGGGAAGCCCGCCACCTCGCGGTCGAAGCTGACGCCGGCGTCGTAGTTGCGGATGAGCGCGACGTCGGCGCTGGTGCCGCCGAGATCGAAGGTGATGATATTCGGCCGGCCCGCCTGGCGGGCCGAATGGATTGCGCCGACGACGCCCGCGGCCGGGCCGGACAGGGCGGAGCGCACCGGGAAGGCGCGCGCAGTCTCCAGCGACATGAGGCCGCCGCTCGACTGATAGATGCCGACCGAGAGGCCGGGCAGGAGCTTGGCCATCTCGCTCTCGAGATAGCCGAGATAGCGGTCCATCACCGGCTGCAGATAGGCATTGAGCACCGTGGTCGAGGTGCGCTCGAACTCGCGGAACTCGGGCTGCACTTCAGAGGAGAGCGAGACCGGCACCGCGTTGGTGGCGTGCCGGAGGGCGGCCCCGACTTCCGCCTCGTGTTCGGGATTGGCATAAGCGAAGAGGAAGGAGACGGCGACTGCCTCGGCCCCCGCGCCGAGCGCCTGGCCCACCGCCGTCTCGACCGCCTCTTGCCTGATTGGCGTTTCGACCGAGCCGTCGGCGAGGATCCGCTCGGCGATCTCGAAGCGGTGCTCACGCTCGACCAGCGGGGCCGGGCTGTCGATCTGCAGCGAGAACATATGCGGGCGGGTCTGGCGGCCGATCTCGATCAGGTCGCGGAAGCCCTCTGTCGTGATCAGCGCCACCTTGCCTCCGCGGCGCTGGATGAGGGCGTTGGTCGCGACCGTGGTGCCGTGGCTGAGCCGGGCGACATCGGCCGGAGCAATTTCCGTTGCATCCATCATATCGCGCAGGCCGAGCACGATCGCCTCGGCCGGATTGGCCGGCGTCGAGGGCCGTTTGAAGAGGCGCACGCCGCCGTCCGATGTGTTCAGCGCGTAGAAGTCGGTGAAGGTGCCGCCGACGTCGATGCCGATGAGCCAAGGCACGGGATCGATTCCCCGAATCCGTAAAAAGATTTATACAACACGTATAATAATGGCCGGATCGCCGGTGCAGCGTCAAGGAGGAACTCGCGTTCCTCCAGGAAAACCCTCGGAAATCTAGGGGAAATCCGGGAAGAATACGGGGATAATTGCCCTTGACCCGGCGGGGCGCGGCCGTATTAATATACTTTGTGTATACGAAGTGCCGGCCACCCCGTATTTGAACGAGACGGGTCGAAGGCCGGCGGATCGCGGGGGAGCGATGCCGGAGGCCGAGGCAAAACCGAAAGGCAAATATGTCGGTCAGCGGGTGCTGCGGCGCGAGAACCTGCCCCTGCTGAAGGGTCAGGGGCGGTTCGTCGACGACCTGCCGGTGAGCCCGCGCACGCTCCACGCCGCTTTCGTGCGCTCGCCCCATCCGCATGCGCACATCAAGGGGATCGATTATTCCGAAGCGCTGAAGCAGCCGGGCGTGGTCGCGGTCATCACCGGCGAGGACGTGGCGGCTTTGTGCGATCCGCTGATCGTCGGCTTCGCCAATCCGATCAACTACTACGGCATCGCCACCGACCGGGTGCGCTATGTGGGCGAGCCGGTCGCGGTGGTCTGCGCCAGCGACCGCTACAAGGCCGAGGACGCGCTGGACTTCGTCAAGGTCGAGTACGAGCCGCTGCCGGCGGCGGTCGATCCGGTCGAGGCGGCGAGGCCGGAAGCGCCGATCATCCATCCGGGCGCCGACAGCAACACCGTGTCGCGCCGGACGTTCATCCACGGCGAGCCCGAAGAGGCGATGGAGGCGGCCAAGCGCCGCTCGGAGATGACGATCCGCTATCCGCGCAACTCGATCACGCCGATGGAGACCTACGCCATCATTGCCGAGTACGTTTCCGACACCGGCGGCTACGATGTGACCTCGAACTTCCAGGGGCCGTTCTCGATCCATCCGGTGATGGCGAAGTCGCTGCGCATTCCGGGCAGCAAGCTGCGCCACCGGAGCCCGAGCCATTCGGGCGGCTCGTTCGGCTCGAAGCTGGTGATCTTTCCCTACATCGTCGTGCTGTGCATCGCGGCGCGGAAGGCGGGGCGGCCGGTGAAGTGGATCGAGGACCGGCTCGAGCATCTGTCGGCCTCGAGCGTAGCGCCGAACCGCGTGACGAAGATCGAGGCCGGATACGACGATGACGGCGTCGTCTCGGTCTTCCACATGGAGCATTGGGACGACCACGGCGCTTATCTGCGCGCGCCGATGCCGGCGCCGATCTACCGCATGCACGGGCTCTCGACCAACGGCTACCGGATCGGCCATTGCCAGGTGATCAACAACATCATGATCACCAACAAATGTCCGACCGGGGCGGTGCGCGGCTTCGGCGGCCCGCAGCTCTACTTCGCGATCGAGCGGATGATGCACAAGATTGCGGTCGAGCTCGGCCTCGATCCGCTCGAGGTCATTAAGCGAAACCTTATTCCGGCGGGTAGCTTCCCCTATCGGACGCCGGCCGGCGCGCTGCTCGATTCGGGCGATTATCAGCGCACCATCGACGAGACCCTGGCCGACGGAGCGCTCGAAGACTTGAAGCGCCGCCGCGACGAGGCGCGCGCGCAAGGGCGCCTCTACGGCATCGGCTATGCCGCGGTGGTCGAGCCGAGCCAGTCGAACATGGGCTATATCTCCACGCTCAAGACCGGCGAAGAGCGCGAGCGCGCGGGACCCAAGGACGGCGCGGTCGCCTCGGCCACGGTGAGCGTCGATCCGGTCGGCTCGATCAGCGTGGTCGGCGATTCGGTGCCGCAGGGCCAGGGCCACCAGACGGCGCTCGCGCAGATCGTCGCCGATGAGCTCGGCGTTGATATCGACGACGTCGTGGTCAACCTCGAAACCGATACCCAGAAGGACAACTGGTCGATCGCCTCGGGCAACTATTCCTGCCGCTTCGCGCCGGCAGCGACCAGCGCGGCGCATCTGGCGGCAACGCGCGTGAGGGACAAGCTCGCCCGCATCGCCAGCCAGGGCCTGAACGTGCCGCCGGACGAGCTCGAATTCGAGGGCGGATACATCCGCGCTAAGGCGAACCCGGACAACAAGGTGCCGTTCTACCGCGTCGCCGGCCTCGCGCATTGGTCGCCCTCGAGCCTGCCCGACGGGATGGAGGCGGCGGTCCGCGAGTCGGCGCATTGGAACGCTCCCGAGCTCACGCCGACGACCGCGAATGACGAGATCAACACCTCGCTCGCCTACGGCTTCGGCTTCGACTATTGCGGCATCGAGATCGACCGCGACACGGGCGAGGTGCGCATCGACAAATATGTGAGCGCGCACGATTGCGGCACGATCCTCAATCCGGGTCTGGCCGACGGGCAGATCCACGGCTCCTTCGCCGCGGCCGTGGGGGCCACGTTATTCGAGGAATTTGCTTACGCCGAGGACGGCAGTTTCTTGTCGGGCACCTTCGCCGACTATCTCGTCATCACCGCGCCCGAGCTGCCCAAGCTCGACCTGATCCACCCGACGCCGAATCCGTCGCCGTATACGCGCCTCGGTGCCAAGGGGATCGCGGAGGGCAATCAGTACAGCACGCCTGTCTGCGTCGCCAATGCGGTGGCCGATGCGCTCGGTCGCGAGGATGTCTCGGTGCCGCTCACTCCGGCCAAGGTCTTCGAATGGATCCACGGCGAGGAGACGCCGCCGCCGGATACCGCTGCGGCCAAGCCAAAGAAAAAGAAACGTGAGCGGGCGATCGAAGGGCAGGGCGAGGCCTTCGTGCCGGTGCCGCCCGAAGAGGTCTGGGCGACGCTGCTCGATCCGGACAGCCTGGCGAAAGTCATCCCCGGCTGCCGCGAGCTCGAGCGCGTGGCGGAGAATTCGTATCGAGCCACGGTCGATATGGGCGTGGGGCCGGTGCGCGGGCGCTTCGAGGCCAACGTGACGCTGAGCGATCTGAAGCCGCCGCAATCGGCCACGCTGTCGGGCGATCTCGCCGGCCCGCTCGGTGCTTCGCACGGCTCGGGGACGGTGATGCTGGAAGCGGCCGAGGGCGGGACGCAGGTCCGCTACGACTACACGGTGCATCTGACGGGCAAGGTCGCCGCGGTGGGCGGGCGCATGCTCGACGGCGCGGCGCGGCTGCTGATCGGCCAGTTCTTCAAGGCGCTGGTGAAACAAGCGGGCGGAGGGGGCAAATGAAGCCCGCCGCCTTCGACTATCTGCGACCAGCCGATCTCGACGAAGCGCTCGATACGCTTCACGAGGCCGGGTCCGACGCCAAGGTGATGGCGGGCGGCCAGTCGCTGATGCCGATGCTGAACATGCGATTGCTGAGCCCAAGCGTGATCGTCGATATCTCCGATCTCGCCGCGCTCGACCGCATCGAGGCGGCGAACGGGCATATCGAGGTGGGCGCCGCGGCGACCCAGGCGTCACTGGGCGAGTGGTCGGAGCTGGCGGCGAAATCGCCGCTGCTGGCCAAGGCCTTGCCGAATATCGGGCACTTCCAGACGCGGAACCGGGGCACGGTCTGCGGCTCGCTCGCGCATAGCGATCCGAGCTCGGAGCTGCCGCTCTGCCTCGCAACGCTTGGCGGTGAGGTTGTGCTGCAAAGCCGCGCGGGCAGCCGCACCGTCGCGGCGGGCGATTTCCAAACCGACATGCTGACCACCGATTGCGGGCCGCAGGAGATGCTGGTCGCGGCGCGCTTTCCGGTCGCGGTTTCGGGCGCGGGCTATGCCTTCGCCGAGATCGCGCGGCGGCACGGCGACTTCGCCATCGTGGCGCTGGCGGCGATGGTCACGGGCGACACGATCCGGCTCGGCGTCGGCGGGGTGGCGGACACGCCGCAGGTGCGCGAATGGCAGGGTTTGCAGGGTGACGCGCTCGACGATGCGCTCAACGCCTTCGCCTGGGAGATGGGCGGAAATGACGACGTCCATGCGACCGCGCGCTACCGGCGCGAGATCGTGCGGCGGATCGGGCGCAAGGTGATCGGGGAGGCGCGTCATGCCGCTGATCGCTAGGGACGCCCATCATCGCATCGGCTTCACGCTCAATGGCGAGGACGTCGAGGGTTACGCCGAGCCGCGCATGCTGCTGGTCGATTTCCTGCGCCACGAGCTCGGGGCCACGGGCACCCATGTGGGCTGCGAGCACGGCGTCTGCGGGGCCTGCACGATCCGGGTGAACGGCCGCGCCGCGCGGGCGTGCCTCATGTTGGCCGTGCAGGCCGACGGCAAGATGCTGGATACGGTGGAGGGTTTGGCTGCGTCGGATGGCGCCTTGTCGCCGTTGCAACAGGCCTTCCACGAGCACTTCGCGCTGCAATGCGGCTTCTGCACGCCGGGCCTCCTGATGAGCCTGGGCGAAGTGCTGGAACGCAATCCGAGCCCCAGCGAGCAGGAGATCCGCATTGCCATCGGCGGCAATATCTGCCGCTGCACGGGCTATCAGGAGATCGTCGACGCGGCGCTTGCGGCCGCCGCGGTGCTGCGCGGCGAGACGCCGCCGAGCCAAGACAAAGACTAGGACAACGGGAGCTGAGCCATGCGGGCCATCGTCATTCACGAATTCGGGCCGATCGAGAACCTCAAGGTCGAGGAATTTCCGGACCCGAAGATCGGTCCCGACGAGGTGCTGATCGAAACCCGGGCGATCGGGGTCAACTATCCCGACGCGCTGATGCTGCGCGGGCTCTATCAGAAGCGTGCGCCGGTGCCGTTCGTGCCGGGCCGCGATATGGCTGGCGTCGTGCGCGAGGTCGGCCCGGAGGTGACCCGCTGCAAGCCGGGCGACCGGGTGGTGGCGCAGGTCTTCACCGGCGCCTTCGGCGAGCTGACCGCGGCCCCCCAGAAGCGCTGCTTCGTGCTGCCCGACGAGATGCCCTTCGAGGCGGCGGCAGCGATGATCACACCCTTCAACACAGCCTGGATCGCCGTCGACGTGCGCGGGCAGGTGAAGGAGGGCGAGACGGTGATGGTGACGGGCGCCGCCGGCGGCGTCGGCCTCGCCGCGATCCAGTTCCTGAAGGCGCGCGGCGCACGGGTGCTGGCCGCCGTCTCGACGCCGGAGAAGGGCAAGCTCGCCATGGACAATGGTGCCGATGCCCTGATCGATACCAACGCGCCCGATCTCGCGGCGCTGAAAGAACATCTGAAGGCCCAGGTCGGCGAGATCACCGGGGCCAAGGAAGGCCGCGGCTGCGACGTGGTGATCGAGGCGGTGGGCGGCGATCTCTTCGAGGCGTCGATGCGGGTCCTCAATTTCGGCGGGCGGCTCGTCATTGTCGGCTTTGCCGGCGGCACGATCCCGGCGCCCAAGGCCAACTATCTGCTCTACAACAATATTTCGATCATCGGCGCGCCGCTCGATATTCGCTTCGAGGAGGCCTATGACCAGATCGAGGCGGCGGTTGCGGAGACCGCGCGGCTCTACATCGAGGGCAAGGCGAAGCCCAATATTACGGCGACTATGCCGCTCGACGATTTCCACGAGGCCTTCGATGCCATGATCGGCCGGCAGATGATGGGCAAGATCGTGCTTACCGTCGGGAAGTGATCGGCGGTCGGGAAGTAACGGGCCGTTGGCAAGTGAAGGGCGGTCGGTGAAGGGTGGACCCGCGCTGACTGCATTTGTCGGACCGGCCAACTCCGCTAAGCTGTGCCGCGTGAGATAGCGCTGCGGCCGGGCCGTGGCGAGGCCGGGGGACGCATCTGGTGACACCTGTTCGGATCGAAGGCGACGCGCCGGTCGTCGAGGTCGTCCTCGACCGGCCCGACCGCAAGAACGCCGTCACGCTGGAGATGTGGCGCGAGATCCCGCGCGTCTTCGAAGAGCTGGGAAAGAAGCCCGAGGTCCGCGCCATCATCCTGCGCGGGGCGGGCGGGAACTTCTGCGCCGGGGCCGACATCACCGAGTTCGGCCAGGTCCGCGACACGCCCGAGCAGGTCCACGACTACGACGAAGCCGTCGATATCTGCTGCGATGCGATTACCGAAGCGCCCAAGCCGGTGATCGCCGCGATCGAGGGGTTCTGCGTCGGCGGCGGCTGCGGCCTCGCGCTTGCCTGCGATTTTCGTATCGCGGCGCCGAGCGCCACGATGTTCATCCCCGCCTCGCGCCTCGGCATCGTCTACGGCCTCCGCGAGACGCAGAACCTGCTGGCGCTGGTCGGGCTCGCCAATGCCAAGCGCATGCTCTTCGCCGCCGAGCGCCTCGATGGCAAGGCCGCGCGGGAATTAGGGTTTCTGGACGAAGTGGCCGCCGATCCCCTCAAGGCGGCGCGAGACTTTGCCGGGCTTCTGGCCACGCGCGCGCCGCTCTCGATCGCGGGCACCAAGAAGCTGCTGACGGGTTTGGTGCGCGGCGAGTGGCTGGCAGACGAGGAGGCCGCACTCGCGCTCATCGAAGAGGCGAGCCAGAGCCAGGACTACAAGGAAGCGCGGGCCGCCTTCGCCGAGAAGCGCGAGCCCGTCTTCAAGGGTCGCTAGGGGACGCGCGCCCATGAAGCCGCCCGCCTTCGAGTACGTCGCTGCACACAGCGTGGAGGAGGCGGTTTCCGTCCTCGCCGAGCATGAGGGCGACGCCAAGGTGATCGCGGGCGGGCAGAGCCTGGTGCCGATGCTGAACTTCCGACTTTTGGCACCGGCGGTGCTGGTCGACCTGAACCGCATTCCCGGCCTTGCCGGCGTCGAAGAGCATGAGGGCCGCCTGCGCATCGGCGCGTTGACGCGCCACCACACGCTGGAGACTTCGGAAATCGTCAAGGCGCGCTTTCCGGTGCTGCACGACGCCATGCAGTTCGTCGCGCATATTGCCATCCGCAACCGCGGCACCATCGGCGGCAGCCTGAGCCACGCCGATCCGGCCGCCGAGTTGCCGACGATGGCGGTCCTGCTCGATGCCGAGATCGAGGCGGATGGGCCCAATGGTGCGCGGACGATCTCCGCGCGGGACTTCTTCGAAAGCGCGCTCGCGACGACGCTCGAAGAGGACGAGATCGTCACCGAGATCCGGCTGCCCGCGCTTTCCGACCGGACCGGGTGGGCCTTCGAGGAATTCGCCCGCCGCTCGGGCGATTTCGGCATCGCCGGCGTCGGCGTGACGCTGTCGCTGGACGGCGGCAAGGTCGCCGAGGCGCGGATCGCGCTTCTGGGCGTCGGGCAGACGCCGCTTCGGGCCAGCGCCGCCGAGGATCTGTTGAAGGGCAAGGACCGCGACGACGATCTCGTTGCAGCGGTGGCGGAAGCCGTCCGCGACGCGGCGGAGCCCGAGGACGACCTGCACGGCTCGGCTGATTACCGGCGCCATCTGGTCGGCGTGCTGGCGCGGCGGGCGGTCGCCGCGGCCTGGGACCGGGCGGAGGCGGCATGAGCGCGACGCAGCGAATATCGCTCACCGTCAACGGGGTGACGTATGAGAAGGAGGTCGAGCCGCGCCTGCTGCTCGCCGATTTCCTGCGCGAGACGCTGGGGCTCACCGGCACGCATGTCGGCTGCGAGCACGGGGTTTGCGGCGCCTGCACGGTGCTCTTGAACGGCGACAGCGTGAGGTCGTGCCTCACCTTTGCTGTGCAGCTCGACGGGGCCGAGATCGAGACGGTGGAGAGCCTCGGCACAGTCGAGGATCTGAGCCCGTTGCAACAGGCTTACCGTGAACATGGCGCGCTGCAATGCGGCTTCTGCACGCCCGGCATGCTGATGACCACCATCGACATGCTGAAGAAATATCCGCTCGCAAGCGACGAGGAGATCCGCGAGGGTCTGTCGGGCAATCTCTGCCGCTGCACCGGCTATGAGCACATCGTCGATGCGGTGCGCGCGGTGGCGAAAGCGCGGGTCGGCTCATGAGCGATGCTCGGCCCAAGATCATCGGCGCCCGTGTGCAGCGGGTCGAGGACCCGCGCTTCCTGGCCGGGGTCGGCCGTTACACCGATGACCTGAAGCGGCCCGGCATGCTACATGTCGCCTTCCGGCGCAGCGACGAATCGCATGCCCGGATCGTCGATATCGATATTTCGGCGGCGGAGACGATGCCGGGTGTCGTCGCCGTGGTGACGGCCAAGGACATCGCCGATCTGGTGACGCCGGTGCGCGCCGAGTCGCGGATGAAGAACTATCACGCGACCACCAACCAGCCGCTCGCCGTCGAAAAGGTCCGCTATGTCGGCGAGGCGGTCGTGGCCGTCGTGGCCGAATCGCGTTATCTCGCCGAGGACGCGGCCGAGCAGGTCTTCATCGAGTTCGAGCCGCTGGCCGAGCTGACCGATCCCGAGGTCGCTGCCGCGGACGATGCGCCGCTTCTGCACGACGAGGCGGGCACCAACGTGATTGCGCTCCGCGAATTCGAGCGCGGCGAAGTGGATGAGGCCTTCAAAACCGCGGCGCTCACGGTCGGCGGACGGTTCCGGTTTCGACGCAAGTCGCCCTGCGCGATCGAGAACCGCAGCTATCTCGCCGAATACGACCAGGGCAAGCGCAGCCTCACCCTGCACGCGACGACGCAGGTTCCGGGGATCATCCGCGACGCGCTATCCGAAGCGCTCGACATACCGGGGCACAGGGTGCGGGTGGTGGCGCCGGACGTCGGCGGCGGCTTCGGCGGCAAGGCCTCGCTCTATGCCGAAGATCTCATTGTCTGTCTGCTTGCGCGCAAGCTGGGACGGCCGGTCAAGTGGACCAGCGACCGCCTGGAAGACCTGATGACGACGACGCAAGGGTTCGACGAGATCGTCGAGGCCGAGCTGGCGGTCGATAGCGAGGGTAGGTTCCTGGCGCTCCGCGCCGACATCCTCGGCGATATCGGCGCCTATTCGATCTATCCCTGGACCTGCACGGTGGAGCCGGTGCAGGTGGTGAGCTTCCTGCCGGGTCCTTATCGCCTGCCGAACTATCGCGGAAAGGTGCGCGCGGTCTCCACCGCGAAGACCCCGCTCGGGCCTTACCGGGGCGTCGGCCGGCCGATCTCGACCTTCGTCATGGAGCGGCTGGTCGACATGGCCGCGCGGCGGCTCGACATCGATCCGGCGGAACTGCGCGTCCGCAATCTGATCGTCGAAGACGAGTTTCCCTACAAGGCCGGCTCGGGCCTCGTTTGGGACCGCTCGGGATTTCAGGAATGCCTCGCCGCCGCGCGCCAGAAGATCGATTACGAGGCGCTGCGAAAAGAGCAGGCCGAAGCCCGCGCGGCCGGCCGCTGGTTCGGCATTGGCATCGCGTCCTATGCCGAGCTGACGGGCATCGGCTCGCGCATCGCGGCGGCGCCCGGCATGGCGCTCAACACGGGCACCGAGACCTCGACGGTGCGCATCGATTCGACCGGCTCGGTCACCGCCACCTTCGGCATCGCCTCGCACGGCCAGGGCATGGAAACCTCGCTGGCGCAAGTCATTGCCGAGGAGCTCGGCGTGCGGGTCGAAGACGTCGAGGTCGTCCACGGCGACAGCGACGGCCAGGCCCACGGCACGGGAACTTACGCCAGCCGCAGCGCGGTGCTGGCGGGCGGGGCGGCGACCTTGAGTTCGCGTGCCGTCCGCGAGAACGTGATCGAGATCGCCTCGCATCTGCTCGAGGCCGCGCCCGCCGATATCGACGTCGCCGGGGGCGAAATCTCGGTCGTCGGCACCGACCGCCGCATCAGCTTCCGCGAGCTGGCCCGCGCCTTCTATTCGGAGGTCGGCCGGCTGCCGCACGAGCTTCGCGAGACCATCGCGCTCGAGGCGACCAAGACCTACGACCCGTTCTTCGGCACGACGTCCTCGGCGACGCATATCGTGGCGCTGGAGATCGACCCGGAGACCTATGGGGTCAGCTTGCGGCGTTACGTGGCGGCCGAGGATTGCGGGCGCATCATCAATCCGCTGATCGTCGACGGGCAGGTGCATGGCGGGGTGGCGCAGGGCATCGGTGCCGCGTTGTTCGAGGAGGTGGTGCACGACGAGGCCGGGCAGGTGCTGACCGCGAGCTTCGTCGACTACCTCCTGCCGACGGCCGCCGAAATCCCGTCGATCCAATCCGTCCATGTCGAGACGGCGCGGCCGAACAATGTCGGCGGCTTCCGCGGCATGGGCGAGGGCGGCACCATCGGTGCGCCGGCCGCGATCGCCAATGCCGTATCCGACGCGCTTGCGCCGCTCGGCATCGAAATCGACGAACTGCCGATCACGCCGGAACGCTTGTTCCGCCTGATCGCGCGGGCGAACGAAAACCAGTAACGAAGTTACGCAAGGGAAATTAGCAATGGATCTGGGTCTGAAGGGCAAGGTGGCGCTGGTCACCGGCGGCGGCCGCGACGTCGGCAAGGAAGTGTCGCTGGCGCTGGCGGCGGAGGGCGCGAAGGTCGCGGTCAACTACCGCAAATCAGCCGACGAGGCGGACGCTGTGGTGAAGGAGATCGAATCCGCCGGCGGCGAGGCGCGCGCATACCAGTGCGACGTCTCCGATTATCCGGGTGTCCAGGCGATGGTCGACGCCATCATCAAGGATATGGGCAGCATCGATATCCTGGTGAACAATGCGGGCTTCGTCATCCCCCGCCTCTTCACCGAGACCAAGCCCGACGATTGGAAGGCCCAAGTCGATGTCGGGCTCTACGGCGTCATCCACTGCTGCCATGCGGTCGCGCCGCACATGATCGCGCGGAAGAGCGGGCGCATCGTCAACGTGACGGGCGACAGCGCCCGGGTGGGCGAGAAGTATCTATCGGTCACCGCGGCCTCGCGCGGCGGCGTGCTCTCGCTCACCAAGTCGCTGGCGCGCGAGCTCGGGCCGTCGGGGATCAACGTCAACTGCGTCGCCTTCGGACTCGTCCAGACCGACCACACCGACCAGGAATTCCTGAAAAAGAACTACGACAAGATCGTGCGCCAATACCCGCTCGGCCGCATCGGCAAGGCGAGCGACATCGCGCCGATGATCACGTTCATGGCCTCGGAGAGCGCGAGCTGGATCACCGGCCAGATCCTCTCCATCAATGGCGGCTATGCGATGGTCGGGTGAGTGTGGTCGGGTGAGCAAGCTCACGTAGTGTCTCAAGAAATGTCAGAGATTTCGGCGGGAGCGACCCATGCCCATGCTTGAGGCGCATGGTTGCCGGCTTGAGTATGAGTGGTTCGGCGAGCGCGTTTCTGGCCGGCCGGCCCTCGTTTTCCTGCATCAAGGGCTCGGCAGCATCGCTCAGTGGCGCGACTTCCCGGCCAAGCTGGCGGCGGCGACAGGCTGCCCCGCCTTCGTCTATAACCGCGAAGGTCACGGCGGATCAGACGGTTGCGACTGGCCGCGGCCACCCGACTTCATGGAGATCGAGGGCCGCGACCGTTTGCCGGAGGTTTTGAAGGCTGCGGGTATCGACGACTTCGTGCTGATCGGCCATTCGGATGGCGGCACCATCGCGCTGGTCTATGCGGCCGAGGTGAAGACCGGCATGCGCGGGGTCATCGTCGAGGGGTTCCACGTCTTCGCCGAGGAGGTGACGCGCGACGGCATCCGGCGCGCCCAGGAAGATTTCAAGACGGGCAGCCTGCGTGAGAAGCTCGCGCGATATCACGGGGCCAATGTCGACTGCGCCTTTCATGGCTGGGCGGAGACCTGGCTGCTGGCGGAGATGACCGACTACACGATCGCGCCGCTGATCCCGAAGATCGAGGCGCCGATCCTGGCGATCCTGGGCACCCAGGACCCGTACGGCACGATAGGTCAGATCGACTGCCTGCCCGATCTGGCCCGCGCCCCGCTCGAAATCTCGAAGCCCGATTGCGGCCACGCGCCGCACGAGGAGAGGGAGCCGGAGATGCTGGCGCTGATGGCCGGCTTCGTCGCGCGGTTGCAAGAGCCCGCTTAATAGCGATGATGCGTCCCCCGCCGGTCGTACGGAGGACGTGTGCGGCCGACCGACAACGATCAGGCACATCGCTGGCCGACCGACCATGCACGATTTCTGGATCACGTCCGGTTACCACCTGCTGACCCGCGATGCCGACGGCAATCTGGAGGTCGGCGACGAGCTGCTGCGCGCCTATTTCATGCGGCCCGAGCTGGAGCCGGTGGAGGAGTCCTGCGAGGCCGAGCGCGCGCTCCACGCCGCGCTGATGGAAGACCCACGCATGGCTGTAGACGAGGCGCGGCTGCGCACGCTCGCCGACCCCGACGTCGCCGGCAACTACCGCATCATGCTGCGCTTCCGCGACGATCTGCTGAACGCCGGCACGCTCGAGCGTTGTTACCTCGCGATCTTCGAGCGCGGGGCGGTCGACACGCCGCCGCTTTTCCTGGAGCAGCTCACGCATATGATGCTGCGCGGCATATTGGAGGGAACCGGGGACGCGATCCGTGTCCGGGCGGCAGAAGTGCTGTTCCGCGAGCAGCGGGTGACCATTCAGGGCGGCGCGGTGATGGTCGCCGATGCCGAGATCGTCGACCGCCACCAGCAGCCCGAGGATGCGCCGATCAACCTCGCCCGCCTGCTGAGCGACGGCGAGGCGGCGGTGACGCCGGTCGAGCTCGACGTGCTGTCGGCGGAGAACGCGGAGAGCTATTGGGAGCGCTCCGATCATTTCGACACCGTCCTCGACCTCCGCTTCGCCGGCGCCGGGCTCGATGCGCTCTGCCGGGTGATGGAGGCCTGGGTCGCGCATATGCTGGGGCTCGATGTCGCCATCCAGCCGGTGCAGCAAATCACCGACGAGCGCTGGGTCTGGCATATCGGGCTCGATACGGAATCGACCGCGATCTTGAACGAGCTTTATGAGGGCCGCGAGGTTGGCGAGGACCGCTTGGCGCGGATCGTCTCGCTGTTCCGGCTCGAGGCGAAGGATCCCTCGCTGATGCGGGCTGACATTGCCGGGCGGCCGATCTATCTGGGACTGGCGATGAATGCCGAGGGGCTGCTGCGCATGAAGCCGCAGAACCTCCTGCTCAACATGCCGCTCGCCGGCAAGAGCTGAACGAGACTTTTCCAGGGAGTGCGACGATGGACGACGACGCCTTCAACATGAACATCCGGAAATTCCTGAAGCAGGTCGGCGTGACCTCGCAGCGCGAGATCGAAGCCGCGGTTCAGGCTGCCATCGACAGCGGCACGCTCACGGGCAACGAGACCCTGAATGCGAAAGTGACGCTGGAGGTCGCCGAGGTCGGGCTGAGCCACGAGATCGACGGCAAGATCGGCCTGACTTGATTCGAGTTTGTTGGTTGCTGCGAAGGTGACCCTCCCCGTCTTCAGAGGGGGAGGGTGGGGTGGGGGTGTCGCGCCACCCGCAATCTTTTATGGGGAAGAGGGAAGCCCGTACTGACTGCACCCCCTCCCTAACCCTCCCCCTCTGAAGAGGGGGAGGGGACCACTTTGCCAATGGTCCGGCTTTAATCCTTGCCGTTGCCGCGGCGGGGGCCGGGCGCATCGCCTGCTTCGGCCTGCTCGCGCAGATAGTCGTCGGTCGTCCGCGGCTTGGGGCGCGGGCGGCCGCCGAAATCGGAGCCGGTTTCGTCCTCTGCCATCGCGATGACGCGGCAGTCGGGGCACATGCGGATGCGGTCGAGCGCCGCCTCGCCTTGGAACATCGAGTGGCCGGAGAGCTTCTCGACCATCTTCTCGATCGACGACTTGACCCCGAAGGCGGTGCCGCAACGCACGCATTCGAAGGGCTCTTCTTCGTTCTTCAGCACCGAATCGCGCACCGAATCGAGGAAGTTGTAGCGCGGCTTGAGCGCGATCACCTTCTCCGGACAGGTTGCCCGGCAGAGCCCGCATTGCACGCAGGCGCGCTCGACAAAGCGAAGCGTCGGGCTGTCGGGATCGTCGCGGAAGGCGCCGGTCGGGCAGGCGCTGACGCAGGAGAGACACATGGTGCAGCCGTCGGTCGCGACCTCGACATCGCCGAAGGGTGCGCCCGTCGGCAGATCGAGGATATCGACCGGCTTGGGCGCGTGCTTGTGCAGATGGTTGAGCGCGAGATCGGCGGCCGAGCGCTTGCCGCCGAGCACCACGAAGCTTCCGGCCGTCGGGGCCTTGGCCGGCGTCTCGGCATAGAGCTGATCGGCCACCGCATCGGGATCGACGTCCTGGATCAGGGCGATGCGCTCCGCGCCGTAGCCGAGCCCGTCGAGGACGGTTTCGGCGAGGGTGATCTGAAATTTGAGCCCGTCAAGATCGTCGCGCGATTTCGGCGCGACGAGGATCTCGACCGTGCTGGCGCCATAGGCGAAGGCAGTGGCGAGAAAATCGATCCCGAGCTGGGTCACCTCGTTGACCGCGAAGGGGATGACATGCGCCGGCAGGCCGCGCCCGGTGCGGGCCATCACCGCGATCATCTCCTCGCCGTGATCGGTGTCGTGGACTAGCAGCACCGGCGTCTTGCCGCCATGCTTGGCGTAGGCCGAGAGGAGCGTCCGCAGCCGCGCCGCCAGGAACTCGCCTTTCGGCAGGGCGTAGCTTGCCGCCCCCGTCGGGCAGACGCTGGCACAGACGCCGCAGCCGCCGCAGATATGCGGGTCGATCGTGACCGTGTCGCCGGCCGAGGTGATGGCGCCGGCCGGGCAGCCGTCGAGACAGCGCGTGCAGCCGGTGATGCGGTTGCGCGAATGGACGCAGATGCTCTCGTCGTAGGTGACGTAGCGCGGCTTTTCGAACGCGCCGATCAGGTTGGTGATCTCGAAGAGCGCCTTCTGCACGCCTGCCGGGTTGCCGGTGTCGGGCTTGAAATAGCCGTCGCGGTGGGTGTGGCCGGTGACCAGCGGCGTGTCGCGGGTGAGGTCGAGGATGATATCGAAGCGGAGCAGGGCATCCTCGGAGCGTTCGGCGAAGGCCATCTCGCCGCGCGCCGAGGGCGAGGAGGGCGCCATCGATTTCACCGTCACCTCGAAGGCGCCGAGATAGCCGCTCGCCCCGGCGACCGTCCCCTGATAGATCGGAAACGCGCCGACCTGCGGTGGCAGGAGCGCGGTTCCCGGCTGGAGGAGGCAGGTCACGTCCATGCGCTCGGCGAGTTGCCGGGCCGCCTCGAGCGCTTCCTCGCCGGCGCCGTAGACCAGCACCGAGCCCTCGGAGTTGAGCGTGACCGTGGTGTTGCCCGGCGCCTCGAGCTCGGCCTCGGCAAGCAGTGCCAGGATCTTCGGCGTGGCGCTCTTGGCCGCCTCGGACCAGCCGGCGCGTTCGCGGATATTGGTGTAGCGGATCCGCGCCGGCGATCCTGTTTCCGCTGCGGTTTCATCGAAGAGCGGCGCTTCCTGGGTGCAGGCGACCAGCACCTCGCCCTCGCGCGATATCACGTCGGTAAAGCGCGCGATCTCACTGCGGCAGAGATGGGTGCACAGGACGACATCGCCCCCCTTACCTGAAAGTGTAGGGCCGGCCTTGGCAATCGCCTTGGCATCGAGCGGCATGGTCTTTTCGCAGTCGCAGACGAAGGTCGTCTGCGCCGCAGCCTTCGCCCGGCTAGGCGTCGCTTTGTCCTGTTTGTCCGCCATCGCTCCCGTCCAAAGGATCCCACACATGGCGTGCCTGTCTTCGGGAAGTGGCACTCAAATCCATGTCAGGTCAAGGGTCAGGTCAAATGTCGGGGCATGCAACAGGTCGGGGCTTCACGGAGACTCGCCATTGGCCGAGCGCGACCTATTTGATAGCGTGCCCTGGCTAGGGTGAGGTGTGGGAGCCTCTTTTCTGGTGGACGGACACTCTTGGCGACGATCAAGAGCACGGTCGATGTCGGCGTGGTGATCGAGCGCCGGCCGGCGGATTCCGAGTGGATCGATCACACATGGCATGCCGTGGCGGTCCTGCCCGGTGCGCCGGCGGTCGAGCATTGGGTCGAGCTCGAGCGCGAGGGCGAATACGTGCGCTATCACGCGGCCACGGTACCGATCGAGATTTTTCGCGGCGAGACCGAGGGCTACAAGTACAATCTGACCCTGGACGAGCCGAGCGTCTACGTCGTGCTCGACCCCGAGCCCGACGGTGAGAACCCGGTGGAGGTCAGCCTGGCGACCGTCTGCCCCTACGAAGCGCAGGACTACCTCGATGGCAGCGAAGTGCTGGTCGAGCGAGTGCCGATGCCGGCCACGATCGCAGCCTGGCTTGCCGAGTTCGTCGAAAAGCACCACGTCGACGTACCGTTCAAGAAGCGGAAACGCACGCCGCATCCGGACAAGGCCGGCAGCGACGAGGCTCAGCCGAACGAATTGATCATGCCGCGGGCGCGTCCGCGTGGAGGCGACAATGTCTAAGCGCGACGAAACCCCGGACAAGCCGGCGCCGGTGGCAAAGCAAGTGGCGACACCGGACGAGGCGGCGGATGAGCCGTTCCTGAAGCGCTGGTCGCGCCTGAAGACCGGCGAGGAGCAAGAGGCACCGGATCCCGCTGACGCCATCGCCGGTACGGAGGAGGGCGCGCTCGCCGGGACGCATACCGAGACACTGGCAGAGACACTGGGCGACGGTGAGGCACCGGCGATCGATCCCGCCGACCTGCCGGACATCGAGAGCCTCGGCAAGGATTCCGACTATACGGTGTTCATGCAGGAGGGCGTTCCGGATGCCTTGCGTAACCTGGCGCTCCGCAAGCTCTTCGCCAGCAACCCGGCGCTGGCGGTGCTCGACGGCCTCAACGACTACGACGAGGACTACAGCAAGCTTGGCATCGTGACCCAGACCGTCAAGACGGCCTACAAGGTCGGCCGCGGCTTCCTCGAGGACGAAGACCTGGTGAATATCGACGAGGTCGACGAGACCGAAGAGATGGACGACGGCGAAGACGGCGACGAGGTCGAGGCACCGGTCGCGATTGCCGAGGGTGACGCCCCTTCGGACGTGCCCGAAACGACAGCCGCTGAAGAGGATGGGCTCGTCGCGGCCAACGATCGGGACGAAAAAGCGAAAAGCTAAGGTCTGGGTGACGCGCGCTGCGGCGCCTCATCAATCGCCGTCGACCTGACAGATTGGCGCGCGCGATCTAGGCCTTCGCGCCATCCATCGCCTCGAGCAGATCGACAGCGGCGACCGCCTGCTTGCCGTTTGCGGTTTGCAGCAGAATGTCGCCCGTATCGGAGAGGCCCAAAAACCGGCCGGCCACGTCAGAGCCGCCGACAGGCAGCGCGATATCCTGGTCCTGCACCCTGGCATGGGCCGTCCAGCCGGTGCGCACCGGCCCGAATCCATCCTTCTGCCAGCGGTCGATCCAACCCAGGAGATAGCGCGCAAAGGCGCCGCTCACCTCGCCCGTCGTGATGCCCATGCAGCCTTCGTCCTCGAAGGTGGTGAGGCTGAGATCGATCGCCGCGTCGCTGCCTTCGGCGAACCGCGACACGCCGATATCGACCGCCAGGACCAGCCAGTCGGGCACATCCTCCGGGCCGCAGCCCGCGGGCACGCAGATGCGGAGGCTGCCCAGCACCGCGTCGTTCAAAAGTATGGTGGTGGGCAGTCTGAAGCTCACGATCACCAACGGCGGCAGGACCGCGCCCAGGGCGTCGCCGAGCGCGGTCATGCCGACATGGAGCATCTGTGCGGCGTTCCGCAGCGCAGTGTCGGGGCTCAGCGTCACCGCGCATTGGGCGCGATCGCCCCGGTCGGTCCAGAGCAACGTGGCCGGATCGGCCCCCGCCGCCGCGGCGCGCACGGCTTCCATCGCGACATCGGCGTCCGCAGCCAGCGGCACGGTGCGATAGAGCGGAGGTGCGTCCGGTGCGTTGCTCATAGGTCTCCAAGTCCTTAAAGGCGCACTGCTTACCCGATGGACACCGTGCCGAAACCGATCGGGCGAGTTCGCTCTTAAACGTCAGATCGGCCTCGCGCGGACGCAACAATAGAACGTGTGCATAACAATTGCTGCATACGTTTCGGCGCAATGAATACATGAAACGAATACATAATTTGTTTGGTCCGCCAACTTAGAACGATTCTTATTGTTTCATGGCACAAACGCGAATAGTCTGAAATTGGATGGATGTGTTGTTGTTCGAAACTAGGCGTGCTGCCTCTGTTGTGGGAGGGCGTACGCGGAGAGATCGAGCAACAGCGGGAGACCGACAAGCCCGCCGCGAATAAGCGGGTACGTCATGTAGGGGGAATACATTGGCCGCGATAGACGGCTGCCCATTTGAAGTACTCGAAGAAGATCTGCTACGCGCGCAGATCTATGCCCTGCTCGGGCAGCTGCTTGTGCGGCCGCCCGATCAGGCGTTGCTTGATCTGGCGGGCGATCTCGAGGGCGACGACGATACGCCGCTCGGCGGCGCGCTGAACGATCTCGCCAAGGCGGCGCGCGCAACCACCGTCGCCGACGCCGAGACCGAGTACAACGCGCTGTTCATTGGGATCACGCGCGGCGAGCTCATCCCTTACGCCTCTTACTACCTGACCGGTTTTCTGCACGAGCGGCCGCTCGCCGATCTGCGCGCCGCGATGTCGAAGCTCGGCATCGCGCGTGCCGAGGGCGTGGTCGATCCCGAGGATCACATCGCCTCACTCTGCGAGATGATGCGCGGCATGATGACCGGGGTGTTCGGCAAGCCGGTGCCGCTGGACGAACAGCGCGCCTTCTTCGACGCCCACATTGCGACATGGGCGCCGAAGTTCTTCGAGGATCTCGAGCGGGCGGAAACCGCGTCGCTCTATGTACCGGTCGGGCGGATCGGCCGGCACTTCATGGCGATCGAAACGGAGGCGTTCGAGTTGGCGGCGTGAGCGCCGGCGCCCGGTTCGCCGGGCGAGGCAATCGCAAATGGTCGGTGGATCAAGGTCAGGGGATCAAGGTCAGAGGAATGGTCGGCGGAGCGTTGGACGGAAAGTGAGCGGGCCATGGATGGCCATGGAACACGGGAAAAAAGCTAGGGACATCAAAGCACAACCGGCCGGATCAACCGCCGGAACCAGATCGAAAAATGGACGAGAAACTTGGACGAGATAGGCAAAGTGGGAGAGATGAAATGAAGGACAGCGATCTCGAAAAACCCGCCCGCCGCAACCTTCTTCGAGGGTTGTTTCTCGGCGCGGCTGCCGCGGGTGCGGCAAGCATGACGTCGGGAACGGCGCAGGCGGCGTCTCCGGAAACGGACGACGCTTCGGGCGGCTACCGGGAATCGGATCACGTCCAGCGCTACTACGCGTTGGCCGACGACTGACGGTTCCAGACGGCATTCGCATCAACGAAGCTGAGATAGGGAGTTAGAAATGCTCACCAAGAAAACAAATGGGGTGGCGAACGGCCCCCGTTTGTCCAAGGTACTTGGTGGCTTGACGGGAGGCACGATCGACCGACGCGCCTTCCTGAAGCGCTCAGGCCTGACAGCGGGCGGTATCGCGGCCGCGGCAGCCCTTTCGCCGGGCATGGTGACCAAGGCGAAGGCGGCGGCAGCCCCAGCGACCGGCAAGATCAACACCGTGAAGTCCGTGTGCACGCACTGCGCCACCGGCTGCACGGTGATCGCCGAAGTGATGAACGGCACCTGGATCGGCCAGGAGCCGGGCTATGACAGCCCGATCAACCAGGGCGCCCACTGCTCAAAGGGCGCCTCGGTGCGCGAGCACGCCCATGGCGAGCGCCGCCTGCGCTATCCGATGAAGCTGCAGGGCGGCAAATGGGTGCGCATGAAATGGGATCAGGCGATCAACGAGATCGGCGACAAGATGATGGCGATCCGAAAGAAGTCGGGTCCCGATTCGGTCTACTGGCTGGGTTCTGCCAAGCACAGCAACGAGCAGGCCTACCTGTTCCGCAAGTTCTACGCGTTCTGGGGCTCCAACAACGGTGACCACCAGGCGCGCATCTGCCATTCCACCACGGTCGCGGGCGTCGCGAACACCTGGGGCTATGGCGCGATGACGAACTCGATGAACGACATCCGCAACTCCAAGCTGG
>CAZBRE010000016.1:0-47684 GCA_964494065.1 uncultured Alphaproteobacteria bacterium
CCACATCCGACGAAATCGATCCGGGTACCCGAGTGCCTCGATGCGGGCCCGCGCGACGGCGAACCGCTCGCGCCACACTGAAAGCGTATCGGCGTAGTGACGACCAAACCCTTCGTCACCGAACCAGATCAGGCCGGCATCGGCAACCTCACGTGCAAGCGCTGCGCGTGACGGCAAGACGCCGCCGGGGAAAATATACCTCTGCATGAAATCGGTGCTGCGGCGGTAGCGCTCGAACCGTCCATCGTCGATCGTGATGATCTGGAGCGCGGCACGGCCGCCGTCCGACAGATTGTCTTTCAGCTTGCCGAAGAAGATGGGCCAATAGCGCTCCCCGACAGCCTCGAACATCTCGATCGACGCTACCCGGTCATAGCAACCGGCGATATCGCGATAGTCCTGAAAGTCGATCGACACCCGCTCCGCCAGCCCCGCCCTATATATGCGTCGCCGAGCATGGTCGTGCTGCTCTTTGGAGATGGTGATGCCGGTCACCTTACAGCCGACCTCCGAGGCAACGTACTCGGCGAAGCCTCCCCAGCCGCATCCAATCTCAAGCAGGTGGTGGTCAGGCCCAATTGCGAGCCGATCGCAAAGCCGGCGATATTTGTCAATCTGGGCCGCTTCCAAGTCCGCCTCCCGGATCGGTACGCGGCCGCTTTCGAAGATGGCGCAGGAATACGTCATCCCGGGACCCAGCCAAGCCTCATAAAAATCGTTACCAAGATCATAATGGGCAGCGATATTGCGGCGACTGCCCCAACGTGTATTCGCGCGAGTAAGGTGGTAGAACCGACGAACGGCCCGCGCTAATCGACCGCCGCTGAACCCTCCGCCCAGCCCTGTCTCATTGCGGGCGAAAAATTCTAGCGCAGCGCTCAAATCAAGCGCGTCCCAATCACCATCGATATAAGACTCTGCGCCGCCGATTGCGCCGCCGAGATGAAACCGGCGAAACGCGCGCTGGTTCCGGACCAGGATATGTGCATTCGGGCCGGGGTAGCTGCCGGAATATTCAAGGCGCTGCCCATCGGCGAACTCAACAACGAGTGTGCCCGCCGCGACGTCTTCAAAGCGCCGGCCCTTCCGGGCAAGCTGTTTCCACGGTCTAGTGTCGGATCGATTGTTGAAGGCGGTCTGTGCTATCACATCCCGAGGCCGTCGTTTCGCCGCTCACCAGCCGCGGCATCACATCCGCACATATATAGTCCGCATTCCCTCGGTGTGTTCCGAAACTGGCATTACGATCGTAAGACGCATCAAACCCCGACGCTCGATACCCCATGACCGCCGTCCGCGGCAATCACGGCGCCAGTGATGAAGGACGAGGCGTCCGAGGCCAGCAGCATTAACACGCCATCCAGGTCCTCCGGCTTTCCGTAGCGCCGCAGCGGAACGCGCTTCAACATCTCCTGTCCCCGTGCCGAGGCCAGGAAGTCGCGGTTCATTTCAGTCTCGATGTAGCCGGGCGAAATGGCGTTCACGCGAATGCCGTACCTCGCAAGCTCAAAGGCCAGCGCCCGGGTCATTTGTACCAACCCCGCCTTCGATGCGGCATAGGGCACGTTCTGACCTATGATCCGCTCTGCCAACATCGAGGCAATATTGATGATGCTACCGCCACGCTCATGACGTGCCATCGCCGCCGCGACCGATCGAGCGACCAGCCACGCGCCCTTCAGGTTCGTGTCCAGGACCGTGTCCCACTCCGCCTCTTCCAGATCAAGCGGCGGTTTCACGATCGCGACACCCGAATTGTTGACCAGGATTGAAATGGGTCCGAGCTCGGTCTCTGTCGCCTCGACGGCCGCTTGGACACTCGCGTTGTCGGTAACGTCCAATTCGACCGGAAGCGCCCGACCGTCGAATTTAGATATTTCCTCGGCGAGCACCGCCAGCCGATCTAGGCGGCGGGCGCCAAGCGCGACCTTTGCCCCGGCGCGCGCCAAGGTGAGCCCGAACTGACCGCCCAATCCACCCGACGCGCCGGTAACCAATGCCACCCGCCCCTCGATGTTGAAACGCTCATCCATCACTATTGCCAATCAGCGCAGGCTCCTTGCGGTCCCTTTTTTTCTTCCATCGGATCTTCCTTCGGCCTGGTCCGGAACACCCACCACGAACAGACGAGCGTAATCACGATCGCCCCCAAAGATGCGATCCAATAGGTGTAAGCAAGAAGCGCGGTCAGAGTCCAAGACAGGATGACGCCGATCGAAAAAATCTGATTCAGGAGGAAACAGACGAGCCGGACGATGCGGCTGTTCGATCGCCAGATCGCAACAAGCGTAAACACGTAGACGACCAGCCACGAAAAATAGATGACAAGATTTCCGGTGTTGAAGGGATTGAGGTTGTCAAAAAGACCTTTGATGCTCGAGACGATCTCATTCATTGCCGGGTCCCTTAGTGACGTTCACGCCAACAAGCTTACGCCCCTCTTCACCATGTCATCTATGCCGTGAGGGCGCGTTCCCGCAAAACGAACTTTTGAATTTTGCCGGTCGACGTTTTCGGCAACTCACCGAACACGACATCCTTCGGGCATTTGTAGTGCGCCATGTGCTCGCGGCACCACTGAATGACATCTTCCGTCGAAATTTGGCTCGCTCCAGGCCGCAAAGTCACAAAAGCGCAGGGACTTTCGCCCCATTGTTCACTTGGTTTCGCAACAACCGCCGCTTCCATGATGTCCGGGTGGCGATAAAGCACCTCCTCAACCTCAATCGAAGAAATGTTTTCACCGCCGGATATGATGATGTCCTTGGACCGGTCTTTGATTTCGATGTAGCCGTCGGGGTGCGTGACTGCTAGATCGCCGGAGTGAAACCAGCCTCCATCGAAGGCCAGTTTCGTTGCATCTGGATTCTTCAAATACCCTTTCATTACACTGTTGCCACTCAGAAAAACCTCGCCGACGGTCTGGCCGTCGGCAGGAACCGGCGTCAGCTTTTCCGGGTCCGCAACCATCATTCCCTTGACCATCGGATAGGTCACACCTTGCCGCGCCACGAGTTGCGCCTGTTCGTCTTTGTCCAGTTCGTCCCAACTGTCCTGCCAGGCGCAATACGTGGCCGGGCCGTAGACTTCTGTCAGGCCGTAGAGATGGGTGATCCGAAACCCCATGGCCTCCATCGCACCGATCACTGCACTGGGTGGCGCAGAACCTCCGGTTGCCAGCTCAACCGTATGATTTAGTTTTATTTTCTTGGATTCTGGCGCATGGATCATCATGGTCAAAACGATGGGCGCGCCGCACATATGGGTGACGCCGTGCTCCTGGATCGCCGGAAAGATCAGCGCGGGATCGACGCGGCGAAGGCACACATGCGTCGCACCAACGGCGCTCAATGCCCACGGAAAGGTCCAGCCATTGCAGTGGAACATGGGCACGGTCCAGAGATAGACCGATTGCGGCGACACGCCGAAAACCAGGGCGTTCCCCATCGCGGACAAGTAGGCACCGCGATGATGGTAGACGACACCCTTGGGGTTACCGGTCGTGCCGCTCGTGTAATTGAGTGAAATCGCTTGCCATTCGTCTTCCGGCGGCGACCAATCAAATTCCGGATCGCCGCCCGCGATAAAGGCCTCATAGTCCATTTCGCCCAGCAGGTCCCCGCCCTCGTGTAGGGGGTCGTCGATATCGATGACGAGCGGCGTCACGGTCGCGAGGTCCAGTGCCGCCTTGATGGTGTCGGAGAACTCACGATCGGTGATCAGCACCTTGGTTTCGGCGTGATCGAGGATGAAGGCGATCGCAGCCGCGTCGAGGCGAATATTGAGCGTATTGAGAACCGCGCCCACCATCGGCACGCCGTAATGCGCTTCGAGCATTGCCGGGACGTTGAAAGCCATGACGGAGACCGTATCGCCGGAGCCGATACCGCGCGCATTGAGTGCGCTCGCCAGTTGGCGGGTGCGGGCATAGAACTCACGGTAGGTCAGCCGCATACTCCCGTGAATTACCGCGGTTTTTTCGGGATAAACGCCGGCGGCCCGCTCCAGAAACCCGATCGGTGACAGCGCCGCATAGTTCGCCGCGCTCTTATCGAGGCCTTGGTCGTAAATCGATGGCGCTTGTGAAGATGTCGTCACGGAATTCCCCCGATCATCGGTGCGTTTTTTGATTGTTCGCAAAGCCGGGCGCGAGTTCAAGCCCCGTCGATCACCAGGCGGCCTCGAGGATCTCCTTGATCTGCCCGGCGTCAGTGATCGGCCGGGGGTTCGACCGGACAAAGAGATTGTCGAGGCTACTGTCGGCGATGGCATCAAACTGCTCGCGTTTTGCGCCAACGTCGCGCAGGCGTGTCGGCTGGCCCAAATCTTCCACCAGCGCCTCGATGACGTCCGCCGCCGGACGGTCAGGCGCGCCCATGGCCGCGGCAACCATCGTCTGGCGCTGGGCGTTCACGGCAGCGTTGTAACGCATGACCGACGGCAACAGCACGCAACTGCAAAGTCCGTGGGGCACGCCGGCAACCGCACCCAGTTGATGGCCAATACCGTGACTGGCGCCGTAGGGCACCCGGGCGAGGCCCATCGTCGCGAGCCAAACCGCGAGTTGGCAGCTCAGGCGTGCGCTCAGATTTTCCGGCTCCCGCTTGGTCGCCGGCAAAGCGGCCGAAAGCATCCACAGGGCCTGCGATGCGCCCGCATCAGCCAATGGCTGCGGCGCACTCGAGCAAAGTGTCTCAACCGCATGATCCACAGAGCGAATTGCCGTCGAAAGCCATAGCCAGTCCGGCGTTTCGAGGGTTGCTTCCGGGTCAAGGATCACCGATCGCGCCGCCATCTCGTTGGCCGAGTAGGCATCCTTCACGCCGCGCGCGGGATCGGTGACACCGGCAAGATTCGAGAATTCGGCCCCGGACAGCGTGGTTGGCACGATGATCTGGCGAACCCGCATGGGCGACACATCCGGCGTCAGGCGCTGTCCCTGGGCATCGAATTGCAGCCGGTAGTCGCCCAGGGCGTCTTCGTCGGCGATATCGGCCGCCAGGCACAACAAGAGCGTCTTGGCCGCATCGATGGCCGATCCGCCACCGACGGTCACGATCAAATCAGCGTCGGCGGCCCTGGCGGCCTTGGTCGCCTCGATCACGCAGGCGCGCGGCGTATGCTGGGTGCAGGCGTCGAAGATGCCGGCCATTCGGCCACCCAACGCGTCGGCTATTGCAGATACGGATTTTTCGGCCGCAACCGACCGGCTGGTGACGATAAGCGCGCGCTCGGCGCCCAACCGCTCCACCTCGCCGGCAACCGCCGACGCGGCCGATTGACCGTAGATGACACGTTCCTGCGGAAGATACTCGTAGGTTGCCGGTTGGTACATCAGGGCCCTTCCCGCGCGCGTCCAGAGCGCTCACCGCGCCCCTGATAGCATGGACGGGCCCTTACATTGGCTCGAAAACACCGCTAAGCTGTGGAGCCATGATCACAATCGACATCGTATCGGACACGGTTTGTCCGTGGTGCTTCATCGGCAAGCGTCGACTGGAGCGCGCCCTCGCGGAAAAAGGCGCCGAGCCCAAGGTCTTCATCGGCTGGCGGCCCTTCCAACTCAATCCCGACATGCCCAGCGAAGGCATGGACCGCAAGGACTACCTGGCGGCCAAATTCGGCGGCGAGCAAGGCGCTCAACGGGTTTATGACAACATCCGCCAGGCCGGGGCGGGTGAGGGAATTGAGTTTAATTTCAGCTCTGTAGGCCGCACACCTAACACGATAAACTCACATCGCCTGATCGATCGCGCCGGCCAGGACGGCAAGCAGGATGCCGTGGTGGAAGGGCTGTTCCAGGCCTATTTCCTCGACGGACGGGATATCGGCGATACCGAGGTGCTGGTCGATATCGCGGTCGCCGGCGGGCTCGAAGGCGATGCCATCCGTGCATACCTCGAGAGCGACGAGGACGTCGAGCGTATTCGCGGCGAAGACGCGATGGCGCGGCGGATGGGTGTGCAGGGCGTGCCCTGCTTCATCCTGAATCGCAAGTATGCGATCTCCGGCGCCCAGGATCCGCAGGTCTTCCTCCAGGCGATCGCGCAAATCGAAGCCGAGATGGCGAACGAGCCGGCGTCCGCCGATCCGGCCTGAGCGCGACGCCTGGCTTCGGCTCAATCGCCGGTGGCAATCGTCGCAATCTGTTTCATCAGGCTTTGAACACCTTTGAGCCGGGCAGCCGGCTCGTCCCATTGGCGGCGATAGACAAGGGTATGATCCGGGCGAAGGGTGACCTGACCGGCCTGGGCGGACAGCCATTCGACGAGCTTCTCGGGACGGGCGAAGCGGTTTTCGTGGAATGAGAGCGTGGCGCCCTTCGGGCCGGCATCGACCTTGCTCACCCCTGCGGCCAGACAGAACTGCTTGATCGCAACGATTTCGAGCAGATTCTCGACCTCGGGTGGCAGCGCGCCGAAGCGGTCGATGAGCTCGGCCGCAAAGCTTTCTATCTCGGCGCGGTCGGCAAGTCCTGAGATCCGCCGATAGAGACCGAGGCGCACCGATAGATCGGCGACGTAGCCTTCGGGGATCAGTACCGGCATGCCGATGGAGATCTGGGGGCTCCACCCGCCCTCTTCCGGTGCGGCGCCCTGGTCGCGTGCAGCCGCGACGGCTTCTTCCAACATCTGCTGATAGAGCTCGATGCCGACCTCGCGGATATGACCCGACTGCTCCTCGCCCAGAAGATTGCCGGCGCCCCGGATGTCGAGGTCGTAGCTGGCCAAGGTGAACCCGGCCCCCAAGCTGTCGAGCGTCTGCATGACTGAAAGCCGACGCTCGGCCGTGGCGTTCAGCAGCCGGTCGCTGGGAATGGTGAGGTAGGCATAGGCCCGCGTCTTCGACCGGCCGACGCGGCCGCGAAGCTGATAGAGCTGCGCAAGACCGAACATGTCGGCCCGGTGGATGATGATCGTATTGACGGTCGGGATATCGAGACCCGACTCGATGATGTTGGTGGACAGCAGGATCTGATACTTGCCATCGTAGAAGCCCGACATGACCTCTTCGAGCGCACTCGGCGGCATTTGGCCATGCGCGACGGCGATGTGCGCATCGGGGACCAATGTCTTCAGGCGCTCTTCGACGAAGGGGATATCCTTGATCCGCGGGCAGACATAGTAGACTTGCCCGCCCCGGAAAATCTCCCGTTCGATCGCTTCGCGCAGCACCACCGGATCGTAGGGCAGCACGAAGCTGCGGACGGCCAAGCGGTCCACCGGCGGGGTTGCAATCAGGCTCATTTCGCGCACGCCGGAAAGCGCCATCTGGAGCGTGCGCGGGATCGGTGTCGCGGTCAGCGTCAGAACATGGACATCGGCCCGGAGCTCTTTCAGGCGCTCTTTCTGCTTCACCCCGAAATGCTGCTCTTCATCAACAACCAATAGTCCTAGTGATTTGAAATTAATCGATTTTCCAAGAAGCGCATGAGTGCCAACGACGATATCGACGGAGCCGTCGGAGAGGCCGTGCCGAATTTCCTCGACCTGCTTCGGCGCCACCAGCCGCGAGATCTGGGCGACTTTCACGGGCAGGCCGGCAAAGCGCTCGGCGAAGGTTCGATAATGCTGGCGCGCGAGCAAGGTCGTCGGCACGACGACGGCGGCTTGATGTCCGGCCATCACGGCAACGAACGCGGCGCGTAACGCCACCTCGGTCTTGCCGAAACCGACATCGCCGCAGACAAGGCGGTCCATCGGCCGGCCGGATCCGAGATCGACCAGTACGTCGTCGATCGCGTTCCGCTGGTCGACGGTCTCGTCATAGGGAAAGCGCGCCGCGAACTCGTCAAAGAGGCCCTCGGGCGGCGGCATGGGTATGCCTTTCCTGAGCTCGCGTTCGGCGGCGATCTTGATGAGGTCGCCGGCGATGGCCTTGATGCGCTCGCGTACCCGCGCCTTGCGGGCCTGCCAGCCCGCCCCGCCCAACCGATCGAGCTGCGCGGCGCTGTCCTCGGCGCCGTAACGCGAGAGGACATCCATGTTCTCCACCGGCACGAACAGCCGGTCGTTGCCGTCGTAGACGACCCGGAGGCAATCATGGGGAGCGCCGCCAACACCGATCGTTTCCAGCCCTTCGTATCGTCCGACACCGTGATCGACGTGGACGACAAGATCGCCGGCTTCGAGGCTGGTGAGCTCGGTCAGAACATCTTCGGCGCGCCGCCGCCGCTGAGGCGCACGGATCAAACGCTCGCCCAGGATGTCCTGTTCGGTAATGATCGCAAAGTCTTGCGTCTGGAAGCCGCGCTCGAGATCCAGCACGATCAGAGGCACCGCCGCGGACGAGGCCGCAATCACGTCGTCCCAGCTATCGAGAGATGACGCTGTTTCGATGCCATGCTCTTCCATGACCGAGGCGAGCCGGTCGCGCGACCCGACGCTCAGCGCGGCGATTACGGGACGCGGGCCTTTCTCTTTCATCTCCGCCAGCGCGTCGCGCACCGCATCGAACAGGTTGCGGTTGGGGTCGGTGCGGGCAGCGGCGAATTCCAGACCCGGCCGCCCGCCGATATCGACTGTGTCCGGCATCGCCGCGGGCGGCGGAAACGGCGAGAAGACGGCAACCTTGCACTCGGCAAGGCAAGCCTCAAACGCATTCCGGCCGAGAAAGAGCCGCTCCGACGGCAGCGGGCGGTAGGCTGATCCCTCCTCTACGCCCGACAGCTCCAGCCGCGCCTGGTAATAGTCGGCCACGGCATCGAGGCGCGCTTCGACGGCCTCGTCGATCTGGTAGTCGAGGGTTACTTGCTCCGCCGCCACATGGTCGAACAGCGTTTCCATGTGATCGTGGAAGAGTGGCAGCCAATGCTCCATGCCGGCGAAAGGGCGCCCGGCGCTGATGGACTCATAGATCGGATCCCCCGCCCCGGCCGCCCCGAACAGGTCGCGGTATCCGGTTCGGAACGCCGTCGTGGCTTCTTCGTCTAGCAACACCTCACCGGCCGGCCGCAGAACGAAACCTTCTCCCGGCCCTATGGTTTTCTGGGTGCCGGGGTCGAAGCGGCGGATCGAATCGATCTCCTCGCCGAACAGATCGAGGCGAACCGGATCAACCGCATCCGGCGCGTAAAGATCGATGATGCCGCCGCGCACGGCATATTCACCAGGCTCGCGGACGGTGCCGGTCCGGCTGAAGCCATTGCCTTCCAGGTAGGCGAAGAGCGCCTGGCGGTCGAGCGGCTGGCCGGGTTCTATGGAAAAGGAGGCATTGGCGAAGAAACTGCGCGGCGCGACCCGCTGCAATACGGCGCTCACCGTGGTTAGGATTAGCCGCCCGCCGGCGTCCGGCGCACGTGGCTCGCCCAGGCGCGTCAGCGTTGCAGACCGCAGGGCTTGGATATGACGTCCGGGTGATACGCGGTCGTAGGGCAGACATTCCCAGGCCGGGAAGCGAAGACGCTCGATTGCGGGCGCGAAGTAAGCGACGTCCGATTCCAGGCGCGCGAGCCGGGCATCATCGCGCGCGACATGCAGGACATCGCCGCCGGCCACGAGCTGCTCCAAGACGAGCGCATCGAGGCCCTCCGGCACGCCGGCCAGCGTCGTTCGTTCCGCTTTCAGTTTTATTTTATTGATTATTATCAACTATTTACCGACTGATATGAAATTCGATTATCAAACGCAAGACCTCGCAATCGGCGTCGGTCGGGATCGCCTCCTGCTGCGTGATCCAGTTATAGAGGTCGAGATCAGGGCGCGTCAGCAAGTCCTCCATCTGGTCGAGCTGCAGCGTCGTCAATTCGCCAAGATAGCGGTCCGCGAAGGGTCCCATCAGCAGGTCGAGCTCTTTGGTGCCCCGATGCCAGCATCGGAAGCGCACCCGTCGCCGGCGCACTTCATCTGAATCCCCTGCCGTCTCGTTCGGCGTCGTCATTTCGGTCCTTCGTGCATTGGCATTAGGATATAAGCCTGCGGACACAGCCTGTCAGCCGAACCGTGAGAACCGTCGGGATGCGCCCGGACATTCTTTTTCCGTTGTTTGCGCCGGTAACGGCTTTGGACGGTGTGGGGCCGCGGATTGGGGCCGCGATCGAGCGGCTGGCGGGCCCACATGTGGTCGACTTACTGTGGCACCTGCCGAGCGGGCTGATCGATCGACGATATACCCCCAGCATCGGTGACGCCGAGCCGGGCCGTATTGCCACGATCACGGTCGAGGTCGACCAGCACCAACCGTCGCCCAATCGCCGCCTCCCCTACAAGGTGCGATGCCGCGACGACACGGGGTTCATCCACCTCGTCTATTTTCACGGCCGTGCGGATTATCTGACGAATGTTCTGCCGGTGGGCGAAAAGCGGGTCGTGAGCGGATTGGTCGAGGAGTTTCGGGGCGAAAAGCAGATCACACACCCCGATCATATCGGCGAGGTCGGCGAGCTCGAACAGCTGGCGGCCGTCGAGCCGGTCTATCCGTTGACCGCCGGGATCAGCCAGAAGGTGCTGGGCCGCGCCGTCGGCCATGCGCTGGAGCGCGCACCGGTGCTGGAGGAATGGATAGAGCCGTCGGTGGTCGGGCAGCGGAACTGGCCCGCCTGGCGCGACGCGCTCCGAACCGCGCACAGCCCGGACAGCGAAGCCGATTTGGCGCCGGATACGCCGGCGCGTCAACGCCTTGCCTATGACGAGTTGCTCGCCTCCCAGCTTGCGCTCCTCCTGCTGCGGCGGCGGATGCGGCGGCAAAAGGGACGGATCATCGCGGGCGACGGGTCGCTCCGGGAGAAAGTTATCGCCGCACTTCCGTTCACGTTGACGGACTCGCAAACCCAGGCGATGCGCGAGATCGGGGCCGACATGGCGGCTGGCGACCGCATGATGCGTCTCTTGCAAGGGGATGTCGGCAGCGGGAAAACGGTGGTCGCATTGCTGGCCATGCTGAACGCCGTGGAAACAGGCGCCCAGGCCGCCCTTATGGCGCCGACCGAGATCCTCGCGCGTCAACATTACGAAACGATACAAAAACTCGCGGCGCCAGCCGGGATCGAAATCATCCTTTTGACCGGCCGCGACAAGGGAAAGGCCCGCGAAGCGGCGCTCGCGAAACTCGCCGATGGCCGCGCCTCCATTGCCATCGGTACCCATGCGCTGTTCCAAAAGGATATCGCCTTCCAAGATTTGGCCCTGGCCGTGATCGACGAACAGCACCGGTTCGGTGTCCATCAGCGGATCACGCTGTCGGCCAAGGGCCGCACACCCGACGTGCTGGTCATGACGGCCACGCCGATCCCGCGCACGTTGCTTCTTGCGGCTTACGGGGATCTCGACGCATCGCAGCTGACCGAAAAGCCCGCCGGCCGCAAACCGGTTGATACGCGCTCGGTGCAATTGAGCCGGATCGATGAAATCGTCGGCGCCGTCGAACGGGCGGTTGCCGGCGGCGCGCGGGTCTATTGGGTGGCACCGCTGGTTGAGGAATCCGAGGCCATCGATCTGGCGGCGGCGACGGAGCGGTTCGAGGCGCTCAAGGCCAATTTCGGTGACAAGGTCGGGTTGGTTCATGGGCGCATGAAAGGCCCCGAAAAAGATAAGGTTATGGCCAATTTTTCCGCCGGTCGGATCGCCGTACTGGTCGCGACGACGGTCATTGAGGTGGGCGTCGATGTGCCGGAAGCCACCGTCATGGTCATTGAGCATGCCGAGCGCTTCGGCCTTGCCCAGCTGCATCAGCTGCGGGGCCGTATCGGGCGCGGTGCCGGACAGTCAACATGCATACTTTTATATGCAAGCCCGCTGGGTGAGACCGCCCGGGCCCGGATCGAGATCCTGCGCGAGACTGACGATGGATTTCGTATCGCCGAAGAGGACCTGCGGCTGCGCGGCGGCGGCGAAGTCCTTGGCACAAGACAAAGCGGTTTACCGGTGTTTCGGCTGGCGGATCTGGCGGTTCACGGCGAATTGCTAGAAATCGCCCGCGATGACGCGCGCCTCGTGGTCGAGCGCGATGCGGAGCTGAGCGGACCGCGCGGCGCCTGGCTGCGAACGCTTCTCTACCTGTTCGAGCGCGATGGGGCGGTCAAATATCTGAGATCGGGCTAGCGGAGGTCTCGGGCGGCGGCAAGGTCGATCGGCTGTCCATGCGGGGTGTTCAGATAGGCATCCCGCCATTCCTCGGCCTGCCGCTCGATATCCGATGCGGCGATGCCGCTCTTTCTCGCGACCAATGCCTCGAGCGCCCGCATCCAGTACATATAATATGTGTCGCCCAAATCGGGGTCGCCAGCCTCACGAGCGCCGGCGATCTCGTCCGACAAGGCTTCCGTCCATTCCGCCCAGGTAAAGAGCCCCGCCTCCGCTAGTCGCACCGCCATCGCAAAGGCCTTGGCCTCCCACGGTTCGCGGAATACTGGGCCATCGCCATCCACGGGCAGCGCGGGCGATCGTTTCATTTTTTCCGCAGACACGGTCATCACACCGACTCCAGATGGCCGTCCCACAAATCTATGTAGACCGCGCCACGATCGCCCGCCGCCTCGCCCCAAAGATCAAAGGCCTCGAAGCGGACGCTATACAGGTGCTGGCCCTCTTTGGTGCCGTGCGCATTTTTGTCGGCAAATATGTGCACCCCGTGTTGCATCGCCACCCGGCCGCGCCGGCCGCGGGCATAGCGCGGCGCGCGCGTATGACCGGTTGTCCTCGTGAGGCGTACACGAACCTCATCACCAACGGCGAAACGCGGCGCCTGGTTGCTCTCAAGCGTCGAAGGCGAGCCCTTGGCCAGCGACGGCGCGACTTTGTCCGGCGTCAGCTTCCTGGCAATGAGATCATTGGGTGCAGGCCCCGCGGCATGCCCGGCGGCCAGCTCGTCTTCTGTGACGATACCCGTCTCGACGAGCAGCGTTTCCAGTCCGGCAATCCAGTTCTCATAATAGCTGTGCTCGAGATAATCGACCGGATGCTGCCGCTCCCGGGCGTGACGAGCGGTGTCGATGGTCCACTGCCCGAGGGCTCCCATCGCCAACGTCACCGCGAAGGCACGGCGCTCCCAGGGAGCATGAAAATGCGGCTCCTCGCTTTCCGCTTCCGGGGCAATCGGGCCGAAACCGTCCATGCCACCCAAATCATGCGCGCCGTTCACGACTGCGCTCCGGTTGGATGGCCGCCGTTTGGTGATCGCGCGGGCTCAACGCCGATCATCGAGTTGCGGGTGACGAGGGTCGCGAGGGCGTCCTCGTCCCAATCATCGGTCCCCGCGGGCCGCTGCGGCAGGACCAGATAGCGGACCTCCGAGGTCGAATCCCAAACACGGACGTCCACAGTATCCCGGAGTGTGGTGCCGAATTCAGCCAACACGCCCCGCGGATCGCTGACTGCGCGTGACCGATACGGTGCGGATTTGTACCAGACCGGCGGCAGACCAAGAACCGGCCACGGATAACACGAGCACAAGGTGCAGACGACGAGATTGTGGACGGCATCGGTGTTCTCGACCACGACCATGTGCTCGCCCTGTCGTCCCATGAACCCGAGCGATGCGATCGCCTGCGTGGCATCCTCCATCAACGCCACCTTGAATTCGGCATCGACCCAGGCGCGGGCCACGACCTTGGCGCCGTTCTTCGGCCCGATTTTGTTTTCATAGGTATCGATCAGCGCTTCCAGCACGGCGGGATCGATCAAACCCTTTTCTACTAGTAGAGTTTCCAGCGCCCGGACACGGAGTTCGATCTCGGCCGGCGGTTCGGTGTGGTCGTGGCCACCGGCATGGCTTCCGCCGGTCGGCTGCGGAGCTGGATGGTGATCATTCATCGCTTATCGACTCTCGTGAAGGCCGCGCACATCACAGCGGAGCGCCAACCATAATTGACAACACACACATATATATACAAAGGCGGTGCAACGCCCGACAAGCAATCGCACGCGCAGGAGCCGCTGTCGCTAGGCCTCGCGGAAGAAGTCGTGCAGCGCCACGTAGGTCTCATCGGGTTTTTCCTCTGGCAGGAAATGACCGCAATCGAGCGCCTTGCCGCGCACATCGGCGGCGCGCTCCCGCCAAACGTCGAGCACGTCATACGCTTTGGCCACGAATCCTTTTGCGCCCCAAAGAACAAGAAGTGGGCATGCGACCTTGGTTTGCATGTCGGCCTCGTCGTGTTCGAGGTCGATCGACGCCGCGGCACGGTAGTCCTCGCAGCTCGCATGGATCGTGGCCGGGTCGGAAAAGCAACGAACGTATTCCTTGACGGCCTCGTCGGTGAATGCGCCGTCGCCCAACCCCCAGCTGCCGAGCGTGTGGCGCAGATAATGCTCAGGGTCCTTGGCGATCAAGTGTTCGGGCAGGCCCTTGGGTTGAATGAGAAAAAACCAGTGATAGTAAGCGGTTGCCATCGCCTTATCGACAGTCGCAAAGATCTTGTGGGTGGGCGCGATATCGAGAACCGCAACGCGGCTCATGCGCGACGGGTGGTCGAGCGCCATGCGGTGTGCAACGCGCCCGCCACGATCGTGGCCGGCCACATGGAAGCGATCGAAGCCCAGCGCCGCCATCACCTCGACCTGATCCTGCGCCATCGTCCGTTTGGCGTAAGCAGCATGGGTCGCATCGCTTTCGGGTTTCGACGAATCGCCATAGCCACGCAGATCCGCGACGACGACGGTGAAGTGCTCGGCGAGACGCGGCGCGATCTTGTGCCACATCACCCCCATCTGGGGGTATCCGTGTAACAGGAGAAGCGGCGGGCCGGCGCCGCCCATCACCAGATTGATCTCGGCACCCGATACTGCGACCCTTTTGCGATCGAAGCCTTCAAACATAGCCTCTCTCCCGCTTGCTTTCCTTCTGTCGATCTAAAGGCGGCGATGAGGCAAGGCAAGCGCCCAGCCCATGCTAAACGTTCGGCGGGCGATTGCGTGTCCGGGGCAAATGGAATACTCGGATGGTGCGTTCGAGACCCTTCTCCCGATCAATCCACGGACCGAGCACCGATATGAGCGACATCATGCAATCGAGCCTGGCCGAGCTTGGCGCCGCCTTGCGCGACCGCAAGACTACCGCCAAAGCTTTGGCCGAGGCAGCGGCCGCCAATCATGACGCGAACGCCGAGTCGCTTGGGGCATATAAGCTATGGGCGCCCGAAGCGGCGGCTGCCCAGGCCACCGCCGCCGATGCGGCGTTCGCTTCGGGGAATGATCTCGGGCCATTGCAGGGTATACCGATTTCGGCAAAAGATCTTTATGGCGTAAAGGGTTGGCCGACATTCGCAGGCACGCCGAAGGCCTTTCCGCCGTCCTGGCAGGATGAGGGGCCGGTCATCGCAGCCATTCGGAGCCAGATCGGCGTGCTGACCGGAAAGACCCACACGGTCGAGTTTGCCTTCGGCGGTATCGGCGCGAACCCGCATTGGGGCACGCCGCGCAATCCGTGGGACGCGGACAACCATCGTGCACCCGGCGGCTCTTCCAGCGGGGCCGGGGTGAGCCTCGCCGTCGGCACCGCCCTGTTGGCGCTCGGTACGGACACCGCAGGATCCGTGCGCATTCCGGCCAGCATGACCGGCAATGCGGGGCTCAAGACCGGGGTCGGCCGCTGGTCGATCGCGCAAATCGCACCCCTCAGCACCAGTCTCGATACCGCCGGTATCCTGGCGCGGAGCGTTGCCGATCTAGCCATAGGCTTCGTGGCCATCGATCCGGAGCACGCCGCGCGCCGGCGCGACGTGGCCGTCCCCGCCCCTGTTCCCGTCGACGGTCTGCGGTTGGGTGTTCCGGAGAATTTCTTTTGGGATGATTGTTCGCCGGGCATCGCGGACGGCGTGCGGGACGCGCTTCGGGAGGCCGAGAAAGCGGGTGCCACGCTCGTTCCCTGCACGCTGCCCGAAGCCGACGAGATCTACCCGATCTTCAAAGCCGGCGGCCTTGCCGCGGTAGAACTCTACACATTCGTCAAAGACGAGCTGCCCGAATGGTTCGACCTCATCGACCCCATCATCGTGCAGAGGATGGAAGAAGCGGCCACCCTGCCCGCGCACGAATATGTCCGCCGCGTGCGGCTCATGGCAGATCTGGCGCAATCGAGTGCGGCGAAGCTTGCCAAGGTCGATGCCATGGTGAGCCCGACCGTGCCGATCACTCCGCCGATCATGTCGGACATCGCCAAGGTCGAGGACTACCGCCCCGCCAACCTGTTGGCGCTCCGCAACACCGGGATTGCCAACTACCTCACCCTGTGTGCGCTGACGATGCCGGTCGCCCTGGATGCCGCCCGGATGCCAGTCGGATTGCAGATCATGGGCCCGCTTCGGTCGGAAGAGCGCCTGTTGTCGATCGGGCTTGGCCTGGAGCGCGTGCTTGGCACGGCCCGCGAACGTCTCGGCAAGCCACCGGGGGTTGCCTGATGGCGTTTGTCACGCGTTCGCGGCGGGCGCTATAGTCGACGCGGGAGGACTTGCTCATGGCAATCGCACGCGTAACGAAGATAACCGCTTCGTCGACCAAAGGGTTTCAGGACGCGATCGAGACGGGGCTTGGCCGCGCATCGGAAACGCTTCGCGGCATCACCGGGCTGGAAGTTCTCGATCAAAAGGCGAAGGTCGAGGCCGGAAAGATCACCGAGTACCGGGCGACAATCGAGATAACCTTCGTACTCGACTGATCGGACTATTCCGCCGGCGACGCACTGACGCGGCCCCGACGCCGCGCGACAAACTGCCCGAAATCGGCCTGCGCCGCCATCAAGGCCGGCACCACGACGAGCACCATGATGGTGGAGACCAGGAGCCCAAAGGCGAGGGTCACCGCCATTGGGATCAGGAATTGCGCCTGCAGGTCCGTTTCGAAAATGAGCGGCAATATGCCGCCGATCGTCGTGGCCGAGGTCAGGATCACTGCGCGCAAGCGGTCGCGGGCACCCTGGGCGATGGCGGAAAGCACTGGCTCGCCGTTTTCAATGCGCTCGTCGATCGTGCTTACGAGAATGATCGAATCGTTGACCACGATGCCGGACAATCCGATCAGCGCGACCATCGATAAGATCGTGAGATCGAATCCCATGATCAGATGGCCGATCGTGGCACCGACGAAGCCGAGCGGGATCACCGACATGACGACAATCGGCCGCGTGTAGCTTGAGAAGACCCACGCAAGAATGATGTAGATCGCGATCAGCCCAACGACCGCGCCGAGCGCCATATCACCGAAGGTGCGCGCTTGTTCCTCGGCCTTGCCCGCATAGCGCACGGTGATGCCGTAACGGGCGGCGAGCTTGTCGATTCCATCGGATTTGAGGCCGGCGATAATCTTATCGGTGCTGTTGATCTCCTTGTTCAACTCTGCGGAAACCGACACTTGGCGCGCGCCGTCTTCGCGATTGATGCGCGCGAAGCCGACCTTGTCGTCGAAGCGCACGACCACCGCCAATGGCACCCAGGGGCCGCGCGGGCTCTTCAGGTAGAGATTGTTGAGCGACTCCTGATCGGCGCGGTTACGCGGATACTGGACGCGGACGGCGACCTCCTCGTCACCGCGTGCAAAACGTTTTGCGATCGCGCCCTCGAAGGCATTGCGGATCTGGTTACCGACGATCTGGGTCGTGAAACCGAGAGCCTTGCCGCGCGGGGTCAAGGTCACGATCGTCTCGAACTTGCCGTAGGGCAGATCGTCCTCGATGTTGCTCACCCCCGGATACCGGCGCAGCAACTGGCGAACCCTCAAGGCGACGCGCTTCAGGGCGGTTGCATCGCTGCCCATGAGCCGCACATCGACATCGCGCCCCGGCGGACCGGCCTGGGCCGGCTTGACCGTCACCGTTTGCACGCCGGGCATCGGCCGGATCACCTTTCTCCAGGCCTCCATGAAGGTCGCCGCCTTTACGCTGCGGTTTTCGGACGGCACCAGTTCAACGATCAGCCCGCCGATATGATCCGCGCCGCCGGTGATCGCCAGCGGGCTCACCCCGACCGCACGGCCGACCTTGATGATCCGTGTCTTGACCAGCGTGCCGGGCTTGTATCCGACATTCTGTTCGGCGGTCACCAGCGCGCGCTCCATCGCATCGAGCATCTTGATCGTTGTGGCACGGGGCGTTCCCGCCGCGAATTCCACGTTGCCGTAGATTTTGTCGACCTCGGGCGAGGGGAAGAAAATGAAGCCGATGCGGCCGCCCTGAATGAGACCGATCGCAGCGATAAACGCGCCCACCGCGATGGCGAGCGTGACGTAGCGCCACTCCAGACAAAGCGCCAGGAAGCGTCGGAAAAAGCCGTCGCGGAAGCGCGCAAAGCCAGCGTCAAAGCGCCTGCGAAGCCCCCAGGCCTTGGCGCCTGTATGTTTGAAGGCCTCGCGCAGATGACCTGGCATAATCAGGAAACACTCCACCAGGCTCGCCACGATCACCGCCACCACCACCATCGGGATGGCGACGATGATCTGGCCGATAATGTCGGAGACCAGGAACAGCGGCATGAAGGCCGCAATTGTGGTGAGCGACGAGCTGAAAACCGGTGCCATCATGCGACGCGCGCCTGTTTCGGCCGCCGCCAGCGGCGCCAGGCCATTCCGCCATCGGGTCTCGGCATGCTCGCCGACCACGATGGCGTCGTCAACGATGATGCCAACCGTCATGATGAGCCCGAAGAGACTGACCATGTTGATCGACTGGCCGGAGGCGAGCATCGCCAGCATGGTCGCCATGAGCGACACCGGAATCCCCATGGCAACCCAGAACGCGACCCGGCCGTTCAGGAAGACGAAAAGCACGAGAACGACCAACACTAGACCGCCGACGCCGTTTTTCAGCAATAGGTTTATGCGGCTGCGAATGAGACGGGCCTGCACGTCGTACTGAATGACCTCGAGACCCGGCGGCAAGGTCGGCTTCAGTTCGGCCAAGTATTTCTGAACAATGTTGGCGAGCACGAGGGCATCGGCATTCGTCGCCCGCTGTATGTGTAACTCCAACGCCGGCTGGCCCCGATACCGCGCGATCGGGTCCTTGTCCTTGAAGCGCTCGCGCACGGTCGCGATGTCGCGCAGGTAGATCTTCTGGCCATTGGCCAGCGAGCGCACTTCGACGCCCGCGACCCCTTCGGCGCTTTTCAAAAGGCCAAGACTGCGGATCTGGCGCTGGCTTCCGCCCTGCGTGTCGCCGGACGGAATATCGCGCGATGTCTCGCCGATCCGGCGCGATATGTCGGCCAATGTAAGGCCCAAACGCCGCAACACCTCCGGCTCGATCTCGACGCGGATTTCCTCCTCGCGCCCACCGAAGATGTCCACGCGGTCGATACCGCGCCGCAGCAGCTCGTTTCGGATGCGCTTGGCCGCCGCCTTGAGGGAGCTTTCCGCGTATGGGCCGGAAATAATCAAGCGGCTGATCGTGTCGTAGCGGATGATCCGTTGGACCACCGCCTTCTCGCTGTCCTCAGGAAGCGTCGTCACCCGGCCGACTGCGGTCTGCACATTGCTCAGCGCCGATTGCATGTCGGTACCGGCCTCGAATTCGACCAGGATCTGGGCAGCGCCCTCATAGGAGAACGAGCGCACCCGCTTGACCCCATCGAGAAAGCGCATCTCGGGCTCGATCGCCTGGACGATGTTGGAATCGACATCCTGCGCGCTGGCGCCGGGCCACTCGACCGTGACGCTGACGATATCGATCCCGAAATCGGGGAAGAACTGGGTGTTCATCCGCATCAGCGAGACGATCCCAGCGATAATCAACAACAGCATCAACAGGTTGGGCGCCGTGCGATGCCGGGCGAATATGCCGACGATGTCGGTTTTTGACCGGTGCGACCCGTCGGCTTGACTACTAGTAGATTGGTTTTGGTCCGATTTATCCGGCGTGGACGGGTCGCCGTCGGACGTTGGGCCGCCCGTCACCGCGTTTCCACTCGAACACCAGCGCCGATCTCCGCAAACCGCGTCGTCAGAATGCGCTCATCGGGTTTGATGGCGCCGCGCACCAGAACGTCATTGCCCGCGCGCGCGACCAATTCGACGCGCCGAACCTGCAAGCGGCCTTCGACGATCGCATAGACGCGGTTCCCGCCGTGGAGCGCGCTGGCCGGCAAGCGCACCACTTTCGAATAGGCCCGGTCCTCGATCACGACTTCGACGAATACGCCCGGGCGCAACACCGTTGCCGCGTCCGTATTCGCGATCCGGGCATAAATGTCCACGCCACCCGAATTGGAGTCGACCTGGCTTGCCGAGCGTTCGATCACCGCCGGGAAGGTAAAGGTGCGGCCGCGCGTGGCCCAGCGCACCGTTGCCTTGCGGCCCATATAGCCGCCGGCCGCGACGAGACGGCCGAATTCTTCGTCGGAGATCTGGAACTTCGCCTCCAGCCAGCGCGCATCGATGAGGCGCGCCACGCGGTCATTGGTCGAAACTTTCTTGCCGATGGCCCCGTCGACGTCGATCAAAAAGCCGTCGAAGGGCGCCCGGAGCCTGACCTCCTGCAAATCGCGGCGGGCGCGCTCCAAGGTCACCTCCATCCGGGCGAGGACGGCCGATTGCTGCTTCGTCCGGGCCGATAGCCGTGCAATCCCCTGTTCACGGGTCGTCACGGCCTGGCGCGCCTGGTTGAGCGCGAGCCTTGCATCATCGAGCGCCTTGACCGAGCCGCTGCCGCGGGCGCGAAGATTGGCGCGGCGCTGAACCTCGCGCTCGCGGAGCACGAGCTGCTCCTTGTCGCGCGCGAGGAGCTGCTTTTCCGCTGTCAGATCGGAGAGGTATTCCTCCAAGCGGGCCTTTGCTTCGGCGAGCTGAGCCTGACGCTCGGCCACGGTCGACTTGTATTCGAATTCATCGATCTCGATCAGCAGTTCACCGGTTCGCACAATGCCGCCGGCGGCAAAATTGGGACCAACGGCAACGATACGTCCACCCACCAGCGGCCGGAGATCGACTTTGCGGCCGGCGACGATCTCACCGTAAAGCCGCAGTTTGGGCTGGATGTCCTGATATTTGACCGGGATGGCGGACACCATCCAGACCCGCTCCTCGATGGGGCTCCTCTTGATCGGAGGGCGGGTGGCCCGGAGATAGCCGGCGAAGGACACCGCGACGACCAGAATCACCACGGGCAACAGCACTTTGCGCGCACGCCGCCCGAGGCTGCTCCGAGGCTTCTTGGCGTCAGATCGCGGCGCCTCGGGGGATTGTGGCTGGCTGTCGGACATCTTTGGCGCTCAACGCGTCAGTGGTCGCGGGGACCCGGCACGCAGCGCGATTCCGCCCCCCTCGGCTTTCCGGCTTCGACCCTCAAACGCCGAGAAAGCAACAATCCGTCGAATATTTCGCACTGTATTAACCGCGGGCTCTGTAGGCTCATATTATACGATAACTATATAGGGTCCGTGCCGGCCCGGTTCAAAACCCGGGCCAGCGCCAATTTGGGGAGGATCTCGGCGGATCCCCCGAATAGGGTTGAGAATAGGGTGAGAATAGAGTTGCGTTGATGCGCGTTTACCATCGCCCAACCGCTGGACGGTCCCGGCACAACGCCTATACACTTTGCCCCGGCATTCTGCGATACGGCGAAGACACCCAGGACACCATCGAACAACGCTCACAATACATCAAGGGGTTCGCGAGCATGAGGATAGTGACAGGAGCCATTGCCGGCATCGCGATGATCAGCGCCCTTGCCGGGCCCGCCCAGGCCGATGGCGAGGGGCTGAGCGGCTTCCAGACGGTCGAGATACTGGTCTCGGTCCCGCGCGGCGAAGGCACGCCGTGCCGGATCAGCCGTGGGCTGTTGCGCGCCCGGATTGGTGAGAAGCTGCAGGCCGGCGGGATTCCGATCGGCACCTCGGCGCTGACCTTGCGGGCAAGCGTGACCACGCTCAGCGACGCCATCCAGGGCCGCTGCATATCCTCCGTGTTGCTCGAGGCCTATACGTCGCAGACGACCGTGTTGCAGGCGACGCGGAACACAATCGTCGCCAACATCCCGTTGTGGCGCGCGACATCCATTGCCAGCAGCGATGCGCCCGGACACAGCGAGCGGGTTGGTTCCTCGGTGGCAATCATCACCGAGAAGTTCGTGGCTGCGTTCCGGGCGAGTCAGTAGCGCCCGCGACTACTGCGGATCAATCAAGCCCCATTTGACTGAGCGCCGCCGCGGCGAGCGGCCCTTCGGGATCAGCGAAGGTCAAACAGGCGTCAAAATGATTGGCGCCCATTAGCTTAATTGTCTCGACTGGATTGCCGGCGCGTGTCCAGGCATCGGCGAACGCCGCGCCCTGGCGGCGGAATTCGGCCAGCTCGCCGTCTCCCCAGGCGACGACTATGGGCGGTCCGTTCGGCGGAATATGAAGATTGGGCGTCAGGGCTTTGGCTCCGGCGGCATCGAGCTTCAGAAACTCGCTCCGCGCGCTGAGGGTGACCGGCTCAAGATCGTAAGGCCCACTGCACAGCACCGCACCTTTTAGAAGGTTCTCCGGCACGCCTGCGTCGGCACGCCAGCCATCGGACAAGACGTTTGCCGCCAAATGCGCGCCCGATGAAAAGCCGTGCACAAAGAGACGCTCCGGGTCAAAGCCATATTCGGACGCATTTTGGAAGACCCACGCGACACCGGCCCGAACCTGGCGCACCATTTCCGCCAGCGGCACCTGATCGATCAGGTCGAAGCCGAGCGCGACAAACCCGGCGCCGGCATCCAGCAGCACCGGCGCACTGAACGCGGCGCGGTCTTTCGACAATCGGCGCCAGGCGCCGCCGTGGATCATCACGACAATGGGCCCGCGCGGTTCGGCCGGGCGGTATAGATCCAGCTTTTCACGCTCGCCCGCCCCGTAGGCGATGTCCTGGACACACTCGTAGTCGCGGCGCGCGGCCTCGCTCGTTTCGACCCAATGCGCCTGGTAGGGCGCCAGGTCCGGCACCAAACTCCCCTGGTCATATTGGATATCGAGCTCGGCTTGCGTGTAGCCGCGATAAACCAGGTCTCGACCCTTTATCGACACCATTGCCTGTCCCGAATTGACGATGAAAGACGAATTTGACCGGTCTAACGTTTCTTTTCCGGTCGCTCAATGCCTAGAAAGTCGTAGAAACCGCCCCGACTGCCCGGTTTCAACTTGGGATTGCCTTTGTATCCGGCGAGGAACACCTTGCGGGCGAGCGGCGGGATCGCATAGCGCTCGCCGCAGGTCTCGTGAAGATAGGTTTGGGCCTGATAATAGGAGTCGAAGGCAGCCGCATCGTCGAGCAGCTCGAAGACGCCCATCGGCCAGCCGAGCCCCGTCTTGCACATCTCATCGATTTCGGCCGGCCCCGCAATTCCCAATTCGACGAGCCGGATCGCTTCGGCGATATAGTTGTTTATAAAGCGCGTCATGAAGAAACCCGGCGCATCGCCTACGACGACCGGCTTTTTCCCGATTACACCGAGATAGTCGACGACATTGTTCAATTTGTCTCCATCGGTCAGCTCGCTCCGCGCGACCTCGACCAACGGCATGACATTCGAGGGATAGAACCAATGGGTGCCGACCAGCCGGCCGGGGGTCTCCAAGGGCGCCGCGAGCTCGGAGATCATGATCGATGACGTGTTCGTTGCGAACACCGCATCGGGCGCGTGCTTCTCGGCGGTGACAAGGGCGTCATGCTTGACCGAAACGTTCTCAGGGATGGTTTCGAAGACGAGATCCGCATCGGCGAGGCCTTCGGCATAGTCCGTCGTGCCCGAGAGGCGCCCCAGGATCGCCTCTGCGGCCTCCTGAGTGAGTTTCCCCCGCTCGACACCCTTGGCGAGCCCGAAGGGGCCCTTCTCGATTAAGGACAGGCCGTGGTCGACGGACTCCTGACGCCGCGAGACGATCGTGACCGATGCGTCGCTGCCCTGCAGGCAGGCCAGCGCGATGCCGTGGCCCATCAGACCACCGCCGCCCAGGATTGCGATCTTGTCGAAGGACGCCATCACGCCACGCTTTCTTCTTGGCGGCTGCCGGCGACCCGCTCGCGAATGAGGGCAATCGCATCCTCCGCGGTCGTGCCGGGCCCGAAAATCGCTGCGACCCCCGAGGCTTTCAACAGATCCTCGTCGTCCCGCGGAATGACGCCGCCACCGATCAGGACGATGTCGTCGAGGCCATTCTCCTTCAATCCGGCGATCAAGTCCTGGAATACCGGCAGATGTCCGCCCGACGAGCTCGACACGCCGACGACCTGAACGTCCTCCTCCACCGCCGTGTTGACGATTTCCGACGGCAACAGGAAGTTGGTGAAGATCACCTCGAACCCAGCATCGCGCATCTTTTTTGCCACATATCGGACACCGCGATCGTGACAATCATGCGTCGGCTTTGCCAGCAGGACTCTAACTGGATCAGTCATTTGTCGTCACCATCAACGATTTCATCAAAGTTTTCAGCTTAGTGATCTGCAAACAATCGAAAAAATTGTTCTGCTAGCAGCTCAATATTCATGAGGCGCGGCCCAACCCAAGCTTTCCTTCATGGCACCCATCATTTCGCCGGTCGTCGCATCGGCGCGCGCTGCCTCGATGGCGGCTTCTATCAGGTGACTTCCGGTCAAGCTTTCGACCTTTGCGGTTGCGAACGCGTTCGCCGCCTTGCCGAACGCGTCCATCGCCTTCGTGTGAGCCGCGGCATCGCGCGACTGCCGTAAATTCTCCAGCCGCTCGACCGCAACGCGCTCAACCTCTTCATCCACGCGGAAAATATTGTCCTGGGGCGCTTCGTCGGTTTCGTAGCAGTTGAGACCGACGACCTTGCGTTGGCCGGCATTGACCATCTCGCGCCAGCGCTCGGCAGAGCCCTCGATCTCACGCCGGATCCAGCCGGAACGCTGGGCCGCGATGTAGCCGCCCTGCTTCTCGATCCGATCAACGAATTCAAGCGCGGCGTTGCAGATCTGATCGGTCAACGCTTCGACATAGTAGGACCCCGCCAATGGGTCGGAGACGGCGGTAATGTTCGTCTCCTCCTGGATCACCTGCTGCACGCGAAGCGCCAATGTGGCGGCCTCCTCGGTGGGAATGGACAGGGCCTCGTCATAGGCCGAGACCTCCATCGCCTGGGTGCCCGACAGCGCCGCACCGAAGGCATGCAGCGTGGTGCGGATCAGATTGACCAGCGGCTGCTGGGCCGTGAGACACGCTCCCGAAGTGTGCGTGTGGATGCGGACATGCATCGACCGCGGATCCTTGGCGCCGAACTTCTCGGCCATGGTGGTCGCCCAGATACGGCGGAGCGCGCGGATCTTGCAGATCTCCTCGAAGAAATCGTTGGCCTGGGCGATCTGGAAGCCAAAGCGCGGCAGCGCCTGGTCCGCCGAAAGCCCCATCGCCTCACAGGCTCGAACCAGTTCGATCCCGAAGGCGAGCATGAGGCCGATTTCCTGGATCGCCGAGCCGCCCGCCTCTTCCACCCCGTAGCCGAAGAAATTCGTCGTGTTCCAGCGCGGCATGTGTTCGGCACAGAAAGCGATGAGCTCGGCCGCGAGCTTCAGGCCCTGGTCGGGCGGAAAGGCGCTCATGCCGACATAAGCGGACTGGTGATACCAGTTCATCGAATTGCCGCGGAGATCGCCGGGCCCGAGCCCCTGCTCTTCCGCATAGGCGATGTATTGGGCCAGCGCCGGGATCACCTGGTAGTAGGTGATGTGGACCACGTTCATCTTGGTGAGGTCCATGCCATCGAAGAGCCGCGCCATGTCGGACTTCGAGTAGACCGCCATCCCGCACTGGCCAATGCGGCCGCGCGCCGCCGGATGGTCGGGGTCGAGCCCCTCGTGGCTCACCAGGTCGTAGACCAGATTGTAAAAGCGCTGGCCGAAATAGCCGACCATACCCTGCTCGGCCAGCAGGTCCATGCGCGCACGGGTGTCTTCGGGCAAGCCATAGCCGATCACCGGCTGGTTGGCCCAGTTCATCAACTGGTATTGCGCTGCCAGATTGCCACGGGTGAAGGGATACTGGCCCGGCGCGCCAATGGTTTCGTAGTCGATATGCTCGACATCGTGCGGGAAGTAGGCCGTCTTGATCGGCAGTCCCGAATGGGTTTCGGGACTGCGCGCCTGCGCCGGTGCCTGGTTGCCGAACTTCTCCACGATCCGCTGATAGTCGCGCTCCCGTGCCTCGGCCATGGCCTTGGAGCTCGCAAGCGTGCGATCGTTGAACATAGCCCGTCTCCCCGCTTCGACGCACAAGACGCGCATTGCGGCGCATCGCTTCACCGAACAAACGTTCGGTTAACCTAACAGTGGCCGAGAAATTCCGTCAAGGCCCAATCCAGCGTGGCGCGCTATTGGCGCGTGCCTTGGCCCCCTTAGGCTTGGCCGGTCAGGCCCTGAATGCAGAAAACAACATGATGCCCATGCTGAGCGCGAAGGTGATGATGCCGAGGACCAATCCCGCAACGGCCATGCCCTTGCCGTTCCGCAGATAAATGCCGATGCCGCCGAAGACGAGCGCCAAGACCGGCAGGATCAGACCGATGAGCGGGATCCAGCACAGGAAAACAGCGACAATGCCGAGCACAAGCGCGGTGACCCCGAACCCGACCTTCGCAGGTGGTTCGGCTGGCGCGGCCTGCGCTGTTGCAGTGGCAGGTTGCCCCGCTCCGTCCGGCGTGGATTGATCGTCCATTGTCTCCCCCTTCGCAGCCCCGAATTGACTCTCTCGCATTCTAATATCCACCGAACGACGATACTGCAAACCAACGTTGTGCCGGGTGGCGGTGTGGCGGACGCGGCGGATTGTCTCTTGCACGGATGCGCGGCTTCACACTAAGTTAGCCGAACAAACGTTCGGTTAAAGACGGAGGATCGTCATGGTGGCCACGGCCTATCTCGCCGCCGGATTGCGCAGCCCGATGGGTAGCTTCGGCGGCTCGTTGCAGCCGCTTCGCGCAACCGAGTTCGCCTCTACCGTCGTGAGCACGCTTCTGGAGCGAAACGGCGCGCAGCCGGATGCGGTCGACCGGGTCATCGGCGGCATGGTGCTTCAGGACATGACCGAATCGAACCCGGCGCGCATTGTCGCCAAACGCGTGGGTGTGCCGGACAGCGCGGCCGCCTTCACCGTCAACATGCAATGCTGCTCGAGCCTTGCGGCCCTCATCCTGGCGGCGCAGCAGGTGGCTCTGGGCGAGGTCGATTGCGTGCTGGCGGTCGGCTTGGAATCGATGTCGAACGCCCCGCATATGGTAGCCGGCGCTCGCTGGGGGTATCGCAACGCCCACGGCGAGTTCACGGACACGCTGCGCGAATGCACGCTCGCCGGATCGAAGATGTGGGGCGATCCCTGGTACATGATCGACGTGGCCGAGCATCACGCCGAGGTCGACGGGATCAGCCGCACGGAGATGGATGAATACGCCGTGATCTCGCACCAGCGGGCGCTGGACGCGATGGATAGCGGGCGGTTCGATGACGAAATTGTCCCTATCGAGGTGCCGGGACGAAGGGGGACAATCACGCGATTCGAGCGCGACGAGCATCCCCGGCGCGATATCAGCGTGGAATCACTCGGTAAGCTTGGCAGCGTGAAGGACGGCGGCTGCATCACCGCCGGCAATGCCGCCGGCATCAACGACGGCGCGGCGGCCGCGCTCATCTGCAGCGAGGCAGGATTGCGGAAGCTCGGCATCGATCCCTTGGCGCGTATCGTCATGCCCGGCACCGCGATGGTGGGCTGCGATCCCCAGCTCATGGGCTATTCCTGCGTGGAGGCGCTCAATGCGGCGTTGATGGCGGCAGAGAAAAGCGTCGACGATCTCGATCTCATCGAATGCAACGAGGGCTTCGCGGTGCAGCTCCTGGCCTGTGAGCGAATGGGACAGTGGCCCCGCGCCCGGCTCAACGTCGATGGCGGCTCGGTCGGCCTCGGCCACCCGGTGGGCATGTCGGGGCTCCGCATCGCGATCCATCTGGCCCAGGCGCTTCGCCAGCGCGATCTGAAGATCGGCGCGGCGACGATCCCCGCCGGCAGCGGACTGGGCACCGCGGCCATACTGGAACGCGTCTAGGGGCGCATGCAGGAACGGCGGGCCGAGCGATGACCGAGCGGGTCGCGCCCGAGAATCTCGATCTGAGGACATGGATCAAGCCGGGCGACGCGGTTGTGTGGGGACAAATGACCGCCGAGCCGGCGACGCTGGTCGAACGGCTAAGCGAACAAGCGGCGCAATTGGGCGGCATCCATGCCTTTGTCGGCTTGTCGCTTGAAGAATCCCTGGCGCCCGACAGCGCCCGGCACATCGACCTCTCCTTCGCCGGCGGCAGTCAGACCAACCATCGGTTCTCCAACAACGGGGCGCTGAATGCGCTGCCCGCCCATCTCTCGCGCATCCCGGGGCATCTGCTTGCCGGAGACATCCCCTGCGACGTGGCCCTGTTGAAAGGCGCTCAAGGCAACAATAACGGCCCGATCAATCTATCGCTATCGGCCGACTATATGGGCGCGGCCGCCAAGGCCGCTCACCTCGTGATCGCCGAGGTGAACGATCAGCTCCCGGAAACCTTCGGAGATACCGAGATCGCGCTCGACCAGGTGGCTGCGGTTGTGCCGACGAGCCGCCCTCCTCCGGTTTTCGCCCCGCCCAAGCTCGGGGACGCCGAGCGCGCGATCGGTGCCGAGATCGCGCGGCTGATTCCCGATCGGGCGGTCATTCAGACGGGGGTCGGCGCGATTCCCAGCGCCGCCCTCGAGGCCTTGACCGGGAAACGGGACCTCGGTGCGCATACGGGGCTTTTGACCGATGCCATGGTGGCGCTGATCGAGGCCGGCGCGGTGAACAATCGCCACAAGCCCATCGATACGGACAAAACGGTCACCGCTGTCATCTACGGCACGCCCGACCTCTACCGTTGGGCCCACCGGAACGAGGCGCTCAATGTTCGCGAGGCCAGCTACACGCATGCGCCAGGTGTGCTGGCCGAGTTCGAGCGCTTTTTCGCGATCAATGCCGCGATCGAGGTCGATCTGACCGGCCAGGTTAACAGCGAGATCGCCGGCGACCGACCGGTCGGGGTCATCGGCGGACAGGTCGATTTCAGCCGTGCTGCACTCGCCTCTCCGGGTGGGCGCGGTATCATCGCCCTTCGCTCAACGGCCCGGCGCGGCACGGTTTCGACGATTGTCCCGAAATTGTCCGGGGGGATTGTCACCACGGCGCGGAGCGACGTCGATGTGGTCGTGACGGAATTCGGGATGGCCGAGCTGGCCGGCGTTCCAGTCTTCGAACGGGCACGGCGGTTGATCGCAATCGCCCACCCTGATTTCCGCTCGGATCTCGAAGCCGCGCTCGATCAGCTCCACTGAGCTAGTCGCCGCCTAGAATCCATCGGCGATGATCTTCGCGGCCCGCATGGCAGCCTCCTCGAAATCGAGCTCGCCGCGGGATACCTCGTCGCACAGCGCATCGATGCGCTTGTCATCGCTCGACGCCATCCGGTCACGCAGCAAATCGGCCGCGGTTGCGGCAATCAGGGTGCGCATGCGTACGCGGCCCGCCTGCTCGCGGTCCCGCAGATCGAGCTGAGCGTGGTGGCTGGCAATCGCATCGACCAGCTCAGGGATGCCCTCCCCCGTGGTCGAGGCGGTCTTGAGGACCGGAACCTCCCAGTCGCCGCGCTGACCCAGGGCCAATGCATCGCGAAGCTGGGCCTCGGTGCGGTCCGCGAGCGGCATGTCGGCCTTGTTGACGACCAGAATGTCGGCGATCTCAAGGATGCCCGCCTTCACCGCCTGGATATCGTCGCCCAGCCCTGGTGCGCTGACCACCAGCACCGTCTGCGCGATATCCATGATCTCGACTTCAGACTGGCCGGTGCCGACGGTCTCGACGATGATGATGTCGAAGCCCGCCGCATCCATCACATCGACGACGCGGGCCGCGGCGCGCGACAGCCCGCCGAGATGGCCGCGCGCCGCCAGCGAGCGGACGAAAACGCCGGTATCGCCGCCATGCTCGGACATCCGGATGCGATCGCCCAGGATGGCGCCGCCGCTGATCGGGCTGGAGGGGTCCACCGCGACGACGCCGACCTTGAGATCCATCGCGCGGTACTTCGCGATCAGGGCGTTCAGCAGCGTCGATTTGCCGACCCCGGGCGCGCCTGTAATCCCGACCACTTGTGCCCGGCCCGCATTGCCGTAAACCGCGCCGAGCACGGCCTTCGCGTCCGCGCGGTCGTTCTCGACCGCCGTTATCGCGCGCGCCAGGGCAACCCGCTCGCCCTGCAACAGGCGCGCCGCCCATTCGTCGCTGGTGAGAAGCTTGCGCTGCGTCATGAGGTCACGCGGATGCCAGACGGAGCGGCAGTATTAGCGCTCGAGCGCCGATTTGAGAAATCCGACGAACGACCGAGCAATCTCAGCCGGCGCCGCGCGGCCCGGCCGATACCAGGTGAACGACCAGTTCATCGCGCCCAACAACATCAATCGCAGATCCTGGCGGTCGGTGCCGTCCGGCAGCGGCAAGTCCTGCAGCAGGCCCGTGAAGATCGCCTCGTATCGATCGCGCAGCCCGGTGATATGGCTGCGGGACGGATCGCTATCGAGCGGCACATTCCGCATGAGTGCCTGAAAAAAATCGCCGCCTTCGAGCAATACGCTCAGATGGGCGATGCAGGCGGCTTCGAGCCGCTCCCACGGCGCTGCATCCGTTTTTGCGTCGAGGGCCGCCTTGGTGGCCGCGGTGATCCGACGCAGGCCTTCCTCGTGGACAGCGACCAGAAGCTCTGCCTTGGACGGGAAATGGTAGTATATCGAGCCGGGCTGCATGTCGGCCTCCGCGGCGATGTCGCGCATCGACGTAGCGGCGAAGCCATTCGCCAAGAATTGGCGGGCCGCGGCTTCCATGAGGGCCGCCCGGCGGTTGGTCTGGCGACGTTTGACGGCTTCCGGCAAAGGCTTCGACACAGTGCTGCGTGCCTCCTTCACATGAACGAACATTTGTTTGGCGTATAGCGCAATCGGCCGGTTTTCGCTAGATCACGTGTAGCGAAACGAACAGAAACGAATTGGCCGACGCGTCGTGGCTTTCGCTTGCTATGGTTGGCGCCGCAGCGGAAATTGGCCGTAATCGGCGGTCCCTTGCTCCAAACATGGGGACAATCGGGGTGACAATATCACAAAGGAGCCGGCGGTGACGGGCGCGGTGATGCTCCAGGGAACGGGATCGGATGTCGGCAAGTCGATACTGACGGCGGGCCTCTGCCGGCTGTTCACCCGGCGCGGTCTCGCGGTACGCCCGTTCAAGCCGCAGAACATGTCGAACAATGCCGCGATTGCCGGCAACGGCAGCGAAATCGGCCGGGCGCAGGCCTTGCAGGCCCGGGCCTGCGGCGTGCCGCCCTCGGTCGACATGAACCCCGTCCTGCTGAAGCCGCAAAGCGACACCGGCGCCCAGATCATCCTGCGGGGCAAGGTCATCGGCGCGGCAAACGCCGACGAATACCAAAAAAAGAAAGGCGACCTGCTGCCGGACGTCCTGGAAAGCTTCGGGCGACTGCGTGCGGAGGCCGACATCGTCCTCGTCGAGGGCGCCGGCAGCCCGGCCGAAATCAACCTCCGCGATGCCGATATCGCGAATATGGGATTTGCCACGGCGGCCGGCGTGCCGGTGGTCCTTATCGGCGATATCGACCGCGGCGGAGTGATCGCCAGCATCGTCGGCACGGTCGATCTCCTGAGCAAAGCCGAGCGCAGCCTGCTCAAGGGCTTCATCATCAACAAGTTCCGGGGCGATACGCGGCTGTTCGATGGCGGCCTCACGGCGATCGAAGACCGCACAAGGCTCCGCAGTCTCGGCGTGGTCCCCTATTTCGATTCAGCGCGCAAGCTGCCATCGGAAGATTCTTTCGGGATCCGCACCACCAGCACCGAAGAAGCCGCCGACATCACCGTCGCCGTCCCGGTCTTCTCGCGAATCTCCAATTTCGACGATCTTGATCCCCTGGCGGCCGAGCCCGGTGTGGCCGTGCAGTTCGTCCAGCCCGGCGACCCGGTGCCGGCCGAGGCCGATCTTGTGGTCCTGCCCGGCACCAAGGCAACTCTCGCGGAGCTCGCCTTTTTGCGGACCCAGGGCTGGGACATCGATATCCATGCCCACTACCGGCGCGGCGGTGCGGTCCTCGGCATTTGCGGCGGCTACCAGCTGCTCGGACGATCGGTCGCCGATCCGTTCGGTGTCGAGGGCGCGGCCGGCACGGCCGAGGGGCTCGGGCTGCTCGACGTGGCGACCACGATCGTTGGCGACAAACGGCTCACCGAGACCTCAGGTCACGATATTGCCAGCGGTGCGGCGGTGCGCGGCTACGAGATGCATATCGGCGACACAACCGGGGACGGCACCCGCCGCCCGATGCTGACCATCGACGGCCGCAAAGACGGTGCGGTGTCAAAGGACGGGCTCGTCTCCGGCTGCTATGTGCACGGGCTCTTCGCGAGCGACGAGTTCCGACGCGCGTTTCTCGCCCGCCTCGGCCGGCAGGATCGTGCCGTTCTCAACTATGAAACCCTGGTCGAGCAGACCTTGGACAAGTTGGCAGACCATCTGGAACAGCATCTGAATGCCGACCGTCTACTGGCGATCGCAGAGGGGTGCTGAGTAGACCTCGCGATGCATGGATTGTTGCCGATTCTCTACTAGTAGATACTATATGCTGCAGATTGGGTCGGAGCCACCGCCGTGGCACACGATAACGATCGGCCACTGACAGGCCGATGGAGCGGCCGGGATATCTGATAGCCGGGTGTTTCCAATGGAACGCCACCGGCGGCGCCCTTAAACTTGCCTCGATATCGAATGACCCGATCGCGCCCTGGGCGGATCGAAGCAACAGCACGCGGATCATGAACGTAACCCCATCTGCCCAGCCGGCCGATCCCGATCAGCCCGAGATCGATGCCATCCGTGAGTCGGTGCGCGCCTTGTGCGAGCAGTTCCCCGGCGAGTACTGGCGTGCCAAGGACCGCGCGCGGGAATATCCAAGCGAGTTCGTCCAGGCACTCACCGAAGCGGGCTTCCTCGCCGTCCTGATCCCGGAGGAGTATGGCGGCAGCGGTCTCGGTCTGCGCGCGGCGTCGGCCATTCTGGAGGAGATCCACAAGAGCGGCTGCAATGGGGCCGCCTGCCATGCGCAGATGTACATCATGGGGACGATCCTGCGGCACGGCAGCGAGGCGCAAAAGGCGCAATGGCTGCCCAAGATCGCCTCCGGCGAGCTTCGTCTTCAGGCCTTTGGCGTCTCCGAACCGACGAGCGGGACCGACACGCTCAGCCTCCGCACCACCGCGGTCAAGAAAGGCAACGATAAGTACGTCGTGAACGGACAGAAGGTCTGGACCTCGCGCGCCGAGCACTCCGATCTCATGCTGCTGCTGGCCCGAACGACGCCCAAGGACGAGGTCAAGAAGCGCATCGAGGGGCTCTCCGTCTTCCTGGTCGACATGCGCGAGGCGCTCGGCAAGGGGCTGACCGTGCGGCCCATCCGGACCATGATCAACCACGGCACCACAGAGGTCTTCTTCGACGAGATGGAGGTGCCGGCGGACAATCTGATCGGCGACGAGGGCCAGGGCTTCCGTTACATCCTGGACGGCATGAATGCCGAACGCACGCTGATTGCCTCGGAAAGCATCGGCGATGCGCGCTGGTTCATCAAGAAAGCGGTCGATTATGCCGGCGAGCGGCAGGTCTTCGGCCGCGCGATCGGCCAGAACCAGGGGATACAATTCCCGATCGCCCGCGCCTATGCCGCCACCGAGGCCGCCGACCTCATGGTGCAGAAGGCCGCAACCGTATTCGATGCCGGCGGCAATATCGGCGAGCTGGCGAACATGGCCAAGCTGCTGGCCTCCGAAGCCGCATGGCAGGCGGCCGATATGTGCCTGCAGACCCATGGCGGCTACGGATTCGCCGAGGAATACGATGTGGAGCGAAAGTTCCGCGAAGCGCGGCTTTATCAGGTTGCTCCGATCTCGACCAATCTCATCCTGTCCTACATCGCCGAGCATGTGCTCGGCCTGCCGCGGTCCTACTAGGCCATGGCGGAGCACGAAACGGCGACGGCCGGCGCCGAATGGCAACGCTGGGTCGGCTCGCGGGAGAGCGTGACCGACATTGTCTCGATTGCGTCGTTGACCCGGATGAGCGCCACCTTCGATCACGAGGACCCGAATTGGCAGCCCGGCGACCCCGTGCCGCCGCTTTGGCATTTCATGTATTTCCCGCCGGTCGCCCGGCGTTCCGCTTTGGGGCCGGACGGCCATCCCGCGCGAGGCGGATTTCTGCCCCCTATTCCGCTGCCGCGGCGGATGTTCGCCGGGGCACGGACGACCTATCACCGCCCCTTGCGCGCCGGCGAGACAATCAGACGCGAGGGCGCAATCGCCAAGATCGATGAGAAATCAGGGAAAAGCGGCACCCTCGTCTTCGTCCTCATTCGCTACCAGATCTTCGGCGGCGATACATCTGGTGGCGGGGAGCTCGCGGTCGAGGAGGAGCACAATATCGTCTACCGCGACGTGGAAGCGCCCGCCAAGACGGCCCAGGTGGCCCGGTCGACGGTACCCGAGCCGGACTGGCGGCGAACCATCACGCCAGACCCGGTCACCCTCTTCCGGTACTCGGCGCTCACCTTCAACGGTCACCGGATCCACTACGACCGCAGCTATGCGACCGAAGTCGAGGGCTATCCCGGCCTCATCCTTCACGGGCCGCTGATCGGCTACTACCTGATCGACTTGTGCCGGGACAATACGGGCGATCGGCCGATCCGGGCGCATGCGTTTCGCGCCCGGCGCCCGCTATTCGATACCGAGCCGTTCGAGGTCGTCGGGGCGCTCACGAGAAACGGTGCGGGTGCGCTGCTCGAGGCCCGCGACCCGGACGGCGCTCCGGCGATGACATTGGACGTTGAATTCCGCGAGTAGCGGCTAGAACGCGATCAACCGGCCTGCTGCTTCGATTTGGACCGCTTTCCGGCCTTCAACCCCCGCGCAGCGCGCTTGGCAATTGGCTCGACCACCGACGGCTTCTCATCGAGCGCACAAAGAATATGGAGCTTGGTGCGGTCGGATTGCGCCCGCCGCGCCAGCAGCAGGACGAACTCGTCGCTCCCGCCGCTGCCATCGAATATATCGATAAGTGGATTAAGTTCTCGCAGTATTTCTTTGTATTTATTTAATTTATTTGTTTTGTCACCTTGTTCTTCACGACGCAGCGCACGCTCAGCTTTCACGCAACCCTTGATCCCACCCTCGGTTTCCTCGATGAGGGCGCGCAACGTCCCGGCTTCGCGGCCCATCCGCTTGGCGTAGGCAAGACAGGCGGCATATTCCGATATGCGGGTCTTGTCGTAGTCGGCGCCGAAGACGAGCTTCACGACGGGCGTCAGCGGCGCGCGGGCCTGGTGGTTGATGCCGGCCTGGGCGCAAAGTTCCATGAACTCGCCGGGGTTGTCCTGCGCCTCGAACTGAAACTGATAGGCCCGCTCCAGCGTGTCATAGAGCGCCACGCGGCTCTTCTTCTCTTCCGTCTGCCACGCGGTTGCCAGATCGCGGCATTCCTGAAGGCAGCCTGCCAATCCGAAGGCCGGCGCCTGCGGCAAAGTTGCTTCAGACAACTTCTCTTTGTAGCGGATGGCGCCGAGGATGAAGTCGATATGGGCATCATTGCGGCTGAACGGCAGGATAATTGCCCGGTAGGCAAATTGGGTGCCGGGCACATCGAACGAGTCCGACTCGAAGGCCACCGGCCCTTCGCGCTCGGTCACGTCTGCATACCGTCTTATGGCGTCGTTAAGGGCCAGGCTGAGCGGCTTGTTGTCCGTCTCTCCGACGATCTCGCCGTCGCGGAACATATTGATGTGGTCCCTGAGGGCGGAGCCGAGATAGTGGATCTTCGGCGCGCCGCTGCCACCGGGGATCGACATCGTGAACCCGAACTCCGCGAGCTCGGGCACCGTCTCGAAGTGGATGTCGTCCGGTGACGGATACCGCTTGTCACCGCGAAGTTCGTTCCAATAGTCGAGGAGCCGCACGGACAGGCGGCGCTCAGCCGGATCCAGTTGGTCCTGGCCCGATCCCAGGGAATCGACGAGTTTGGAGAGCAGCACGGCGTGGGCCTCATGCGCTGGAGAGAGACCCCGCCATTGTCGCCAAGTCAGGTGAAAAGAGAGTGAAGCCCCCAGGGTTCGCTCGGTTGTTCGTCCATCCGCGGGTCCAGCTTGTCCCGTCACGGGGCCGACCAGGATGATGGCGTCATGACGCCACGCAATATCGTTACCCAACCGTAAACGCACGACCTACCGCCCAACGCTCCGCATCGGCAGTTTTTTTGTGCGGGGTGTCGTTGGAGGGCCGGGTGGGGATCGAACCCACGACCAGATGCTTAAAAGGCATCTGCTCTACCACTGAGCTACCGGCCCTGCGACGAGGTCAATCTCTGGTCGGATCACGATCCGACCGGCCTGCGCTCCGTTTTGAGCAAAGTCTGGAGCGCCAACTCGCCAGAAAGGCAGCGAATCCGGACGTCTTTACGTGGGCCGCCCGGCCGAAGCCGGAACTTAGGGACGCCCTCACGACGGGTCAATAGTTGGGGTCCAGCCAATCCGCCGCACTGTGCCCAATTCCCCTCAGGTCTGGGCAATGGGACCGACCAACGCACCGCGTCCGGCTTAACCCTGCCCTATCACACGCTGGGATTGGGAGGACTACGCGGCCCCGTCCTGAATGGCGTTCGATTTTTCTACTAGTAGATCGCGAATACGGGGGCTCACGAAGCTGGAAACGTCCCCGCCCAAGAGGGCGATCTCCTTGACGAGGCGCGAGGCGATGAAATGATTGCGCTCGGAGGCCATCAGGAAGACGGTCTCGACATCGCTATTCAGTCGGGTATTCATGCTCGCCATTTGAAATTCATACTCGAAGTCCGAGACCGCCCGCAGCCCGCGGACGATCAGCGAGCCGCCGCACTCAACCACGAATTCCATCAGAAGGTTGTCGAACGGCCGCACCTCGACCGGGACCGAAAGCCGCTCGCTGTTGTCTTCCAGCTCCTGGCGGACGGTTTTGACCCGTTCGTCGAGAGAAAATAGCGGCCCCTTGCCGGCATTGACGGCGACGCCGATCACGAGCTTATCCACCACCCGCGTCGCCCGGCGGATGATGTCCATATGCCCGTTCGTAATCGGGTCGAACGTCCCCGGATATACGCCGATACGGTCCGCGGCCATGATTTGCTCCCCCCACCCACGACTACCTGCGACCGCCTTCAAGGCCCAAAATCACGCATCCGGACCGATGCCTGGTCGAACCGGATCAGATGAGGCGATCGCTCCTAACGGGCCTTAACCGTCTGCGCTCTGCCCGTCTTCCTCGTGGCTTTCATCAAGTCCTTCGTCGGCTGCCCCGCCGACGGCCGTCTCAGTGTCATTGTTTCCAGGCGCTTCGCTGTCTTCGCTGTCCTCGCCGCCTTCGCCGTCTTCGCTCAGCCGGGTCACCGAGACCACGGTTTCGCTCTCATCGACATGGAAGATCCGAACGCCCTGAGTTCGCCGGCCCATGATACTGATTTCGTCCACAGTGACACGAATAATCTTGCCGCCATCGGTCACCAGGACGAGCCCGTCGGTGTCGGAGACCGGGAAGGTCGCCGCCACCTGACCGTTGCGCGCCGTGGTCTCGATATTGCCGATCCCCTGCCCGCCGCGCTGGGCGATCCGGTAATCGTAGGACGAGCTGCGCTTGCCGTAGCCGTTCTCGGTCACGGCGAGGATGAACTCCTCGGCGCCGGCCATCTCCTGCAAGCGCGGATCGGTTTCGAGCCTTTGGACCAGCGCCGCCTCCTCGACGGGGCGCTGACCGGGATCGGAGACCTCGGCGCGGCGCCTGGCATTGGCGGCACGCAGATAGTCCTCGCGTTCCTCGGGCGTCGCCACGACGTGGCGCAGGATCGACATCGAGATGACCTCGTCGTCATTCGCGAGCCTGATCCCGCGCACGCCGCGTGAGGTGCGGCCGCTGAAGACGCGGACATCGGTGACCGGAAAGCGGATGCATTTGCCACCACGCGCGACCAGCAGCACGTCGTCGTTCTCGTCGCAGGTCCGCACGCTGACCAGCCATTCGTCGGGCTCGAGCTTCATGGCGATCTTGCCATTCGCCTTGACCTTGACGAAGTCGGCCAGCGAGTTGCGGCGGATGGTGCCGTTCGAGGTGGCGAACATCACATAAAGATCGCCCCAGCTTTCCTCGTCCTCCGGCAGGGGCATCAGGGTCGAGATCGTCTCGCCGGGCTGTAGCGGCAGCACGTTGACCAAGGGCTTGCCGCGCGACTGCGGCGTTCCCTGCGGCAGTCGGTACGTCTTCAGCTTGTAGACCATGCCGCGCGAGGAGAAGAACAGCACCGGCGTGTGCGTGTTGACCACGAAGACCTGGGCGACGAAGTCCTCCTCGCGGGTCGCCATGCCGGCGCGGCCTTTGCCGCCTCGCCTCTGAGCACGATAGGTCGAGAGCGGAACGCGCTTGATGTAGCCCGAATGGCTGACCGTGACGACCATCTCCTCGCGCTGGATCAGGTCCTCGATGTCCTGCTCGACCTCCATTTCCATGATCGCGGTGCGGCGCGGGGTGGCGAACTGCTCCTTCATCGCCGCGAGCTCGTCGCGCATGATCGTCAGCACGCGGCCGCGTGTGGAAAGAATGTCGAGATAGTCCTTGATGCGCTCGGCGACGGCGTTCAGCTCTTCGGCGATCTTCTCGCGCTCGAGGCCGGTCAGGCGATGCAGGCGGAGATCGAGGATCGCCCGGGCCTGGGCTTCCGAAAGCTGGTATTTGCCTTTGACGACACCGTGGCCCGGCTCGTCGAGCAAGGCGATGAGCGGCTCGACATCGCCCGCCGGCCACGGCGTTGCCATCAATTCCTCGCGCGCCTCGTTGGGGTCCTTGGCCTTGCGGATCAGGGCGATCACGGCATCGATATTGGCGACGGCGATGGCCAGACCGACCAGGATATGCGCGCGTTCGCGGGCCCGGCGCAGCTCGTAGGCGGTGCGCCGGTTGATCACCTCCTCGCGGAAGGCGATGAAGGCCTCGATGATCTGCTTGAGGTTCAACATCTCCGGCCGGCCGCCGTTCAAGGCCAGCGCGTTGACGCCGAAGGTCGTCTGCAGCGGGGTGTAGCGGTAGAGCTGGTTGAGCACGACCTCCGACAGCGCGTCGCGCTTGAGCTCGATGACCACGCGGACGCCGTGCCGGTCGCTCTCGTCGCGCAGATCGCTGATGCCGTCGATCAGCTTGTCGTTCACCACTTCGGCGATGCGCTCGATCATGCGCGACTTGTTCACCTGGTAGGGAATTTCGGTGACGATGATCGACTCGCGGTCGCGCCCGCGGACCTCGATCTCGGTGCGGCCGCGCATCAGGATCGAGCCGCGCCCGAGATGATAGGCGGCGCGAATGCCGCTGACGCCCATGATCAAGCCGCCGGTCGGGAAATCGGGACCCGGCATCAGCTCCATCAGCTCGTCGATCGAGACCTCCGGATTGTCGATGCAGGCCAGGCAAGCATCGACGACTTCACCCAAATTATGGGTTGGCATGTTGGTCGCCATGCCAACGGCGATACCGCCCGCACCGTTCACCAGCAGGTTGGGGAACTTGGCCGGAAGGACGACGGGCTCGCGATCGCTCTCGTCGTAGTTGGGCTGGAAGTCGACCGTCTCCTTGTCGATGTCGTCGAGCATCGACTCGGCGGCCTTGTTGAGGCGCGCCTCGGTGTAACGCATCGCGGCCGGCGGATCGCCGTCCATCGAGCCGAAGTTGCCCTGCCCCTCGATGAGCATCAGCCGCATCGAGAAGTCCTGGGCCATGCGCACCATGGCGTCATAGATCGCGGTGTCGCCGTGCGGATGGAACTTGCCCATCACGTCGCCGACGATGCGCGAGGATTTGCGCGTCGGATGCGAGCTGTCGTAGCCGCCGACCTTCATCGCGTAGAGGATGCGGCGGTGGACAGGTTTGAGGCCGTCGCGCACGTCGGGCAGGGCCCGACTCACGATCACGCTCATGGCGTAATCGAGGTAGGAGCGCTTCATCTCCTCTTCGATCGAGATCGAGCTGATCGAGTCGGGAGGCGGCGGGGCGGGAGGCTCGTTCAAAGGGTCTTGCGGGTCCGTCGTATCAACAATGCCGGGACGGTGGGAGATGGCATTCGGCCCGGCTGAGCCGAACGCCTGTTAACACAAAATTTAGCATTTCCCGCGCCGGCAAACAACTAAATCGGCGATCTGAGGCGACAGACGACGACGCCTCGCCACACCCCAGACTCAGGCGGATTGCAGGCTTGTTCCGGGCAGCCTAGAAGGGGATCTCGTCGTCGAGATCACCGCCGCCGCCCGATGCCGGGGGTGGGCCGCCACTGCCGCCGCCGTCCCCATAATCACCGCCTCCGCCGCCGCCTTCGCCGCGGGAATCGAGCATGGTGAGCTCGCCGCGGAAACGCTGCAGGACGACTTCGGTCGAATAGCGGTCGCGACCGTCCTGGTCGGTCCATTTGCGGGTCTGGAGCTGGCCCTCGACATAGACCTTGGAGCCCTTGCGCAGATACTTCTGGGCGACATCGGCCAGGCGCTCGTTGAAGATCACGACGCGGTGCCATTCGGTGCGCTCGCGGCGCTCGCCGGTTGCCTTGTCACGCCAGTTTTCCGAAGTGGCGAGCGACATGTTGACGATCGGGTTGCCGTCCTGCGTCTGGCGCACTTCCGGATCGCGCCCGAGATTACCCACCAGAATGACTTTGTTGACGCTGCCTGCCATGCCCCCTGCCCCTTAAGCGAATGACGTTTTTGGTTGGCGCGAGTTTAGGCGTTCGAGGCGGGCGATGCCAATGGGTTATGCGGCACCTGCATGGGGCAGACCTTGCCTTGAGCGGGATCGGCGCCCAAGCTCAGGGCAGACCCCCTCTTTGAATGCGGAGATCGGATGATGCAGCTCGAAGGCTCGTGCCACTGCCAAGGCGTCAGCTTCACCATCGAAAGCCACACGCCCACCCCGTTCATGCGCTGTTATTGCTCGATCTGCCGCAAGACGGACGGCGGCGGCGGCTATGCGATCAATATCATGGGCGAGGCGGACACGCTCAAGATCACCGGCGAAGAGAACCTCACCGTCTACCGGGCAAAGCGGCCCGGCGGCGAATTGAGCGACGGTCGTCGCCATTTCTGCAAGATCTGCGGCAGCGCGTTGTGGCTCGCCGATCAACGCTGGGACCAATGGATCTGGCCGCTCGCCTCGGCAATCGATACGCCTTTGCCAAAAGCGCCCGAATACGTGAACCTCATGCTCGACTATGCCGCGTCCTGGGCTGACCGTTTCGAGGGCGACAACCAGACTGATTTCCGCGAGTATCCGGTCGAATCGATCGAGGACTGGCACAGAAAACGGGGGCTCTACGAGGAAAAATGAGCTCTCGGAGAAAATCGCACAAGATTTGGTGTTCCAATTTTGTTCCCGCGCCATATAATGCCGTCCCACCACGGAGTACCCCGATCCAGCAATGAGTAGCGAGACCCCCGGCGTGCACCGCATTTCCGTCCGCGGCGCGCGCGAGCACAACCTGAAGAACGTCGATGTCGAGCTGCCGCGCGACCAATTGGTCGTGATCACGGGGCTGTCGGGCTCGGGCAAGTCGTCGCTCGCCTTCGATACGATCTATGCCGAGGGCCAGCGGCGCTACGTCGAGAGCCTCTCGGCCTATGCGCGCCAGTTCCTCGAGCTGATGCAGAAGCCCGACGTCGACTCGATTGAAGGCCTCTCGCCAGCGATCTCGATCGACCAGAAGACGACCTCGCGCAACCCGCGCTCGACGGTCGGGACCGTCACTGAGATCTACGACTATCTGCGGCTGCTTTTCGCGCGGGTCGGCATCCCCTACTCGCCCGCCACCGGCCTGCCGATCGAGAGCCAGACGGTGAGCCAGATGGTCGATCTGATCCTGGCCATGGGCAACGGCGCGCGGCTCTATCTCCTGGCGCCGATCGTGCGAGGACGCAAGGGCGAATACCGGCGCGAGCTTGCCGATCTGCAGAAGCGCGGCTTCACGCGGGTCAAGGTCGACGGCGAGCTTTACGAGATCGAAGAGGTGCCGGCGCTCAACAAGAAGGTGAAGCACGATATCGAGGTCGTGGTCGACCGCGTCGTGGTGCGCGAGGACCTCGGCACGCGTCTGGCCGATTCGATCGAGACCGCGCTTCAGCTCGCCGACGGTTTGGTCTTCGCGGAGAACGCGGACAGCGGCGAGCGCGCAACCTTCTCGGCAAAGTTCGCCTGTCCGGTCTCCGGCTTCACCATCGACGAGATCGAGCCGCGGCTCTTCTCCTTCAACAACCCGTTCGGCGCTTGCCCGGCCTGTGACGGGCTCGGCACGCAGATGTATTTCGACCCCCAGCTCGTGGTGCCGGACGGATCCAAGACGCTGCGCGACGGCGCTATCGCCCCATGGGCAAACACATCTTCGCAGTATTACGATCAGACGATCGACAGTCTGGCGCGGCACTACAAATTCAGCGTCACCGAGCCCTTCCGCGATCTGCCGGAGAACGTGCGCAACGCGATCCTGTTCGGCTCGGGCGACGACAAGGTCACGATGCGCTACGACGACGGCACCCGCGCCTACGAGACGACGCGGCCCTTCGAAGGGGTCGTGCCCAATCTCGAGCGGCGCTGGCGCGAGACCGACAGCTCCTGGGTGCGCGAGGAACTCGGCAAATATCAGACCGTCACGACCTGCGAGCGCTGCAACGGCGACCGGCTGAAGCCCGAAGCGCTGGCGGTCAAAATCGCCGGCCTCACCGTGAGCGAGGTCGCGCGCATGTCGATCGCGCAGTGTGCGGAATGGTTCGAGGCTCTGCCGCGCGAGCTCACGGCCAAGCAGAAAGAGATCGCCGAGCGGATCCTGAAAGAGATCAACGAGCGGCTCGGGTTTCTGGTCAATGTGGGGCTTAATTACCTGACGCTTTCAAGGGCCTCGGGCACACTTTCGGGCGGCGAGAGCCAGCGTATTCGCTTGGCCTCGCAGATCGGCTCGGGCTTGACCGGCGTATTATATGTGCTCGATGAGCCGTCGATCGGGCTCCATCAGCGTGACAACAAGCGGCTATTGGAGACGCTGCAGCGTCTACGCGATCTCGGCAACACGGTGATCGTGGTCGAGCACGATGAGGAGGCAATCCGGGCCGCGGATTACCTGGTCGATATGGGCCCGCGCGCCGGCGTGCATGGCGGCGAGGTGATCGCGACCGGCACACCCGATGCGGTCATGGGTAATCAGAACAGCCTGACCGGCCAGTACCTTACGGGCTTCAAGCAGATCCCGGTGCCCGAACACCGCCGTCCAGGCAAGGACGGGGCCGAGATCAAGGTCCTGGGCGCGCGTGAGAACAATCTGAAGGACCTCTCGGTCGCCTTTCCCATGGGCACGCTGGTCTGCGTCACCGGGGTTTCGGGCGGCGGCAAGTCGACGCTGGTCATCGAGACGCTCTACAAATCCGTCGCGCGGCGGCTCTTCGGCTCGCGGGTCGTGCCGGGCGCGCATGACGACGTGCTCGGCCTGGAGAACCTCGACAAGATCGTCGATATCGACCAGTCGCCGATCGGCCGCACGCCGCGCTCCAACCCGGCGACCTATACCGGCGCCTTCACGCCGATCCGCGACTGGTACGCCAATCTGCCGGAGGCGAAAGCGCGCGGCTACAAGCCCGGGCGCTTCTCGTTCAACGTCAAGGGCGGGCGCTGCGAGGCCTGCCAGGGCGACGGCGTCATCAAGATCGAGATGCATTTTCTGCCCGATGTCTACGTGCAGTGCGACGTCTGCAAGGGCGCGCGCTACAACCGCGAGACGCTGGAAATCCATTTCCGCGAGAAATCGATCGCCGAAGTGCTGGCGATGACCGTCGACGAGGGCGCGGATTTCTTCAAAGCCGTGCCGTCGATCCGCGACAAGCTGGTGACGCTGCAGAAAGTCGGGCTGGGCTATATCCAGGTCGGCCAGCCCGCGACGACGCTTTCGGGCGGCGAGGCGCAGCGGGTCAAGCTCGCCAAGGAGCTGTCGCGCCGGGCGACCGGGCGCACGCTCTATATTCTGGATGAGCCGACCACCGGGCTTCATTTCGACGACGTGGCGAAGCTGTTGAGCGTGCTCCATTCGCTGGTCGATCAAGGCAATACGGTGGTGGTGATCGAGCACAATCTCGAGGTCATCAAGACCGCCGACTGGATCATCGATCTCGGCCCCGAAGGCGGCGACGGCGGTGGTGAAATCGTGGCAGCCGGCACGCCGGAGGATGTGGCGCAGGTCGCGGCAAGCTATACAGGGCAATATCTGGCGCAGGTGCTGACGCCGCGTCTGCCCGCCAAGAAACGCGCATAATCGAAGCACGTAAGCGATAGGAGCGGATCGATGCCCCTGCCCCAGCAACTCCAAGGCCGCTTGAAGCTGCCCGTGATCGCGGCGCCGATGTTTCTGGTCTCAGGGCCGGATCTGGTCGTCGCTTCATGCCAGGCAGGCGTGGTCGGGACGTTCCCGGCGCTCAACCAACGCACCACCGAGGGCTTCGACGACTGGTTGAGCCAGATCGAGAACCGATTGACATCAAAAGATGCGCCCTACGGGGTCAATCTCATCGTCCACAACACCAATCCGCGCTTGGAGGCCGACCTCAAGGTCTGCGAGGCGCACAAGGTGCCGATCATCATTACGTCATTGGGCGCGCTGGCCGATCTGGTCGACCGCGTGCATGCCTATGGGGGACTGGTATTCCATGACGTCACGACCTTGCGGCACGCACAGAAGGCGGCGGAAGCCGGGGTCGATGGTCTGATCCTCGTCTGCGCGGGCGCGGGCGGCCATGCGGGCGTGATCAACCCCTTCGCCATGGTGCCCGAGGTGCGCGCCTTCTTCGATGGAACGATCATCCTGGCCGGCTGCATTTCCGACGGTCAGGGTGTGGCGGCGGCAGAGACGATGGGCGCCGATCTCGCCTATCTCGGGACACGTTTCATCTCGGTTCAGGAGAGCATGGCGCCGGCGGACTACAAGGCGATGCTGTGCGATAGTGCCGCCGCCGATATCGTCTATACGCCGGCGATCTCCGGCGTGCCGGCAAGCTTCCTGCGGCAAAGCCTGATCAATGCCGGGCTCGACCCCAAAAACCTGCCGACCAAGAAAGACATCAACATGGGCGAGGAGCTCGACAGCGAGTCCAAGGCCTGGAAGAACATCTGGTCGGCCGGTCAGGGTGTGGGCGGCATCCGCGACGTGCCGACAACGGCCGAGCTCGTGGGCCGGCTCGCGCGCGAATACCGCGCCGCGATCGAACGCGCCGCCGGTCGGCTGGCTGCCGCCGCGGAATAAGGCCCCTTTGCGCTGCCCGACTAGCTTCCGGCGCCGGTGATCTTCCAATAATCACGGTTGACCTGGCCGATCAGGCTGTCATGCCCCCGCTCCAAGCACAGGCGGTAGGCACCTCGCTGGAGCGGATAACCGCGGCAGATGCGTTGCCATTGGCGGACAAGCCCGAGACCGACAGGTGACGCATTCGTGCCCTGAACACCTTTGATCGCTTTGGACCAAAGGCTCCGCCGCCAGCGCGGATCGGTGTCGTTGCCGAACGGCAGCAGGTTGATCGCGCGATTGAGGGCCCGCGCGGCGACCGCATCGGGACGATCGCCATCGGCGAGGGGCGCCGCCTCGGCGCGTAGCTCGCGCGATACCGACCTGATTTCCGCGGCTTTATGCGGTCGCGTGTCACCTGCGACCCGATTAGGGACCAGCGAGACCTGCGTGCCGACCCGAACCGCGGCTTTGACCGCACCCAGACGCTTGAGCGTCGCCCGGTCGATTGTAATGCGAACGGCGAAATGACCGCGCGCGCTGGCGAAGCGGGCGAATTTGACGGCCGGTCGCGAAATCACCGATCCGTCGGCGCGGGTGAGCTGAAGCACGATGCTGTTCGGATCGACGGGTTTGTAGACCGTCCCGGCGCGCGGCGCATCGCGGTCGGCTTGCAGGCAAAAGGCGCTAAGCTCGGCGGTGCAGCTTCCGCCGCTGCAATAGAGCGGCGTCGCACCCGCGGTTTGCGGCAGGCCCAGCATTTGCGGCGCGGCCTGTACGCTAACGGGCAACGAAACGGCGAGCACGGTGCCCGCCAGCCATGAGTTGCGCAGGGGATTACGCATGGGAAAGCACCTCCTCTCCGATGAGGGAGCGGTGAGTGTGGCAGCAGGTTTCACAACCGGTCAAGCACGGGCGGGAGGATGCCATGTCACGAAAGCGTGCGGCGGAGCGGATTGCCTCGGCTCCGACGCATCGCTATGTCTCATAAAACACATATGTCTCAAGGGACACGAGGGGCGCCCTTCTGGACAACCCGACGGGAACAACGGCGGAATCTGGGGGTGAGCGAGTGGATACGGTGCAGTCCGATCTCTCATTGCCGAACGTCAACGAGGATTTCGAGGCCGCGCGGGCCGCGATCGTCGACTGGTATGTGAACGAGGCCTGGCAGCTCACCCACCCGCATCCGCTGGTGCGCGAGACCTGCAAGCGGCTCAATGCGGCGGGTGTGCCGATCTACGTCTTCAATGCCTGGGTGATGACGCTGCATCCCAACTATTTCGGTGTGGTGCACGCCTGGGATCAGGGCAATGACGAGATCACGACGCGGGTCGGCACGCACGAGAACTGGAACACGCCGATGGTGCAGAATACGCCGCTTGCGGTGGTGCGGGACGACGGCGCCTCGGCGATCCGCCGAAAACTCTGCGATCCGGCCTGGCCGATGGAATATCCGGTGCTGGAGGACTATGTCGAGGCCGGCGCCACCGACTATGTCGCCATGCGCCTGCCCGTGAGCGGCAAGAGTTTTCACATGATCTCGACCGCGACGCGCCAGCCCGGCGGCTTCACCACGGCCGAACTCGCGCTCATCGACGCGTTGACCCCTTACATGGCGCGGCTGACGGACATTCAGGCGCTCAATTATCTCGCGACCACGCTGCTCGACACTTATGTCGGGACGGATGCCGGCCGCCGGATCATGGTCGGCAACATCCGCCGGGGCAGCGCCGAGACCATCCGTGCGGTGATCTGGCTCTGCGACATGCGCGACTTCACGCGGTTGAGCGATACCTTGCCCGGCGACGAGTTGGTGGCGCTTTTGAACGACTATTTCGATTGCGTCGGCCCACCGGTACGCGAACGCGGCGGCGAGATCCTGAAGTTCATCGGCGACGCGATGCTGGCAATCTTCCGCTTCGACGACGACGCGGCGCGGTCTGCGGCGTGCCAGAATGCGCTGGACGCCGCGGAAGAAGCCATGGGGCTGATCGATGCCCTCAACGAGCGTCGCGCGGAAACGAACGCGGCTCCCATCGGTGTGGGGATCGCGCTCCATCTGGGCGACGTGCTCTACGGCAATATCGGCGCCGCCGATCGGCTCGATTTCACCGTCATCGGCCCGGCGGTCAATCTCGCCGCGCGGATCGAGGGCCTGTGCCGGCCGCTCGGCCAGCGCGTTCTGATGTCTGAAGCTTTCGCGAAGGCGAGCGGCGGGGCACATGTGTCGCTCGGGTCGCATGAGTTGAAGGGCGTGGAATCCGCGCAATCCGTATTCGCACCTGCGACAGCGGGCGCTTCGGCATGACGGCACCCGTCCATGTGATCGGCGGCGGGCTGGCCGGCAGCGAGGCGGCCTGGCAGCTCG
>CAZBRE010000017.1:0-34525 GCA_964494065.1 uncultured Alphaproteobacteria bacterium
CGCTCCGCCTCGGCCCTGGGCATCAGGGCGTGATCGGCCAGCCAATGATAGAAGAGATCGTAGGCAAGCCCGCGTGCCACCCGGTTGCCGCCGCGCCCGTAGCCAATCAATCCACTGCGGTCAAACAGAAACCAGTATCTGAGCTCAGGCGAAGTCTTGGTTTGGGCCAAGTAATATTCCAGCACCGTGTAACGCTCGTCCGGTCGCCCCCGCAACGTAAAGCGCTCCATGCGCTCCGGCTTGCGCCCGACCAACTTGACCACAGCAGCTTCCGTTAAGCCCGAACGCAGCTCGCCCTGCGGCAGCACGGATTGCTGGCACCCGGTCGTGACGAACAGACACAAGACGAGGCAGGCAAGCGCCCGCCGGAGCACGGCAATCGGCATTTGCAATTACTTCTGCGCCGTCTTTTTCGCCGGCGGCACGAGGCGTATGGCGGGCTTCATCATGACCAGCGCAGCCTGCCAGCGGAAGGCCGCCAGCTGGTCGCCGGCAAGCGCCAACCTGGTCTCGAACTTGACCGATGCGGGATCGATCGCCTCCTCGTTCAGCCAGACCTCGTAATGCAGGTGCGGGCCGGTCGACAGTCCGGTGGAGCCCACCTTGCCGATGACGTCGCCCTGCTTGACCTTATCGCCCTTCTTCAGTCCCGCGGCCAGGCTCGAGAGATGGCCATAAACTGTGCTGTAGCCTTCGTCGTGCTGGATCCGGACATGGATGCCGAGCCCCTTCACGCGGCCCGCCTTCTCGACCACGCCGTCGCCGGAGGCGTAGATCTCGGTGCCCTTCGGTGCGGCGAAGTCGACGCCGCGATGCATCCGGGTGTAGCCGAGGATCGGATGCTTGCGCAGGCCGAACCCGGAGGAAATTTTCGCACCGTCCATCGGCGTGCGCAGCAGGGCCGTGCGGATGCTGCGGCCCTTGGAGTTGAAGTAGTCGATCCGCCCGTCCTTCAGCTTGAAGCTCCAGACGCCGTAGCGGCGGCCCTTCAGCTGGATGCCGGCATAAACGAGGCGGCCCACCCGCCCCTTCGACCCGTCGGCGTTCAGATACTGCTCGTAGATCACGACGAACGCGTGCTCGGGCTTGAGGTCGCGCTGAAAATCCACGAGATAGCCCAGCATCGAGGTCATCTCGGTCATGATCGACTCGGGCACGCCGTGTTTGAGCCCGGTCTGAAACAGGCTCTCGCCGACCTTGCCTTCGGCCCGGAAAAGATTGCGGGTCTCGCTGCCGAGATTGCGCAAGGCGACCGACGAGGCTTTCGCCGGTGGCTTGGCTGCCGGCGCCTTCGGGCTGTTTCCGTATCCCGAACCATATCCCGAGACGTTGCCCGTTTCAGCGAGCGCACCGGTGGCCAGAACGACGAAGAACAACACCGCCACGATCAGCGGAAACAGGTCCGACAAATTCTCTATCGGCGAGACACGAGGGATCGCACGGGCTTTGGCGACAGAACGCCGCGCCGCGGTCGCGGCGGAACGATGGTGTCTTGGATCTGACTTCAAAGTGGACTCCGTCCAGGGTTCGGTTGAGCCAAGCGCGCGTTCCTCCTCCCAAGAAGCAACGCCCCCACGCACCGATGTAACAACCCCCTGTTGCCGGAGATCTCCCTCAAGACCCGACGGAGGGGATGAAGTCGGCGAGCCTTATATCAGATTTGATGAAAAGTCTCCACAGCGAATAAGACTTTGTTAACCATGGGACGCGATTTTTCGCCGCATCCCAGCCTGTCAGGGATGCCGCCACCCGTCTCCCACGGGCGCTCGGCGGCGCCGCATCCGGCCGAGATCTAACAGATTTTCCCCTCTCGGAAGCGTGTTCGCGCCATGCGCAAACAGCGCGGAAATTTCGGGCGAGTTGTGTTATCGTAGCGAACGCCATTAATTGGCTGCACGCCACTCGTTGGGAGGACGTGGGCGGATGCCGGCGGAAGCATGATCATCACCTACGACCCGCTGCTGGTCGCACTGTCGATCGCGATCGCGGTCGTCGGCGCCTATGCCGGGCTTCGGCTCGCGCGCCGGGTCGCGAGCAAGAGCGGCTCGCTGCGCAAGGCGTTGCTGTCGGGGGCCGCTGTGGCCATCGGCTCGGGTATCTGGTCGATGCACTTCATCGGCATGCTCGCGGTCAGCCTTCCCGTCACCATCAACTACGACATCCTCCTGACCCTGGTCTCCGCGCTGGTGGCCATCCTGGTCACCGGGCTCGGCCTTTTCACCGCCAGCTACGGGGCGCTGACGATGCGCAAGCTCGCCTTCGCCGGCGTGCTGATGGGGCTCGGCATCTCGACCATGCACTATGTCGGCATGGCGGCGGTGCGGGCGAACTGCATCATCGCCTACGACTTCGAGTTGGTCGGCGGCTCGGTGCTGGTCGGCATCCTGGCCTCGACCCTGGCGCTCTGGCTCGCCTTCAATCCGCGCGGCACCTGGCTGACCTTGCCGGCCGCCACCGTGATGGGGTTGGCGATTTCGGGCATGCATTACACCGCGATGGCGGCTGCAACCTTCCTGCCGGCGGAAGCGATCATCGCCTTTACGGCACCGGCGCTGGACCCGCATCTGCTCGCCATCATCGTCGCGGTCGCCGCGTTTCTCATCATCGGTGCGACGACCCTGATGGCGCTGCCCGACATCCCGCCGGCCGAGCAGAAACAAACGGCCGATCCAGCGGCGAAGCCCGGCTTCACGCTCGCGGCCGATCCCGCGCCCCGATTGCCGGCTGCCGATCACCTTGCGCGCGATCAGATCAATGGCGCCCCGCACGATCCGGCATCGGGTTATCTGACCAAGCTGCCGGTGCAGCAGAACAAGGCGACGCTGTTCCTCGATCTCGCTGCGATCGTCAGCATTCAGGCCGATGCGCACTACACCCGCGTCCACGACGGCAGCGGCTCGTACTTCTGCTCCTATTCGCTCTCCGATCTGGAGGCGCGGCTCGACCCGGCCCATTTCCTGCGCGTCCATCGCAGCCACATCGTCAATCTCGATCACGCCCGCGCCTTCGAACGGCATAAGGAACAGGGCCTGATCCGCCTTGACGGCGCCGCCGCTCCCAGCGTTCCGGTCAGCCGCCGCAACGTGCCGAAGCTGCGCATGGCGCTGGGACTTCAGTCCTAGAAACCTCCTGCCTCTCCTTTGAGCACAGTCCTATGGGCTGCCGCCATTCGTGCGCTGGCAGCTACCGTTCGTGCACGCCTGGGACCATTGGAGGGGTTCGGCTGGCGCTTGGGCCGACCCTCGATATCCTCGAGTCTGAGCCCCTGGAACCGCGGACACGCGGCTCACGGCGGGCCTCCAAGAATGCGCCGGTCAAGCTTGCCCGGCGCCGCAATGATGGGAGAACGCCCTTGATACCCGGACCATTCGAATACCATCGCCCAGGATCGGTCGATGAGGTGGTCGCGCTGCTCGGCAAGTTCGGCGACGACGGCCGCGTGATCGCCGGCGGGCACAGCCTGATCCCGATGATGAAGCTGCGCCTCGCCGTACCCGAACATCTGATCGACCTCCGCGACGTCGGCGGCCTCGACGGCATCACCGAGGACGGTGACACGATCGTGATCGGCGCGATGACCACGCAGGCCGACGTGCTGTCCTCCGACCTCCTGGCTGCCAAATGCCCGATCATCCCCGAGGCGGCAACGCTCATAGCCGACCCGCAAGTGCGCTATTTCGGCACCATGGGCGGCAACGTTGCCAATGGCGACCCCGGCAACGACATGCCCGCGCTGATGCAGTGCCTCGATGCGTCTTATGTGCTGCAAGGCCCGAACGGCGAACGCACGGTCGCGGCCCGCGACTTCTATGAAGCCGCCTATTTCACCAAGCGCAACGACGACGAGCTGCTGACCGCGATCCGGGTACCGACCCCCGCCGACGGCCATGGCAGCGCCTACGAAAAGCTGAAGCGCAAGACCGGCGACTATGCGACCGCGGCGGCGGCCGTGATCCTCGGCATGTCCGGCGGCACCTGCACGGCCGCCTCGATCGCGCTGACCAATGTCGCCGACACGCCGCTCTACGCCGAGGCCGCCGGCCAGGCATTGGTCGGCACCGGGCTCGACGACGCGGCCATCGACGCTGCGGTCGAAGCGGCCAAGGCGATCACCGCACCCGCCAGCGATCTGCGCGGTCCGGCGGAATACCGAACCTACGTTGCGGGCGTGATGGTGCGCCGGGCGATCGAGCGGGCCGAAGCCCGCACATCCGGCTAAGGGGGGCAGCGAGATGGCAAAGATACCGGTCAAGATGACGGTGAACGGCAATGCCGTGGAGGAGATGGTCGAGCCGCGCATGCTGCTGATCCATTTCCTGCGCGAGCAGCTCAACCTCACCGGCCCGCATATCGGCTGCGAGACCTCGCATTGCGGCGCCTGCACCGTCGATCTCGGCGGGCGCTCGGTGAAGTCCTGCACCATCTTCGCCTGCCAGGCCGATGGCGGCGACGTGCTGACCATCGAGGGCATCAAGGGCGCCGATGGCGGCCTGCACCCGTTGCAGGAAGGCTTCATGCAGGAGCATGGACTGCAGTGCGGCTTTTGCACGCCGGGCATGATCACCCGCGCCCACCGGTTGCTGCAGGAGAACCCCAATCCGAGCGACGCGGAAATCCGCGCCGGGCTGTCGGGGAACCTCTGCCGGTGCACCGGCTATCAGAACATCGTCAAGGCGGTGCGTTACGCCGCGGAGCGAATGAACGCCCAACAGGAGGCGGCTGAATAATGAATGACGCAGCAGAACTCACCCTCGAGGAGCGCGAAGCGACCCTCGGCGGTATCGGCACCGCGCGCAAACGCAAGGAAGACGCGCGCTTCATCCGCGGCCAGGGTAACTATGTCGACGACGTGAAGCTGCCCGGGATGGTCTTCGGCGATTTCGTGCGCAGCCCGCACGCCCATGCCAGGATCAAATCGATTGACACCTCGGCGGCGCTCAAGGTTCCGGGCGTGGCGGCGGTGGTGACCGCAAAGGACCTGGAGCCGCTCGGCCTGCATTGGATGCCCACGCTGGCCGGCGACGTGGCGGCTGTGCTCGCCGACAAGAAGGTCCACTTCCAGAACCAGGAGGTCGCCTTCGTCGTCGGCGTCGACCGCTATGCGGTCTCCGACGGCATCCAGGCCGTCGAGGTCGAGTACGAGGCGCTTCCCGTTCTCGTCGATCCCAAGAAAGCGCTCGACAAGGGCGCGCCGGTCCTGCGCGAGGACGTCGCGGAGAAGGACAATGTGGGTCAGGGCCCGCGCCGGCACCCCAACCACATCTTCACCTGGGAGGTCGGCGACGCCGATGCGACCGAGGCGGCTTTCGCCAGCGCCTCGGTGACGGTCAAGGAGGACATCCTCTATCCGCGCAGCCACCCATCGCCGATGGAGACCTGCGGCTGCGTCGCCTCGATGGACGCGACCAACGGCGTGCTCACCGTCTACGGCACCTTCCAGGCGCCGCATGTGATCCGCACCGTCGTCGCCCTGATCACCGGCCTGGCGGAAAGCAAGATCCGCATCATCTCCCCGGATGTCGGCGGCGGCTTCGGCAACAAGGTGGGCGCCTATCCGGGCTACATCTGCGCGGCCGCAGCCTCGATCGTCACCGGCCTTCCGGTCAAATGGATCGAAAGCCGGATGGACAATCTGTCCACCACGGCCTTCGCCCGCGACTATCACATGACGGGCGAGCTCGCCGCCGATGCCGACGGCAGGATCACCGCGGTCCGCGCTTATGTGCTGGCCGACCACGGCGCCTTCAACACCCATGCCCAGCCGTCGAAGTGGCCGGCCGGGCTATTCAATATCGTCACCGGCAGCTACGATATCCCGGTCGGCCATGTGAAGGTCGACGGCGTCTACACCAACAAGGCGCCGGGCGGCGTCGCTTATCGCTGCTCCTTCCGGGTAACCGAAGCGGCTTATCTGATCGAACGCCTGATCGATTCGCTGGCCCAGAAGACCGGCATCGACAAGGCCGAGATCCGCTTCAAGAACTTCGTCCAGCCCGAGCAGTTCCCCTACCAGTCGAGCCTCGGCTGGGAATACGATTCGGGCGACTACCCAGCGGCGCTGAAGAAGGCGCTCGCGGCGGTCGACTACGAAGGCTTGCGCAAGGAGCAGGCCGAAAAGGCGGCGAAGGGCGAGCTGATGGGGATCGGCATCGCCACCTTCACCGAGATCGTCGGCGCGGGTCCCACCCGCAACTGCGACATCGTCGGCCTCGGCATGTTCGACAGCTGCGAGATCCGGGTCCACCCGACCGGCTCGGCCATCGTCCGCCTCGGCGTCAAGAGCCAGGGCCAGGGCCACGAGACGACCTTCGCGCAGATCGTCGCTACGGAGATCGGTCTGCCGTCGGACGACATCGTGGTCGAGGAAGGCGATACCGACACCGCGCCCTACGGCCTCGGCACCTATGGTTCGCGGTCGACCCCGGTCGCCGGCGCGGCCGCGGCCGTGGCCGCGCGCAAGATCAAGGCCAAAGCGCAGAAGATCGCCGCCCATCTGCTCGAAGTCGGCGAGGACGATCTCGAATGGGAGATCGACCGCTTCAAGGTCAAAGGCCTGCCCGAAAAGGCCGCGACCATGAAGGAGATCGCCATGGCCGCCTACTCCAATATCCCCGAGGGCATGGAACACGGCCTGGAGACCACCAGCTACTACGACCCGCCGAACTTCACCTATCCGTTCGGGGCCTATATCTGCGTCGTCGACATCGACCGCTTCACCGGCGAGATAAAGGTGCGCCGCTTCTACGCGCTCGACGATTGCGGCACGCGCATCAACCCGATGGTGATCGAGGGCCAGGTGCATGGCGGGCTGACCGAGGCCTTCGCCATCGCCATGGGCCAGGAGCTGGTGTTCGACGAGATGGGGAACATCCTGGGCGCGTCGTTCCAGGATTACTTCATCCCGAGCGCCGTCGAGACGCCGCAATGGGAGACCGACTACACGGTGACGCCGTGCCCGCACCATCCGATCGGCGCCAAGGGCATCGGCGAAAGCCCGAATGTCGGCGGCGTGCCGGCCTTCTCCAACGCGGTCATCGACGCCTTCGCCCAGCATGGCGTCACCCATATGCCGATGCCGCACACGACCTGGCGGGTCTGGCAGACGATCGAAGAGCACGGGCTCAACAAGTAGGCCGTCGCGGGTTGACGGTAATCCGCAACAGGCGGCGGGACGGAACCGTCCCGCCGCGGTTGCGGGAGAGGCGAGGTGCGGCCAGATGAAGGAATGCCGCGCCTCCGAAGGACAAAGGAATTGACCATGGATTGGCGTGACTTACAGACGAAACTTGCGGGGACGGGCTATATCTCCGATCCCGATCTGGCGATGGCGCTGGCCATGACCGAGCGCCTCCAGCGCCCCCTCCTGATCGAGGGCGAGGCGGGCGTCGGCAAGACCGACATCGCCAAGGCGCTGACCGAAATCCTCGGAACCGACCTCATCCGCCTGCAGTGCTACGAAGGTCTCGACGCCAACGCGGCCGTCTACGAGTGGAACTATCAGCGCCAGTTACTGGCCATCAAGATCTGGGAGGAAGAGAAGCTCTCCGCCGACGAGAAGGAGGAGCATGTCTTCCAGGAGAAGTTCCTGCTGAAGCGGCCGCTGCTCGACGCGATCTCGCGGGAGACGCCGCCGGTCCTCCTGATCGACGAGATCGACCGCGCCGACGAGGAGTTCGAGGCCTTCCTGCTCGAGGTCCTCTCCGACTATCAGATCAGCATTCCGGAGATGGGCACGGTCAAGGCCGTCAGCATCCCGCACGTCATCCTGACCTCGAACTCAACGCGCGAGCTCTCCGACGCGCTGCGCCGCCGCTGCCTTTATCACTGGCTCGATTATCCGAGCGAGGAAAAGGAGCAGGCGATCGTCAAGGCGCGGGTGCCCGACGCCGAGGCGCAGCTCGCCAGCCAGATCGTGCGCTTCGTACAGGCCCTGCGCCGTGAGGATCTGGAGAAAAAGCCCGGCATCGCCGAGACGCTCGATTGGGCGCGGGCGCTGGTCGGCATTGGTGCTGCCCGGATCGACGAGAGTCTCGATGAGACCCGCGAGACCATGATGTGCCTCCTGAAGACACGCGCCGACCGCGAGCAGATCGCGCCGGAGGTGTTCGAACGTCTCGTGGCCAAGGCGGTATGAGCGACAACGACAACATCGGTGACGAAAACGGTAGCGTCGTGCCGCTGGCCCGGCATGGCATCCAGCACGACCACAGCCCGCTGGTGCAAAAGATCCTGCGCTTTGCCCGGCATGCCCGCGACAACGGCTTTCCCTTGGGCATCGAGGAGGCGCTCGACGCACTCCAGTTCGCAGACCAGTCCGGCATCCTCGACCGCGACGCGCTGCGCTGGGGGCTGCGCACGCTCTTCTGCTCCTCGCCGGAGGATTGGGAGCGCTTCGACGACCTCTTTGATTCTTATTGGTCCTATGGCGGTGAGCGCACGATCCTCAAAGTCTCGGGCGCCCTGCCCCGGCCCGGCGGAGGCAACGAGGTGCCGTCCGCCCAACAGCTCGGCTTCGGCGGCGACACACTGGAAGCCGATGAGACCGTCGGCGGCGCCAGTGCCCGCGAGCGTTTGGAGGGCACCGACTTCCGCCATCTCAACAGCGAGCGCGACCTGCAGGCCGTCCACGATCTCGCCGAGCGTCTCGCCAAGCGCATGCGCTGGCGGCTCTCGCGCCGGCGTCGGATACGCGCGCGCGGCCGCACCATCGATCTCCGCAACACCATCCACAAGAGCCTCCGCCACGGCGGCACCCCGCTCGAGCTCGCCTACCGGCGGCGCCATCCGCGCCCGCTCAAGCTCGTGGTGATCCTCGACGCCAGCGGCTCGATGAGCCTCTACAGCACCTTCTTCATCCGCTTCATCCGCGGCATCATCGAGAGCTTCGCCCAGGCCGACGCGTATGTCTTCCACACGCGGCTGGTGCATCTGTCGTCGGCGCTGCGGGAGAAGGACATCGAGCGCGCGGTCGAGCGCATGGCCGTGATGTCGGCCGGCTGGGGCGGCGGCACGCGCATCGGCGAGAGCCTCAAGACCTTCAATCGGCATCACGCCAAATCGACGATCAACTCGCGCACCGTCGTGATGATCGTCTCCGACGGATACGACACTGGACCGCCCGAGGTCCTCGCCCAACAGGTGAAGAAACTGCGCGGGCGGGCGAAACGCGTCGTCTGGCTCAATCCGATGATCGGCTGGCGCGGCTACGAGCCGGTAGCGCAAGGCATGGCGGCGGCGCTGCCGCATGTCGATCTGTTCGCGCCGGCGCACAATCTCGAAAGCCTTGCGAAACTAGCGCCTTACCTGGAGCGACTCTGACACGAGCTCAAATTCCTGCCCGGGAAATGGATATGTCCGAAAATCATAGTGATGACATCATTGACTGCATGGCGCGCATGAAGGGCGACAACCAACCCTTCGCATTGGCGACCGTGGTACGCACCGTAGACGCCACCGCGGCCAAGGCCGGCAACAAGGCGGTGATCCGCGCCGACGGCTCGATGGTCGGATTTCTGGGCGGCGGCTGCACCATCGCGGCGACGAAGAAAGCGGCCGCCCGGGCGCTCGCCGACGGCCGCGCCCGGCTGATCAGCGTGCGCCCCGCCGAGCGCCTGAACGATGCCGAGGCATCCGACAGCTACGAGTTGCATAAGAACAACTGTCCGAGCGGCGGCACCATCGATCTCTTCATCGAGCCGGTCCTGCCGCGCGCGCCGCTGATCATCGCCGGCGCCTCACCGGTCGCCCGCGCGCTCGCGACGCTCGGTCGCGGCGCGGGCTTCGCAGTCACTGTCGCGGCATTGAGCGAGGACCAGGAAAATTTCTCCAATCCGGATTTCCGGATCGAGGGTTTCGACCTCGCCTCCGCGCCGGCCAGCCGCATGGGATCGATCATTGTCGCGACCCAGGGCAAGCGCGACCGTGACGCCTTGCGCGGCGCGCTCGAAAGCGAGGCCACCTATGTCGGCTTCGTCGGCAGCCGCAAGAAGGCCGAGACGCTGAAGGCCCGACTGCGCGAAGACGGGGTGCCGGAGGAGCGGATCGCCATCCTGCGCTCACCCGCCGGGCTCGACATCGGTGCCGCAACGCCGGAAGAGATCGCGCTCTCGATCCTGGCCGAGATCGTCGAGCATCGCCGCGGCAGCGTCGACGCACCGACCATCGAGGTCGGAGAGGTCGAAGGCGGCAGCTTCGAGAGCCGCGTCGTCTCGCCCGTCCTCGGCGCCTGCCAGGGCGAGGACGGCAAGCATTAAGACGAAACCCTCTCCCGCTTACGAGAGGCGTCTAAAGATCGAACCAGCGCAGCTGCTTGCGGTACTCGACCACCGGGCCGATCGCGACCAGCACCGGCGGCGGCAACGGATCCGACGCGAAATCCTGCGCACAGCGTCCGAGAGTCGATTCGACCACTTTTTGACGCTCGGTCGTCGCGTTGCTGATGAAGACGACCGGCTCGTCCTCCGATCGGCCGGCGCGCAACAGCCGCTCGGCGATTTCCGGCAGGTGCAGCGTCGCCATGTAGAAGACGAGCACCGGGGCCACCTCCGACAGCGCGCTCCAATCGATATCGGCCGGCACCTCTCCCGTCGCGGCATGGCCGGTCAGGAAGCAAACGGCGGAGTTGGTCTCGCGGCTGGTCGCCGGAATGCCGGCATAGGTAAGCCCCGCAATGCCCGCGGTAATGCCGGGAACAATGCGGAAGGGAATCCCGGCCTCGGCCAGCGCCAGGCATTCATCCGCGCCGCGCCCGAAGACGAAGGGATCGCCCCCCTTGAGCCGCAGCACGCGTTTGCCGGCCCGCGCATGCTCGATAAGCTTCTCGACGATATCCGCCTGTTTGGTCGAGGGCTGGCCGCCGCGCTTGCCGGCGTAGATCTTCTCCGCGTTCTCGGGGATCAGGTCCATCACCGCGTCGCCGACCAGCGCGTCGTAGATCACCAGGTCGGCGCGCTTGAGCGCTTCGGCGGCCGCCAAAGTCAGCAGCCCGGCATCGCCGGGGCCCGCGCCCGCGAGGACGACGGTTCCCGGTTTGAAATCAGGCAGATAGTTGGTGTCTGTTATGGGGTCTTTCATTGGACCGTTCTTCTAAGCGAGCCGGCGGGGGCGATCAAAAGCTTTCGACGCCGAGCGTTAATAAACGACCCGTACCGGCGAGCCATACCCGCACTGCGGCCGACATTCCCCATATTTGCACTCGCGCCGCATGCAGGCGGGACCGTATAGTCGTCACTAGCACAGCCATTCGTGCGTCACTCCCCAACAGCGCACCACCGCAAAGCAGAGCCCAAAAGGCGACGATATGGATACACTCGACCCGACCACCCTCCCGCACACGAAATTCGGCGTCGGCCAATCGGTCTCGCGCAAGGAGGACCCGCGCCTGCTCACGGGCGGCGGGCGCTATACCGACGACATCACGCTCGAGCGCCAGGCCTATGCGGTCGTGCTGCGCTCGCCATATCCGCACGGCGAGCTACGCGATGTCGATACCGGCCCGGCGCTCGAGGTGGACGGCGTGATCGCGGTCTATACCGGCGAGGATATGAACAAGGCCGGCTACAATCCGTTGCCCTGCCCCGTCCCGCTCAAGAGCCACGACGGGACGCCGCTCATCGTCCCGGACCGTCATGCGCTTGCAATGGGCCGCGTGCGCTATGCGGGCGAAGCCATCGCGCTGGTGGTGGCGGAAAGCCGCACGGCGGCGCGGGACGGCGCCGAAGCGATCGAGCTCGACGTCGAGCCGCTGCCGGCCGTCACCGATCTCGAAGCGGCTGTCGCGCCGGGCGCTCCGCAACTCCACGAGGAAGCCCCCGGCAACGTCGCGCTCGACTGGCGCTACGGTGACCAGGACGCGATCGCCGAAGCCTTCGAGAGCGCCGCGCACGTCACCCGCCTCAAGCTCGCCAACAGCCGCATCGTCGCCGCCTCGATGGAGCCGCGCGGCGCCGTCGCCGAATGGGACGACAAGGCCGAGCGTTTCACGCTTCATCTGGGCTGCCAGGGTGCCTTCGGGATGGCCGCCTCGCTCAGCAAGGGCATCATGAACCTGGAGCCGGGCAAGCTCCGCGTGCGGAGCTACGATATCGGCGGCTCTTTCGGCATGAAGGCGCCGGCCTATCCCGAATATGTACCGCTGCTGCACGCCGCCAAGGCGCTCGGCCGGCCGGTCAAATGGATCGACGAGCGCACCGAGAGCTTCGTCTCCGACCATCACGGCCGCCACGCTCAAGTTGAAGCGGCGCTGGCGCTCGATGCCGAGGGCAACTTCCTCGCGGTCAAAATCGAAGGGCTCGGCAGCCTTGGTGCGTACACGGTCGGATTTGGCGCGGCGATCCCCTGCGTCAACATCGTCAAGAACGCGGTCAGCCTCTACAAGACGCCGCTGATCGGCGTCTCGACTCGCTGCGTCCTCACCAACACGACCCCCGTCAGCGCCTTCCGCGGCGCAGGGCGGCCTGAGGCCAACTACTACATGGAGCGCTTGATCGAAGCGGCGGCCAAGGAGACCGGCCGCGATCCGGTCGCGCTTCGCCGCAAGAACGCGATCCCCGCCGATTCGATCCCGTGGAAAGCACCGTCCGGCCTCGAATACGACAGCGGCGATTTCGAGGCCGTGCTCGACAAATGCCTCGCGGCCTCCGACTGGGATGGCTTCGAGGCGCGCCGGAAAGAAAGCGAGGTGGCCGGCAAGCTGCGCGGCCACGGCATCGGTTTCTATCTCGAGGTGACCGCCCCGCCGGGCAAGGAGATGGGCGGCATCCGCTTCGAGCCCGATGGCGACGTCACCATCGTCACCGGCACGCTCGATTACGGCCAAGGCCACCGCTCGACCTTCGCCCAGATCCTCTGCGACAAGCTCGGGGTGCCGTTCGAGAAAGTGCGGTTGGTACAGGGCGATAGCGATCAATTGCTGGCCGGGGGCGGCACCGGCGGCTCGCGCTCGGTGATGGCGAGCGGCACGGCGATCCTGACCGCCAGCGACGAGGTGATCGAAAATGGCCGTGCGCTCGCGGGACATTTCCTGGAAGCGGCCGTCGCCGATATCGAGTTCGGCGACGGTGCGTTCCGGGTCGCCGGCACCGATCGGGCCATCGCGATCATGGACCTGGCCGCGCGCATCCGCGATGCCGGCGCGCTGCCCGACGACCTTCCGAGCGGGCTCGACGCGGAACTGGTGATCGATACGCCGCCCTCGGCCTTCCCGAATGGCTGCCATGTCGCCGAGGTCGAGATCGACCCGGAGACCGGCACCACGCGCGTCGTGCGCTATTCCGTGGTCGACGATTTCGGCGTGCTGGTGAACCCGATGCTGGTCGAGGCGCAGGTGCATGGCGGCGTCGTGCAGGGGATCGGCCAGGCGCTCGGCGAACGCGTCGTCTATGACGAGAGCGGTAACCTCGCCTCGGGTTCGTTCATGGACTACGCGATGCCCCGCGCCGACGAGCTGCCGAGCTTCGAGTTTGGCTCACACGAGGTCCCCGCCGCGACCAATCCGCTCGGCTCCAAAGGCTGCGGCGAGGGCGGCACCTCGGGCGCGCTCTCGGCGGTGATGAATGCCGTGAACGACGCGCTCGCCTCGCGCGACGCAGCCGCGATCGACATGCCGGCAACGCCCGAGCGCGTGTGGCGGGCGCTGAACGGCGGGTGAGACTGACGAAGGTCAGTTGAGCTCGGCCGACCAATCGGTGGTCTCGACGATCTCGCGTAGGCGATTGAGGAAGGCCGCCGAATAGGCGCCGTCGAAGGCGCGGTGATCGAAGGACTGTGCGATCACACCGACCGGACGAATGCCGATCATGTCGCCGTCCTCGCTTTCGATCACGACCGGCTTCTTGCGCACACCGTCGGTAGAGAGGATCGCCACCTGCGGCTGGTTGATCACCGGCGCCGTAATCAGCGTGCCGAACGGCCCCGAATTCGACAGCGTGTAGGTGCCTTCGGTCAGATCGTCGGGCTTAAGCTTGCCGTCGCGTGCGCGGGTCGAAAGATCGCGGATCGCCAGTGCCAGCCCCGCCACGTTCTTCGTATGCGCATCCTTCACGACGGGGACCATCAGCCCCTCGAAGCCGAGATCTACCGCGATGCCGAGATTGACCCGGCCGTGCACGACCAGATTATCGCCGTCAATGCTGGCGTTGATGTGGGGGAAGTCGCCTATCGCGCGGCAGACCGCGCGGGCCAGAAACGGCAGATAAGTAAGGCCGAAGCCTTCGCGTGCTTTCCAGGCCTCGCCGTGTGCCTTGCGCGCCCGCTCGATCCGCACGAAGTCCGCCTCGACCGCCTGCAGCACATGCGGGCTCGTCGCTTTCGAGGCAACCATATGATCGCCGGTCATCTTGCGGATCTTGGAAAGCGGGATGACCTGCCCACCCGCCGGGATCTTCACCGGAGTTGGCGGCGCCTTGGCTTCGCTGGGTGCCGCGGCCGCTCCAAGGCGTTCGATGAAGGACAGCACGTCGCCGCGCTTGATGCGGCCGCCGCGGCCGGAGCCGATGATCTTCGCCGCATCGAGCCCATGCTCACCCAGCAATTTGCGCACCACGGGCGAAAGCGGATTGCCGCGCGCATCGACGTTGCCGACGGAAGGGCTCTCCGCGCCGCCCTCGATATGCGCCAGCACGTCGGCCTTGGTGAGCCGGCCACTACGGCCGGTGCCGGAAATCGCCGCCGGATCGAGCCCATGCTCCGAGACCAGCCTGCGCACCGCAGGCGACAGCGGCGGCTCGTCGCTTCCGGATTGTCGAGCCGCGGGCGTGGCCGTCACGGCAACCTCGGCCGCGCCGTTGCTGCCGTCCGCGATCACCGCGAGCGTCGTGCCGACGTCCACCGTCACGCCCTCGCCGATCAGGATCTCGGTGATGACGCCGCTCGCCGGCGCCGGCACCTCGACCTCGACCTTGTCGGTCGAGACCTCGAACAGCAGCTCGTTCTCCGCGACCGTGTCGCCGACCTTCTTGTGCCAGACCGAGACCGTGCCTTCGGCCACCGTCTCGCCAAGCTGGGGCATGATCACGTTCATCGCCGTGCTCCCACCGCGCCCGGTCAGTCGACCGAGGTGCGGATGGTCTCCACGATGCGCGCGACCGAGGGCATCGCCAGATCCTCAAGCGCGTCGGCCGAGGGCAACGGTATGTGCGGCGTGGTGATGCGCACGATTGGCCCGTCGAGGTCCCAGAACGCTTCCTCGCTGACGATCGAGACCACCTCCGCGCCCCAGCCGCAGAGCCGCGGGTTCTCCTCCACGGTCACCAGCCGGCCCGTCTTGATGGTCTCCTCGAGGATCGTCTTGGTGTCGAGCGGCACCAGCGTGCGCGGGTCGATCACCGTCGCGTCGATACCGTGCTCGGCGGCCAGGATATCGGCGGCCTTGAGCGCACGCGGCACCATGGCGGCCAGCGCCACGATGGTCACGTCTTTGCCCCGACGCGCGATGTTCGCCTGGCCGAGCGGCACGACATGCTCGCCGTCCGGCACCTCGCCCTTGGAGGCATAGAGCGACTTCTGCTCGAAAAAGACCACCGGGTCGTCGTCACGTACCGAGGAGGCCAGAAGCCCGATCACATCGGCCGGCGTGGAGGGCGCGACGACCTTCAGGCCCGGCACCGCCATGGCCCAGTTCTCCACGCTCTGCGAGTGCTGCGCGCCGAAGCGCACGCCGCCGCCATTGGCGGTACGCACCACGACCGGCACGCTCACCTGGCCGTCGGTCATGTAGCGCGACTTGGCCATCTCGTTCGCCACCAGATCCCAACAAACGGCGAAGAAGTCGGAGAACATGATCTCGGCGATGGGGCGCAGGCCCGTCATCGCCGCCCCCATCGCAGCGCCCAGAATCGCCTGCTCGGAGATCGGCGTGTCGCGCACGCGGTCGGGGCCGAACTCGTCAAGCAAACCCACGGTCGTCTTGAAGACGCCGCCGGCCGCCGCGATATCCTCGCCCAGGAAGACGACGTTCGGATCGCGCTTCATCTCCTGGGCGATGCCGACGGCGACCGCCTCGCGGTAGGTCAGTTCCGCCATGCCGAGCCTCCATCCGCCCACATCTGCGTCATCAACACGTCCTCCGCCGGGGGCGACGACGCCTTGGCGGTTTCGACCGCTGCATTGACGCGGTTGGTCACGTCGGTCTCGATCGCGACGATGTCCGTCTCCGCGATGCCGAAGTCGAGCATCCGCTGGCGATAGGTCGGGATCGGATCGCGCTTCAGCCACTCTTCCAGCTCGCCGTCCGGGCGATAGGTCGCGGGATCGGCCCGGCTATGGCCGCTGTGCCGGTAGGTCATGGCCTCGATCAACGAGGGCCCGTCGCCGGCGCGCGCCTTGGCGAAGGCGGTCTGGGCGGTGCGGTAGACCTCGTCGGCGTCGTTGCCGTCGACGATGATCCGCTCCATGCCGTAGGCCGACGCCCGGTCGGCCGCCGGATGCTCGACCGCCGTAACCTCGCTGATCGGCGTGTATTCCATGTAAAGGTTGTTCTCGCAGACGAAGACGACCGGCAGCTTCCAGACCTGCGACATGTTGAGCGCCTCGTGGAAGGCGCCGATGTTGGTGGTGCCGTCGCCGAAGAAGCAGACCGAGACCTGGTCGGTTCCGCGATACTGCGCCGACCAGGCAGCACCCATGGCGATCGGCAGATGCGCACCGATGATGGCATAAGACCCCATCGCCCCGTGCTCGACGCTGGTCAGGTGCATCGAGCCGCCCTTGCCACCGAGCAGCCCGCATTCCCGGCCCATCAGCTCGCCCAGAACGCCTTCCATCGAGGCGCCGCGGGCCAGCGTGTGGTTGTGCCCACGGTAGGTGCAGAAGGTGTAATCCTTGGGCTTCATCGCGGTGGCGAAGCCGGCCGCGACCGCCTCCTGGCCGAGCCCCAGATGGCTGGTGCCCTTGATCAGGTTCTGCAGAAAGAGATCGTAGGCCTTCTGCTCGATCTGGCGGCATTCGAGCTGCGAGATGTAGAGCTTCCGCCGCATCTCCTCGCCAATGTCGTCATTTGCGAGATTGCGGGCGAGATTACGCGCACCCCCATTCGACTTAACCGATGCTTTCTTCTTGGCTGCCACGAGGCGTCCTCCTCCCTACCGGTCCGTCCGTCCCTGATCGCTAGCCCTAGTACGGGTTGGCAATGGGCAGATAGTCGGCCGGGAACAGTGTAATCACGCGGCAGCCGTCGTTGGTGACGACGACCTCTTCCTCGATCCGCGCGCCGGAGAAACCGTCCGTCGCCGGGCAGTAGGTCTCCAATGCGAAGACCATGCCTTCCTTGATCTCCACCGGATCGTCCATGGAAATAAGCCGGCTGATGATCGGACGCTCATGCAGGCCGACGCCGAGCCCGTGGCCGAACTGGAGGCCGAAGCATTCCATCTCGTTGGCGAAGCCGAGCTCCTCGGCCTTCGGCCAGACGGCCGCGACCTTGTCCGTGGTGACGCCCGGCTTGATCAGGGCAATCGCCGCATCCAACCATTCGCGCGCCTTCGTATAGGCGTCGTTCTGCGAGTCGGTGGCGCGGCCGATATTGAGCGTGCGGTAGTAGCAGGTCCGGTAGCCCTGATAGGCGTGGATGATGTCGAAGAAGGCCTGATCGCCGGGACGGAACAGCCGGTCGGTGAAGTTGTGCGGGTGCGGGTTGCAGCGCTCGCCGGAGATCGCGTTGATCGCCTCGATCTGCTCCGAGCCCATCTCGTAGAGCATCTTGGAGGCCTCGGCGACCATGTCGCTCTCGCGCACGCCCGGCTTCATCTTCTCGCTGATCATCTGATAGACGCCGTCGACCATGGCCGCGGCCTGGTTCAAGAGCACGATCTCGTCGATGTTCTTGACCTCGCGGGCGTCGAGCATGACCTGCTGGCCGTCGCGCACCTCCAGGTTCTGGCGCTGCAGCTCGTACATCATCGGCGGCTCGACGATATCGATGCCGAGCGGCATGTCGGCAACGCCGGCATCGACCAGGATCTGCTTGATCTCCTCGGCGGCCTTGCGCATCAGCCCGGCATCGGGCTTGACCGAGCCGCGCAGGCCCAGCATGCCGGCATGCATCTGCGCCGAGGGCAGCCAGGGCGCGTGCAGGCGGTGATGGGTGGCGGCCGAGCCGAAGTCCCAGAGATGCGGCTCCTCGTCGCCGGCGAGCAGCGCGTAGCGGCTCATCTTGTCGCGCGACCACTCGCCGATCGCCGTCGATGTGACGTAGCGGATGTTGTTGGTGTCGAAGAGCAGCATCGCGCCGAGATCGGAGTTCTTCAGCGCCTGGCGCGAGCGGGCGAGCCGGTAGTTGTGCAAGCGCCGGAAATCGACCCGCTCCTCGAAATCGACCGCCATGTGGCCGGGGGCCGGGATGGCGCGGTTCCAGTTGTAGCGTGGATCGAGCGAATCGAGCGCAACGATCGCCGGCTCGCCGTTGGTCTTCTTGGCCATGGTCCTTCCCCTCCCAATTTGCCGGCTTCGGCCGGCCGATGTCTTGTGCCTCTTGGGCTCCAACCTATTGCGGATTGACGGTCCCGCCAAGCCATGCGCGGCTGCAATCGTTCGCAATTCGCATCAAAAGCATGGCTTCACGCTCCGGTTTCCACCCTATTCGAGACCGCTCTTGCGGGCCTGCTCCTTGGCCACGACGGCCCAGTCCTTCTCGCCTTCGCCGTGCTCGATGGCCCCTTCCAGACGCTCGCGCCAGACCTCGCCGCTGGGCAGAACGACGCCGACGCTTTTCGCGGCCTTCAAAGCCAGTGTTGCGTCCTTGTGGCCCAGCACGGCGGTAATGCCGACGCGGTCGTAATCCTCCTTGGCGATGATGTCGCCATAGCCCGCATAGGCGGGGCAGTTGAAGACACCTTCGATCAGCACCTCGTAGAAGACCGAGGGATCGACGCCGAAGCCGCGCACGAGCGAGAAGCCCTCGCCCATCACCTCGATGGCGCAGCCGAGCATGAAATTGTTGGCGAGCTTGATCGAGGCCGCCGCTTCGGGCGCCTCGCCCGCGATGAAGGTGCGCTTGCCCATCGCCTCGAAGAGCGGCGCACAGGTATCGAGATGCGCCTTCGGGCCCGCCGCGACGGTGATCAGCTTGCCCTCGGCGACGATGGTGAAGCGGCCGATCACGGGGGCAGCAACATAGCCCCGCCCGGCGCCCTCATGTGCCGCGGCCATCGCCTTGGTCGCATCGATCCCGTGGGTGCCCGTCGCGACGTGAATAGCACCGGCGGGCAATGCCTCGATGAGTCCGGCGCCCTCGCAGATTTCCTGGAGCGAGGCATCGTCGGCTAGGCAGGTGAAGACGACCTCGCGACCAGCCGCGGCCTCGGCGGGCGAGCCCACCACGGTGGCCCCGCCATTGGCCAGCGCCTTGGCCTTCGCCGCCGTCCGGTTGTAGACGGTGAGGTCGTGGCCCGCCGCCTGAAGGCGCAACGCGATCGCCTCGCCCATACGGCCCAGTCCGATGAAACCGACCTTCATGGTGACGTCCTCCTCGTTCCCGTCCGTTTTTGGGTTCAGGCCAACTGCTCCTGCACCCATTCGAGCTCGCGGGTGACGTAGTCGACGATGTCGCCGGTCTTCAGATGCTCGGGCAGCACGTCCCAGGTGTAGGTCTCGATCTCGAGCTGGTCGGAGCACGGGGTCGCCTTGTGGAACTTCAACGCATCCTCGATCGCGAACCGCGTGGTGCGGAAGTCGCCCAGCTCTTCCAGGAACACCGGCACATGGAAATGCGTGCGCCATTCGCGCGGCCCCGGATCCTTGTCCCAGGCCTCGAACGCATCCTCGAGGTTCAGGAACTCGGTCATCTCGCCGTCCTTCTTCTCCATCGTCTGGGTCAGATAGACCGTGTCGGCGTAGCGCCGCAGCGAGGTGACCATATCCTGCGTCACCTCGGGCACTTGGAGGGCGGCGGCCTCCTGCAGCTTGAAGATCGGAATGCCGGCATCGACCAGCTTCTGCAGGTCCTGGCCGATATCCTCGAACTCGACCGCCTGATGGCAGATATCGAAGACCACGCCGAGATGCTTGCGAAGCGCCGCGTCGGCATCGGCCGCCGCGCAGCCGAGCTCGCTGGCCAGCTTCGCGGCATTGGCGTCGGCATAGAGATGGTTGGTGAAGTAATCGACCGCCTCGTCGGTGGTCTCCAGAAAGCAGTAGGGCTCGGGCTCGAGCGCCAAAGTCACCGTGCGCCCGGTCGTCTGCTCGAGACGTGCCAAATGCGCGACGACCCGGCGGACCTGATCCGTGTATGCGGTCACCACGTCCTCGCCGGTCACCCGCGGCTTAAAGCCAAGCGGCGGGCTCTGGATCGAGGGGTTGACGCCGGGATCGGCGATGTCGGCCAGGATGTCCGCGACCTGCATGGTGTATTCGGCGCGGGTATCGCTCCGCCAGTCGGGCTCGTAGACCGCTTCCTTCACGACCTGGTTCTTGAAGGGCCCGTGGGGAAAGGCATTGACCGTATAGAGGTAGAGGTCGTTGTCGCCGAGGAACTTCTTCACCTTCTCACGCTCGGCCGCATCGGCCGAAAGCCGCGCCGCGGAATTCCCCGAGAGCCGCAGCGACACGCCGAAGCGCTCGTTGGGGCAGACGCGCTCCTTCACCGCCGGGACGTAGCGCGTGAGGCTGTCCCACATCTCCTCCCAGGTATCGCCCGGATGAACGAGCGTGGAGTAGGTGAGATGCCCTTTGCCCGGCCCCAGATCCATGCGACTGCCTCCAGTTGTCTCTTGTTGTGTTCGTTTGTCGCGGCGCGGCTCAGACGACCGTTTCCATCACGCCCGAGTTCGCCGATTTGACGATCGTCTCCGTGACCGCCGCGCCATGGATCATCTCCGAGGTCGGGATCAGATAGGCCGGCCCGCCATTCGCCGCCTTCGCGAAGGCTTCGAGACAGACGCGGCTCAAGTCGATCGCGTCGGCCTGCCAGACCTCCGGCTCGCCCTTGACCGGATGGAAGGTGCATTCGCCGAAGAGGCGCGTGCGGCGCTCCTCCGACGGCGCGCCCGCGATATGCGTCATGCCGTCGATGCGCAGCCAGCCCTTCGAGCCGTAGACCTGGAGGCGAAAGCAGCCGCCCGTCGCGGTCATCGTGCCGAGGTAGCCCGACATCCCCTCCTTCATCTTGAAGAGGATCGCGGTGGTGTCGTCGTTGTCGACCTCGACCACGCGGTGATGGCTCATGCAGAAGACGCTCTCGACCTCGCCGAAGAGATCGATCACCCCGTCGACCACATGCACACCCATCGGGGTCAGCCCACCGCAGGGCGTCTCCTCGCGGCTGGCGCGCCAGGCGTCGGGCTTGAGGTAAAGCGCGTTCGGGAAGCACATCGTGCCTTCGAAATGAAGGATCGTGCCCATCGCGCCGGAGCGGATGCGCTCGCGCAGATCGGCGATGGTCGGATGAAAGCGGCGGTTGTAGCCGAGCCCCAGTGTGAGCCCCGCCTTCTCCATCGCGGCGACGGCTTCCTCGGCGCCGGCCTTGTCGAGCGCGAAGGGCTTCTCGCAGAAGACGTGCTTGCCGGCGGCGGCGGCGGCGACGACCTGGGGCACGTGGAGCGAATGCGGCGTGGCGAGCACGACCGCGTCGATCGCCGGATCCTCCAGCATCGCCTCGTAGCTCGGCAAGAGCTCCAGACCCTGGTCCTTGCAGAAGGCCTGGGCGTCGCTCGACAGGCTTCGCGTGGTGGCGGCCACGAACTCGATCTCGTCGCTGCCGTCGGCCACCGCCTCGACCAGCGTCTTGCCCCACCAGCCGAGGCCGGCCACTCCCGCCTTGATCATCGCCGTTTCCACCCCTTTTTTTGGCCCTTTTGGCCCTTTTTTACCCTGTGTCGCACGGGCCTGCCGCCCGGCATTCGTTCGCCAGATGCCGGAATAACGCCCGGCGGCGGCAAATGCAATCGGTTGCATTTTTCCGCCCGAACCGCTGCCTTCGGAACAATTGGGCAGCGTCCCTATGCTTCCCAACAACCAACCGGTTGTGAATGCTGTATTCAGCGCGCCTTGAGCGCCACGGTATCACCGCAGCACGGACAGGTAAACTCGGGGGCCAACCGCGCCGAATGACCGATCCGGTCCGGATTATCATTGATCCGGCCCGCGCGCGCCCCTATCCAACCTCCCGAACCATGGGAACGGACGCATGAGCGAGAGGCTTGATTGTGTCGTGGTCGGGGCCGGCGTGGTCGGTCTGGCCGTCGCCCGTGCGCTCGCCCTGGCAGGCCGCGAGGTCACGGTGCTAGAGCGCGCCGACAGCTTCGGCACCGAGACCAGCAGCCGCAACTCCGAGGTCATCCACGCCGGCATCTATTACCCGCCGGGCAGCCTGAAGGCGCGACACTGCGTCGCCGGCAAGCACAAGCTCTACGCCTATTGCGAGGAGCGCGGCATCCCCCATCGCCGGATCGGCAAGATCATCGTGGCGACGAGCGACGGGCAGATTGCGCGCCTCGAGGCCGACAAGGAGCGCGCCGCGGCGAACGGGGTCGGCGATCTGGAATGGCTCTCCGCCGACGAGGTGAAGGCCATGGAGCCGGCGGTGCGCGCCGTGCGCGGCCTGGTCTCGCCCTCGACCGGCATCATCGACAGCCACACCTATATGCTGACGCTCCTGGGCGATCTGGAGAATGCCGGCGGGCAGGCCGTCTATCGCAGCACCGTGGAGAACGGGCGCATCACCGAGGACGGTGTGGTGCTTCGGGTCGCTGGCGACGACGGCGCAATGACGGTCGACTGCGCGCTTGTCGTCAACTCCGCCGGGCTCGGCGCGCAGGCGGTCGCGGGCGCGTTGGAGGGATTTCCCGCCGCGCACATCCCCGCCCGGCACATCGCGATCGGGCATTACTTCACCCTTTCGGGCAAGGCGCCCTTCAACCGCCTCATCTATCCGGTGCCCGAGGATGGCGGTCTCGGCGTCCATGTCACCCTCGACCTCGCGGGCCAGGCCAAGTTCGGGCCCGACGTGACCTGGATCGATGAAGTCGACTACAGCTTCGATGAAAGACGCAAGCCGCGCTTCGTCGAGGCGATCCGGCACTACTATCCGGGGCTCGACCCGGACCGACTGCAGCCGGGCTATACCGGGATCCGCCCCAAGATCGCCGGGCCCGGCGGCGCCTTCGGCGATTTCCGGATCGACGGGCCGGCCGATCACGGCGTGCCCGGCGTGATCAACCTCTTCGGCATCGAATCGCCGGGGCTCACCGCCTCGCTCTCGATCGCCGACCGCGTCGCCGAGATCGCGGCCGGATAGGGACGGCATAGGTCATGGAGACCACAACGCTCGGCCGCACCGGCCTCACCGTCAGCGTCGCGGGGATCGGCGGCGGCGGCAAGAGCCGCCTCGGGCAGTCGCAAGGCGCGACAACCGAGCATTCGGTGGGGATCGTGCAGGCCGCGATCGATCTGGGCGTCACTCTGATCGACACCGCCCCCACCTATCGCACCGAGGCGATCGTCGGCCGCGCCATCAAGGGCCGGCGCGACCAGATCGTGCTGTCGACCAAATCGCCCTATCTCAAGGACGTGGTTGATCTCACGCCGGAGGAATTGCGCCAGGGCCTGGAGGAGAGCCTGACCGCGCTCGGCACCGACTGCATCGACATCTACCATCTGCACGGCGTGGCGCCGGACAGCTACGGCTACTGCCGCGAGGCCCTTATACCCGCGCTGCTGCGGGCGAAGGAGCAGGGCAAGGTCCGCCACCTCGCCATCTCCGAGCGCTTCGGCCAGGACACCAGCCACCGCATGCTCGATGCGGCTCTCGGCGACGATGTCTGGGAGGTCGTGATGATCGGCTACAGCATGATCAACCCCTCCGCGCGCGCCTCGATCCTGCCGCGCATTCGCGCGAAGGACCTCGGCGTCCTCGACATGTTCGCGGTGCGCCGGGTGCTGAGCCAGCCCAAGGCGATCACCGAGTTCGTGCGCAAGGCGGTGCGCGAGGGCCTGGTGCCCGTGGACGAGATCGATCTGGACGCGCCGCTCGATTTCCTGATTACGCAAGGCGGCGCCGAAAGCATCGTCGATGCCGCCTACCGCTTCTGCCGCCATGAGCCGGGCATTCATGTCGTGCTGTTCGGCACCGGCAACCGCGCGCATCTCGAAGCGAACATCAAATCGATCAACCGCGGCCCGCTCGCTCCCGAGGCCCTCGACCGGCTCGAGAGGCTGTTCGGCAAGATCGACAGCGTCTCCGGCAACTAGACGGCGCGCGCCCGACATGAGACGTTATGACGATTGCCGGCCGCGGATATGCGTCCTATGTCGGCAAAGAATTGAGCGCCTTACCGCTTCCGGGGGACCCACAACCGAAACGATACAGGACGATCCGTTCCGTTGAACGGAGGCGCGCCCGGAGAGCGCTTTTGAAGGCCGCAACAAGCATGGACCTGCCGCAATGATCGATCTCTACACCTGGACCACGCCGAACGGCCGCAAGGTCTCGATCGCGCTCGAGGAAATGGGCCTGCCCTACGAGACGCACGCCATCGACATCGGCAAGGACGAGCAGTTCCAGCCGGCGTTTCTCAAGATCGCCCCGAACAACCGCATCCCCGCCATCGTGGACCGCGACGAGGACATCGCGATGATGGAGTCGGGCGCGATCCTGCTCTATCTCGCCCAGAAGACCGGCCAATTCATGCCGACCGAAAAGAAGGCCTACTGGAAGGCGATGGAATGGCTGATGTGGCAGATGGGCGGGCTCGGCCCCATGGCCGGCCAGGCGCACCACTTCCTCCGCTTCAATCAGGGCAAGGCGCCCTATGCCGAGGAGCGCTACGGCAACGAGACCAAGCGGCTCTACCGGGTCCTGAACGGCCAGCTCGAGGACAACGAATACATCGCCGGCGAATATTCGATCACCGACATGGCCTGCTGGCCCTGGATCTCGCGCTACGAATGGCAGCAGATCGACATGAACGAGTACCCGAACGTCAAGCGCTGGTACAAGGCGATCGCCGCGCGGCCGGCCGTGATCAAAGGCTACGACGTGCCCAAGCACGTCAATCCGATCCCGATCCCCGATTGATCGCCGTCCGGCACGCCGAACAGCCCTGGAGATGTGATCCGCGATGAAGTTCGGACTGGGCCAGCCTGTCCAGCGGGTGGAGGATCTGCGCTTCACCACCGGGCGCGGCACATACACCGACGACATCACCCTGCCGCGCCAGCTCCGGGCCATCATCCTGCGCTCGCCGCACGCCCATGCGCGCATCGTCTCGATCGATACAAGCGAGGCGGCGCAGGCGCCAGGCGTCGCTGCGGTCTTCACCGGCGATGATGTCGCGGCCGCCGGACTCGGCGATCCGCCCTGCCTCGCCACGCGCATCTTCCCCTTGAAGCGCCCCGACGGCTCCGACACGACCACGCCGCCACGGCCGCTGCTGGCGCGAGAGCGCGTCCGCTATGTCGGCGACTATGTGGCGCTGGTGCTCGCCGAGACGCTCGATCAGGCGCGCGACGCGGCCGAGCTGATCGAGGTCGAATACGAGGAGCTGCCCCAGGTCACCGCCACCGCTGATGCGATCGCCGAGGGTGCGCCGCTCGTCTGGGAAGACAGCCCCGGCAATGTCTGCTTCGTCCGTGAGATCGGCGACAAAGAAGCGGTCGAGGCCGCCTTCGCGCAGGCCGATCACGTCACCACCGTCACCATCCCGGTGACCCGCGTGGCGCCGAGCCCGATGGAGCCGCGCGCCGCCGTCGGCGACTACGATCCGGCGCAGGACCGCTACACGCTCTACACCGGCACCCAGCGCCCGCACGACAACCGCCACGCCATCACCCAGGCCGTCCTCAAGGTCGAGGAGAACCAGCTGCGCGTGATCAGCGGCGATATGGGCGGCGGCTTCGGCATGCGGAGCACCATCTATCCCGAGCTGCCGCTGGTGCTGTGGGCATCGAAGACGCTCGGCCGGCCGGTCAAATGGACCGCCGACCGCTCGGAAGCTTTCCTCGCCGACGATCACGGCCGCGACTGCATCACCACGATCGCACTGGCCCTCGACAAGGACGGCAATTTCCTCGCCGCCCGCATCCAGAATGACGGCGCGGTCGGCGCCTACCTCTCCTTCTTCGGCCCCTTCCCCGTCTTCGGCAATCTGGGTGGAACGGCCGGCGTCTACACGATCCCGGCGATGTACGCCGAGGCGCGGGGCATCTTCTCCAACACCCAGCCGCTCTCGCCCTATCGCGGCGCCGGCCGGCCCGAAGCCTCGCTCGCCATCGAAACGGTGATCGACCAGGCGGCGCGCGAGATGGGGATCGACCGGCTCGAGCTCCGCCGCCGCAACATCATTCCCGAAGACGCCTTTCCCTATAGGACCGCGCTCACCTTCACCTATGACTGCGGCGAGTTCGAGAAGAACATGGATGCCGTGGCGAAGCTCGCCGACTACGCCGGCTTCGAGGCGCGCCGTGCGAAGGCGAAGGAAGACGGCAAGCTGCGCGGCATCGGCATCGCCAACGCGATCGAGCAGGCCGCCGGACGCAACGACGAGGGCGCGGAGATCCGCTTCGATCAGGGCGGCAGCGCCACCGTCTTCGTCGGCACGCATTCGCATGGCCAGGGCCACGAGACCGTGTTCCGCCAGCTCATCGCCGAGCGGCTCGGCCTCGACTTCAGCCAGATCCGCTACGTGCAGGGCGATACCGATCAGGTGCCCCACGGCCACGGCACCTTCGGCTCGCGCTCGGCTGCCCTTGGCGGCTCGGCGGTCAACATCGCCGCCGACCGGATCATCGAGAAGGGCACGGAGATCGCCGCCCACGGCCTGGAGGCCGCCGCCGCCGATATAGAGTTTTCGGGCAACGCTTTCCGCATCGCCGGCACCGACCGTGAAATGACCATCGAGGAGGTCGCCCGCCGCGCCTTCCTGCCGCAGTTCCTGCCCGAAGGCATGGAGACGGGCCTCCGCGCCTACGCCGCCTTCAACCCGGCCGCGCCGACCTTTCCCAACGGCGCCCATATTTCCGAGGTCGAGATCGATCCCGAGACCGGCGCGCTCAAGATCGTCGGCTATTGGGTGGTGGACGATGTCGGCACCGTGCTCAATCCGCTGCTGCTCAAAGGCCAGATCCACGGCGGCATCGTCCAGGGCCTTGGACAGGTCATCGGCGAGCAAGTGCTGTGGGACAAGGACTCGGGCCAGCTCCTGACCGGCTCCTACATGGACTACCAGATGCCGCGCGCCGCCGACGTGCCGCAGATCGAGGCGGCCTCGAATGCCGTGCCGACGGCGATGAACCCGCTCGGCGTCAAGGGCGCAGGCGAGGCCGGCTGCGTCGGCGCACTGCCCTGCCTTATGAGCGCGATCCACGACGCGCTGGCGCCCCTCGGCGTCACCCATTTCGAGATGCCCGCGACACCCGAGCGTGTCTGGCGGGCGATCCGCGCCGCAAGCGGCTGAGCGACCGGGCACGGCGGATTGAATCGCGGTTGACCCTTTCCCCAATCTCTTGCACCATCGATGCAATCGATTGCCCAGACGACTAATCGACAAGCAGGCAATGGCGATGCCCGGGCAAGACCACGAACGGAAGCTTGGCGCATCGGCGTCCAACAGCGCTGATACGGCTCGATCCCGGGCGGCCCGCCACGGCACAAGTCGATGGACTCATTGATAGACGCGACAACAGCCGACACGGCTGAAGGCCCGGCCGGCGCCCGACCGCGCATCGAGATGCGCGGCGTCGGCAAGCGCTACGGCGATCTCCAGGTCTTCCAGAATATTGATCTCACCTTCGGCGAGCGCGAGATCGTGACCATCGTCGGCCCGTCGGGCTGCGGCAAGACGACGTTGCTGCGCTGCATCGACGGGCTCATCCCGGTCAGCGAGGGCACGATCACGGTCGATGGCGCGACGATCACCAAGCCCAGTCCCGGCGTCGCCATGGTGTTCCAGCATTTCGGCCTGTTCCCCTGGAAGACCGTTTCCGACAACGTCGCCTACGGCCTCAAGCTGGACGGCGTGCCGAAATCCGAGATCCGCGAGCGCGTACCCTACTTCATCAAGCTCGTCGGCCTGAAAGGCTTCGAGAAGGCCTATCCCTACCAGCTCTCCGGCGGCATGCAGCAGCGCTGCGGCCTCGCCCGCGCGCTCGCGGTCGAGCCGCAGGTCCTGCTGATGGACGAGCCCTTTGCCGCCGTCGATGCCCAGACGCGCGAGATCCTGCAGTTCGAGCTGCTGCGGATCTGGGGCCTGCGGCCGATGACGATGGTCTTCGTCACCCACTCGATCGAGGAAGCGGTGCTGATGGGCGACCGGGTGGTCGTGCTCAAGGGCCGGCCGAGCAGCGTGTTCGAGGTCATCGACGTGAAGCTGCCGGCGCCGCGCGACCGCGCCACGCTCTCGCAGCCGCGCTTCGCGGAGGTGCGCGAGCATGTGTGGAACACGCTCATGGACGAGGTCCGGGAGGCTGAATTCCAGGTTTGACGACAAACGCCGCCCGGAGCGGCGAAGCCGATAACCAAACGACTGTCAACAAGACAACCGTTCTATGGGAGGAACCGATGCGGAATGAAACGTCCAGACGATCCCTGACATTGTTGACGGCGACGGCCCTGCTGGCGGGCCTCGTGGCCGGCGCGCCGGCGCGGGCCGCCGACAAGATGACTTTCGCGCTGCCCGGCATTCCCCCGGTCTATGCGGGCGTGATGGCCTATGTCGCCCGCGATGCCGGCTTCTACAAGAAGTACGGTCTCGACGTCACCATCAAGCCGATGAACTCCGGCGTCGCCGCCGCCAAGGCGGTAGTCTCGGGCGCGGTCGACGTTTCGCTTTCGCCGACCACACCGGTCCTCAAGATGGTCTCGAATGCCGGCGTGCCGTTGGTCGGCATCTGGGGCATGGAAAAGCCCGACTGGCTGATCGGCTCGATGGATCCGTCGAAGTCGACCTGCGCCAGCATGAAGGGCCAGGCGGTCGGCGTCGACAGCCCGCGCGGCGCCCGCTGGATCCAGCTCGCCAACATGGCCCGGGCCTGCAAGCTGATGCCCGACCGCGACATCAAGACCGTCAATCTGAGCTCGAACGTGGGGGCGGCGATGGTCGCCGGGCGCCTCACCTTCGGCGTCCTCCACATGGACGACATCGCCGTCATCGAGCGTGAGAGCGGCAAGAAGGTCACCATCGTCTCGCGCCTCGACAAGGTGAGCCCGGGCACCCACTACCTCATGCTCGTGACCACTAAGAAGACGCTCGCCTCAAAACGCGATCAGGTGGTGCGGATGATGGCCGCGCATATCGACGCGATCGCCTATATGCGCGACCCGGCCAATACGGAGAAGGTCGCCATGATGGCCAAGCCGACCGGGCGGAAGCTCAACGACGCGAAGAACGGCCTGATGGCTTACAACAAATTCGAGTTCTGGCCCAACGGCCATGCCGGCCTCAACAAGAAGCGTATCGCCAAGACGATCAAGATCCAGGTCATGGTCGGCAAGCGCACAAAAGGCCGCAGCGGCGTGAACCCGGCCAAGAAAGCGGTCGATCCGGACACCTTGGCCACGGACGCGATTTGGAAGGAAGCGGTGGCGCTCGCCAAATCGAAGAAGTAGCGGCGCCGCATGGCATGAGCCGAGCGCGGATTGTGAGATATCCAAGGCAAGGGGAGCTGCGTTCAGCAGGTGACGCAGCGCTCCCCGACCCTTGCCCATGAGGACGCCGCGGTCGAATGCGCGGCGTGCGCGCTGGCTGGCCATCGGCGCGAGTCTGCTGCTCGGTGCGGCGATCTGGGAGGTCGCGGGCCAGCTCTCCAACCCGTCCTTCATGGCGCCCCTGCTCGGCTCGGAGATCATCGGTCCGCTGATCGGGAACGCGGACCATCCCGGCACGCTGCCACGGCTCTACACCTTCATCGAGCAGGGCGAGTTCCTGGGCTCCCTCTTGAGCTCGTTCCTGCTTTTCGTGACCGGATTCGCGATCGCGCTCCTCATCGCCATCCCCTTCGGCCTCGTCCTGGCCCGCCTGGCGCTGCTGCGCGTGGCGCTCGAGGACTACATTCTCGTGCTCTACGTCACCCCGATGGTGGCGATGATCCCTTTCATCCTCGCCATCATCGGCTTCGACTTCTGGCCCAAGGTGCTGGTGGTGACGCTCTTCGCCTTCTTCCCGACCCTCTACAACACGCTGGAGGGCGCGCGCAGCGTCAAGCCCGAGTTGATCGAGGTCGCTAAATCCTTCCGCACGACCGAGCGGGCGCTCTGGCGCGACGTGCTGATCCCCTACACGCTGCCCTACGCGCTCACCGGCATCCGCCAGGCGACCGGCCGGGCGCTGGTCGGCATGATCGCGGCGGAGTTCTTCCTCTCCACCAGCGGGCTCGGCGAGGAGATCATGGTGAGCTCGCGCAACTTCGACATGGCCGGCGTGCTGGCGACGATCATCGTGATCACCCTGCTCGGGGTCGGCCTGATGCGGCTGGTCCAGGCCTGCGAGGCGCGCTTCGCAGTCTGGCGCGGGCTCGACCGATGACGGCGTCGGGCACATGACCGCGGGCGAACTCGCGCAACCAACCGGGCGGATTGGGCGCGGCCTGCGCTGGCGCCCCGAGCGCAACCTGGTGGCCAAGATCGCCGCCGGCATCATCATCCTCGTCCTCTGGCAGGTCGGCGTCGCCGCCTTCGCGCCGAAATTCGTCGCCAAGCCGCTCGACATCATCGCCGTGTTCCCCGAGGTCATTTCCGACCAGGCCTTTCTCGACGCCACCTGGAGCACCTTGAGCGCCGTCCTGCTGGGCCTCGCCATCGCCATCGTCGCGGGCGTCTTCGTCGGCTTCGCGATGGGCCGGGTGCGGACCGCCGATCACATGCTCAACATGTATGTGAACGGCTTTTTCACGATGCCGATGGTGGCGATCCTGCCGCTGCTGACGATCTGGTTCGGCTACGGGGAAAATGCCCGGATGGCGACCATCATCTTCGCCAGCTTCTTTTCGATCGCCATCAACGCCCGCGACGGCGCGCGGGCGATCCCGCACGAATACCTCGAGGTCGCCCGGTCCTACCGCGCCAAGCCGCGCCATGTCTGGCTGGGCATCGCGATCTTCGCCTCGCTGCCCTATCTCATCGCCGGGATCCGTCTGGCGGCGGGGCGCGCGCTGGTCGGCGCGGTGATCGCCGAGTTCTTCGTCTCGCTCGAGGGCCTCGGGCTCTTCATCCTCTCCAAGACCCGCTCCTTCGCGCATCCCGAGGCCGTCGTCGGCGTGCTGATGCTGGCCGCCTTCGGGCTCGGCTTCGAGGCGCTGATGAACTGGATCATGCGACGGTTCCTGCCCTGGTACCGGCGCTGAGCAAAATCTTACCGGCAAATATCAACGACAAGTGGACGACGATATGACGAAGGACGGGGCGCGCGATCCGCGCGTCGAGACCGCAATCACCCATTGGGCCGGACGGTTCATCTCCAACGGCGTGCCGCTGTTCGATTTCCAGGAGATCACGGCCAGCCTCACCCACTGGGACGACTGGTGCGCGGCCTGGTCGGACCGCGCCGCCGTGCACGAGGCGGCCGGAAGGGCGGCGCTCGACGCAGGCCTGACCATCAGTGCGGGTGAGCATCTGGAACGCGCCGCGGTGCTTTACCATTTCGGCAAGTTCCTGTTCGTCAACGACATGGACCAGCTGCGCGCGGCGCACATGAAATCAGTCGACTGCCGCACCGCCGCCTTGCCCTATCTCGATCCGCCGGGCGAAGCCGTCGCGATCCCCTTCGAGGGGACCTCACTCGTTGGCGTGCTACGCAAACCGCGCGACACCGACCGGCCGCCCGTCATGATTATGTGCGTGGGTCTCGACTCGACGAAGGAGGAAATGAGCACCAACGAAGCCAATTTCCTCAAGCGCGGCATCGCCACGCTGGCCTTCGATGGGCCGGGACAGGGCGAGGCCGAATACGACCTGCCCATCCGCGGCAACTACGAGACGGCCGTCACCGCGGTCGCCGATTGGATCGAGACCCGCGACGATCTCGACCCGGACCGCATCGGTCTGTGGGGCGTCAGCATGGGCGGCTATTACGCGCCGCGCGCCGCGGCCTTCGAGAAGCGCATCAAGGCCTGTATCGGCATTTCGGGGCCTTACGATCTGGGCGCGATCTGGGAGAGCTTTCCCCCGCTCTCGCGGGAAGCCTTCCGCGTGCGCTCGCATTCGAAGACCGAGGAGGAAGCCCGCGCCGTCGCGGCCACGATCAGCCTCGAAGGCGTCGCCGAGCAGATCACCTGCCCGCTCTTGATCATTACGGGCGATCAGGATCGGGTGATCCCGCGTGCCTCCAGCGAGCGCATCGTCGCCGAAGCGGGCGGGCCGGCCGAGCTGCTCTTCGTCGAGCGCGGCACCCATGTCGCCAACAACCGGCGCTATTTCTATGACGCGCCCTCGGCCGACTGGATGGCGGGACATTTAGGCGCCCGCTAACCCACGGTGGGACTGCTAGGCGCTCGGCACCGGCCCCGTCGATTCGCGCACCACGAGCTCCGGCCGGATGGCGATCGAGCCCGAGGCGGTCGCATCGCCCTCGATCCGCTTCAGAAGCAGCCGTGCCGCCATCGCGCCCATCTCGTCGTGGGGGATGCGCACGGTGGTGAGCGGCGGCTGGATCTTGTCGACGAAGGGCATATCGTTGTAGCCGGTGACCGAGATGTCTTCCGGGCAACGCTTGCCGAACAGCTTGACCGCATCGAGACAGCCGATCGCCAGCAGATCGTTGGCGGCAACCATTGCGGTGAATTTCTCGCCGCGCTCCAGCAGATCGGAGGCGGCGCCCCGGCCCTCGTCCTCGGCGAAGCTGCAGCAGAACTGGATCAGCGCCGGATCGGGCTCGAGCCCGGCCTTGCGCATCGCCGCCTCGAAGGCGCGGTGACGCACCCGCGCGGTGGAGACGTCCTGCGGCCCGGCGATGTGCGCGATCCGCCGGTGCCCGAGCGCAGCCAAATGCGAGACGATGAGCCCGATGCCGTGCGCATCGTCGTTGATCACGCAGGGCATCTCCGGATCGGCGATGGTGCGGATCACCAGGATCATCGGGATGTCGCCGGTGCGGGCCTCTTCGATCACCGGATCTTCATAGCGCGCGGTGGCGATGATCAGCCCGTCGACCTGGCGCTCGCGCATGATGTCGAAGTTGACGCGCTGGCGCTCCGGGTCGTTATCGGTATCGGCGAGGATCGTCGTATACCCCGCTGCCGCCATGGTCCGCTCCACGCCCTGAATGATCGGCGGGAAAAGCGGGTCGGTGATGTCGGGGATCAGCACGCCGATGATGAAGGAACGGTTGGTCTTGAGGCTGTAGGCGAAGGGGTTGGGGCGGTAGCCCATATCCTCCACCGCCTCCATCACGCGCTCGGCCATGGCGTCGGCCACCATGCTGCGTGTGCGCGGGTTGAGCACCCGCGACACCGTCGAGGGATGGACATCGAGCCGCCGCGCGACATCGCGTAAGGTGACCCTGGTGCGTTTCATTGTCGACACGGCCGCCTCCTCAGCGCCTATGCCCGGCCCGTTCCGGTCCCCGGATCAGCGGCAAATCGTCCAAATGGCAAATTTGACTCGCAACTTGGCCCCAAACTACCCTATGGAAGCAACCCTGCAAACGTTTGCAAATATTCAACAATCAAGGGCGGAGCGTCGCTAGATGGCTGAGCATACCCTGAAAGACCACACGATTGGCTGGATCGGCACCGGCAGAATGGGCTACGCGATGGCGGCCCGGCTGCTCGAACAAGGCGCCGACGTCGCCGTCCAGAACCGTACCCGCGAGAAGGCCGAGCCGCTCGCCGATCTGGGCGCGACGATCGTCGATACGCCGGCCGATCTCGCCGACCGCGATATCGTCTTCACCATCGCCGCCAACGACCCGACCTTCCTCGATGTCACGACCGGCCCGCAGGGTGTGCTGAGCGTCGACGGCACGGCGCCCAAGATCCTCATCGACTGCACGACGATCTCAACGGAAGCCTCCGCCACGGCGCGCGCTGCGGCCGCCAAGGTCGGCACCTCGATGATCGACGCGCCCGTGAGCGGCAACGCCAAGGTGGTCAAGGCCGGCCGTCTCAGCATCGTCGCCTCGGGCGACAAGGCGGCCGTCGACGAGGCGCTCCCCTATATGGAGGCGCTGGGCGAGGGTGTGAGCTATGTCGGCGAGGGCGAGCTCGCGCGTATCGTGAAGATCTGCCACAACGTCCTCCTCGGCGTGGTCTCGCAGAACCTGGCCGAGATCACCATCCTCGCCGAGAAAGGCGGCGTGCCGCGCCATGCCTTCCTCGACTTCATCAACAAGAGCGTCATGGGCTCGATGTTTAGCCGCTACAAGACGCCGGCGCTGGTCAATCTCGACTTCACGCCGACCTTCACGCCGGGCCTGTTGAAGAAGGATCTCGACCTCGGCCTCGCCGCCGGCCGCGAGCTCGGCGTGCCGATGCCGGTGACGGCGACGACCCGCGAAATCGTGCAGGCGCTGATCGGCAACGGCTATACGGATTGCGACTTCGCCGCGCTGATCGAGCTCGAGGCGAAGGCCTCGGGCATGGAGATCAAGCCGGAGAACGTCGAGGT
>CAZBRE010000017.1:34625-46999 GCA_964494065.1 uncultured Alphaproteobacteria bacterium
CGATCGCGGCGAAGAACTCGCGGTCCTGCAGCTCGATCCCGTTCATCGAGACCGCGACCTTGGAGACGTCGATCTGGTTCTGCTTGCCATCGAAAAGGTCGTCGTAGCTCGCGATATACGTCCCGTTGTCGCAGATGTAGCGGAAGATGGTGCCGAGCGGCCCGTCATTGTTGAACGACAGCGAGAGCGTCAGGATCTTGCCGCCGCTCGTCTTCAGCTGGATCGACATGTCCATGGCGATGCCGAGCTCGGGATGTATTGGGCCCTGAACCGCGTTCGCCACCGTCACCTCCTCGCCGGTCTGGTACTGGAAGAGGTCGACCGTGTGCGCCGCATGGTGCCAGAGCAGATGGTCGGTCCATGACCGCGGCTCGCCCGCCGCGTTGATGTTCTTGCGGCGGAAGAAGTAAGTCTGCACGTCCATCTGCTGGATCGCGAGCTCGCCCGCCTCGATCTTCTTGTGCACCCATTGGTGCGAGGGATTGAAGCGGCGCGTGTGGCCGACCATGCAGACGAGGCCGGTCTCCTTCTGCTTGGCGTCGACCGCCTGGGCGTCGGCCCAGCTATCGGAGACGGGGATCTCGACCTGCACGTGCTTGCCGGCCTTCATGCATTGGATGGTCTGCTCGGCATGGATCTGCGTCGGCGTGCAGAGGATCACGGCATCGGCGTCGGCCCCGGCCAGGGCCTCGCCCAGATCGGTCGTGACGTTCGGAACCCCGTATTTCTTGGCGATCTCCTGGGTCGGCTCCAATCGCCGGCCGACCAGCGTGACGCATTCGACGCCGTCGATTTCCTTGATCCCGTCCAGATGCTTTTGTCCGAACGCGCCCGCGCCCGCGAGAATGACTTTCACTTTAACGGCCTCCGAATTTCATATGTTTCGTCAAGTTTCGCCTGGGAGTTCCGTCAGGAACGGTCCGCTCACTCCCGGTTCTCGAGGATCAGATGCCCGACCGCCGTGTTCGAGGCGGGCACGTGATAGAACCGGTAGACCTCGTCGACGTCGTCGTCCATGGCGCCGCGCATGATGAACCACATGACGAGTTCGATCCCCTCCGAGCCTGCCTCGCGCACGTAATCGACATGCGGCATCTTCGCGAGCTTCTCCGGCTCGGCGATGATGCGGTCGAAGAAAGCGGCGTCGAACTCCTTGTTGATTAGCCCGGCGCGCGGCCCCTGTAACTGATGGCTCATCCCGCCCGTGCCCCAGATCTGCACGTTCAGATCCTGGTCGAAGCTGTCGATGGCGCGGCGGATCGCCTTGCCGAGCTGATAGCAGCGATTGCCCGAGGGCGGCGGATAGAGCACGACGTTGACCGGGAACGGAATGACCTTGCAGGGCCATTCCTCCGGCTGGCCGAACATCAGCGAGAGCGGCACGGTGAGCCCGTGATCGACGTCCATCTTGTTGACGATGGTGAGATCGAAATCGTCCTGGATCACCGATTGCGCAACATGCCAGGCAAGATCGGGCTGACCCTTGACCACCGGCACCGGGCGCGGGCCCCAGCCCTCGTCGGCGGGCGTGAACTCCGAGGCGCAGCCGATCGCGAAGGTCGGCACGATCTCCAGGCTGAACGCCGTCGCGTGATCGTTGTAGACGAGAAAGACCACGTCCGGCGTGTTCTCCTTCATCCATTTCTTGGAGACCTCGTAGCCCTCGAAGAGCGGCGCCCAGTAGGGATCCTTGGTCTTGCCCAGATCGATGGCGGCGCCGATCGCGGGTATGTGCGACGTGGTGACGCCGGCGGTGATCCTAGCCATTCTTCTTGTCCTTCTTCTCTTCGACGTAGCGATTACCCTCCGGCGAGCGTCCGCCGTCCAGCATCATCTGCGCGTATTCTTCCTGGGTCATGCCGGTCATCGTGGCCGCGGCATACTGAAACGAGAGCCCGTCGCTGGAAAAGATCTTGGCGAGGAAATAGATGTTGCCGCCCTGCGCGATCATGGCGTTGTAGTCGCGGTCGAGCACGGCCTGCTTCTGCGCTTCGGTCATATCCCATTCGTCGAGATAGGCCCGTTCATCAGCGTGGAAGCGGTCGCGGTTCTCCTGCGTCATCAAGGACATGCAGAACTGGTTCAGATGGTAGCCGATCCGTGCCTGGTCGGAATCGAAGATCGTGGTTCCGGGAATGTCCACGTATGGTTTTTCAAGCGCCATGCACTGTCGCCTCAGTCCGACCAGTAAAGCCGCATCGGGTTGTCCACCAATAGTCTCCTTTGCAGATCTTCCGTGGGTGCGATCTTGGGAATGAAGTCGACCAGCTTGCCGTCGTCGGGCACGTGGCTCTTCATGTTTGGGTGCGGCCAATCGGTGCCCCAGAGCACGCGGTCGGGGAAGGTCTCGACAAGACGCTGCCCGAACGGCACCACATCACCATAGTCGGGCGGACCCGATTTTGTAAGGCGCTCGGGGCAGGTCGCCTTGGCCCAGAAATTCTCGTGCTCGCGCATCAGCTTGACGAACAAGGCGAATTCCGGCCCATCCACCGGCAGCGAGACGTCGGGCCGGCCCATGTGATCGACCACCACCGTCGTCGGCAGCGAGACGAAGAAGTCGTAGAGCTCGGGCAGCTCCTGCGCCTCGAAATAGATGACGATGTGCCAGCCGAGCGGCTTGATCCTGTCGGCGATGATCTTCAAAGGCTCGCGCGGCAGCGCGTCGACGAGGCGTTTGACGAAGTTGAACCGCACGCCCCGCACGCCCGCCGCGTGCAGGCGCCGGAGTTCGTCGTCGCTGATGTCCGGTTTGACCGAGGCGACGCCGCGCGCCATTCCGTTCGCATCTTCGAGAGCATTGACGAGCGCGCGGTTGTCCGCCCCGTGGCACGTCGCCTGGACGATGACGTTGCGCTCGAACCCCAGATAGTCGCGGAGTTCCCACAGCTTTTCCTTGGGCGCGTCGCAGGGCGTGTATTTGCGCTCCGGCGCGTAGGGAAAAACGTCGCCCGGCCCGAAGACATGACAATGCGCATCGACCGCGCCCGGCGGCGGCACGTAGGAGGGCTTGGACGGACTGGGGTGAAAGACGAGCCAATCCGCGTCCATCTGGAATTGGCTCATTTTCCCCGCGCTTTCAGCGCCGCATCGAGGCGCGGATAGACCCGCCTTGCATTGCCCTCGAAGACCTTCGCCTTGTCGGCATCGGGAATGTCGAGCGCGTCGATATAGCGCTTTGTGTCGTCGAAGTACTGACCGGTTTCCGGATCGATGCCGCGCACCGCGCCGACCATCTCCGAGCCGAACAGGATGTTCTCGACATCGATGACGCGGAACATCAGGTCGATGCCCGGTTGGTGGTAGACGCAGGTATCGAAAAAGACGTTCCTCATCACATGCTCGGACAAGAGCGGCCGTTTCAGCATGTCGGCCAGTCCCCGATAGCGCCCCCAGTGATAGGGAACCGCCCCACCCCCGTGGGGGATGATGATGCGGAGATTGGGAAAGTCGCCGAACAGATCGCCCTGGATGAACTGCATGAAGGCCGTCGTATCGGCGTTGATGTAATGCGCGCCCGTGGCGTGAAAATTGGGATTGCACGAGGCGGAGACGTGCACCATCGCCGGCACGTCGAGCTCGACCATCTTCTCAAAGAACGGATACCAGCTCTTGTCCGTCAACGGATGCGAGGTCCAGTTGCCGCCCGAGGGATCGGGGTTCAGGTTGCAGCCGACGAAGCCGAGCTCGTTCACGCAGCGCTCGAGCTCAGAGATCGAATTGGCGATCGGCGCACCCGGCGATTGCGGCAGCTGGCAGACGCCGATGAAGTTGTCGGGGAAGAGCTCGACCACGCGCGCGATCAGATCGTTGCAATGCCGCGTCCATTCGCTCGAAGTCGCCTCGTCGCCGATGTGATGCGCCATCGCCGAGGCACGCGGCGAAAAGATCGTGAGATCGCCGCCCCGCTCCTTCTGCAGCTTGAGCTGGTTGGCCTCGACGCTCTCGCGGATCTCGTCGTTGCTGATCTCCTTGTAGACCGGGGCCGGCAGGCTCGGATCGTCGAGCCGCGCCACCTGCTCGGCGCGGAAGCCGTCGTGTTGGGCGGGCGCGGTCGTGTAGTGCCCATGGCAGTCGATGATCATGATCGGGCCTCCGTCTCCAAAGTGCGCGCGTCACGCATCCACGGTCTCCGCGGTGAATTCAAGTATGAGGTTGGCGACGGCATCCGGCGCCTCGATGCAGGGCAGATGCCCGGCCCCTTCGACGAGCTCGAAGCGCGCGCCGGGGATGAGCTCGGCCATCGAGCGCACGAGGTCAGGCGTCGTTCCCCCATCCTCCGAGCCGCAGATACAGAGCGTCGGCACGTCGAGCTTGGCCGAGCTCTCCGTGAAATCGGTATCGCGGATCGCGGCGCTGGTGCCGGCATAGCCATCGGCCGTCGTGCGCACCAACATGTTCCGCCAGGCCGACAGTTCCGCCGACCTGTTCGCCCGAAAGTCGGCGGAGAACCAGCGCTCCATCGTGCCGTCGGCGAGGGCCTCGATGCCGTTCTTCTCGACCGCTGCGATGCGTTCGTTCCACAACTCGGCGGTGCCGATCTTGTGCGCGGTGTCGCAGAGGATGAGCCGGCTCACCAACTCAGGATGCGCGGCCGCCAATCCCTGCGCGATCTGGCCGCCCACGGAGAGCCCGCAAATGATCGCATCCTTGACGTCCAGAAATTCCAGAAGCGCCGCCACGTCGCCCACATGGTCGGACATCTTGTAGGGCGCCGGCGCGCCATCGGAGAGCCCGTGGCCGCGCTTGTCGTAGGTGATGATCCGGTAGCGATCGCCGAGGCGCGCGATCACCCGGTCCCAGATGCGGAAATCCGTGCCGAGCGAATTGGAGAAGACCAGCACCGGCCGCGCCCCGCCCGGGTCGATATCGCGATAGTGGATGTGCGTGCCGTTGACCGCCGCCACCTGCATGGAACGTCCTCCCGATATTCGAATTGCCCGCCACCCGATTGTGCCCGTGGCGCCGGCATTTGCAACGCTGCGTTACGCCGCAGCCTCCGGTTAGATCAGCTCGCGCTCGTTCTTGGAGAAGCTGATCTTGACGGTGATCGTGCCTTCGTTGAGCAGCCAGGGCCGGACTTCGAAGCTACGCGCGCCGCTGGAATGCATCGGGTCCGACTCGGCGATCCTGCGCGCCTCGGCCAGCGATCCGGCGCGAAGGATGAACATGCCCTCGCCGCCCCAGGTCTCCTCGTCGTCGAGCCAGAACGGGCCGGCGCCGACCATGATGCCGTCCGCCTCGATCTTGACCTGATGGGCGAGATGGGCCTCCAGGTTCTCCATCACCGGGCCGAGCCCGTTCGCCGGCCGGGTGATGACGACGTAAAGCTGCTTTTGCAGCATGCCCCTGCTGGCTTCCAGAACATCCGCCGCGGTTACGACCGGCTCGCTCATGTCACAGCCCTCCCTTCACTGTTGTTCACGCCGATCTACGTTTATTTCCAGGGATTTGCAATGCGCGGCCGACAAAATTCGAGGCCAGGATTGTCAAATCATCGTCAGTGGTCAATCTTAGCGCCAGCAAGAACGGATAGCGGGCAGACCGGGCGATGAACCAGACGGCACAGGCGGATTCGGCGGCGCAAAACGACGTCGTGGAAGCGCCCATAAACTATCTCGGCGAGTCCGACGTTAAGCCCGTCACCTACATCCCCGAGCTCGGCGCCGATGTGACCCGGCGCGACGGCCGCATCGTCGAGCATATCGTTCCGATACGAAACGGCCGCCCCAAGGCCGAGACCTTCACCATCGAAAAGGAAGGCTTCGTCTTCGTGCAGCACCGCTCGGCGGTGCGCAACTTCTACGACGATGCCGAGGTCGAGGCGGTGTATTACCCGGAAACCGCGGCGATCGTGAAAGCGGCGACGGGCGCGGCGCGTGTCGTCGTCTTCGACCACACGATCCGCGCCAGCACCGAGGAGACCCGGGTCGAGAAGCTGGTGCGCGAGCCGGTGCGGATGGCCCATAACGACTATACCGACCGCTCGGCCCCGCAGCGGATCCGCGATCTGCTGCCCGCCGACGAAGCCGAGGCCCGTCTCGCCGGACGCGTCGCGGTGGTCCAGGTCTGGCGGCCGATCGGCGCGCTGGTAACGCGCATGCCGCTCGCCATCTGCGACGCCCAGAGCATTGCCAAGGACGATTTGAAGGTCACCGAGCTGCGCTACGGCGACCGCGTCGGCGAGGTCCTGCAGATGGCCTACAATCCCGCGCATGACTGGTACTACTTCCCGGAGATGACCCGCGACGAAGCCCTGATCTTCAAGTGCTACGATTCGCTGACCGACGGCCGCGCGCGGTATACGGCGCATAGCGCTTTCGAGCATCCCGACACGCCGCCGGCGGCGCCGGAGCGCGAGAGCATCGAGATGCGGACCTTCGCGTTTTATTGAGCCCCGAAAGCCCGCATCGCGCCTTGCTTTCGCAATAGGTATTGCCCAAACTTGACGCCGATCCGCATCGGACAACGGCCGTTGATTGGGAGACGATCATGGGGCGACTGAAGGGCGCTGCGGCGGCATTCGCACTCGTCATACTGGCGGTTCCCGCGGCCCAGTCCGCGATGAAAGGCCATGTCAGTATCGTCAACTCGGTCGCCTTCTCGCCCGACGGCACGCGCGCCGTTTCCGGCAGCTGGGACTGGACGATGCGGCTCTGGGACCTGCGCACCGGCGCGGAGGTGCGCAAATACAAGGGCCATCATCTGAGCGTGAACGCGGTCGCCTTCGGCCGCAAGGGCAAGACCGCCGTGACCGCCAGCGCCGACGGCACGCTCAAGCTCTGGGACCTCGCCTCCGGCAAGGTGATCCGCGTCTTCCGAACCGACACCAAAGGCATCATCACCTCCGTTGCCTTCACGCCCGACGGCAAATGGCTGCTGTCCGGCGGCATCGACCGGACGCTCCGCGTCTGGGACGTGAAGACGGGCGCGCTGGTGCGGCGCATGAACGGCCACAAGCGGCCGATCACCGACCTCGTCGTCTCCCCCGACGGTAAGACTGCGATCACCGCGAGCATCGACGGCAGCCTGCGCCAGTGGGAGCTCAAGAGTGGGCTCCAGCTCAAGGCGTTTCGCGGGCACACTTTGAGCGTCAATGCGGTCGCCCTGTCGCGCGACGGACGTATCATGGTCTCCGGCGGCGTCGACAAGACGGTGCGCATCTGGGACGTCCGCAGCGGCGCCGAGCTCAAGGTGCTGACCGGCCATGACGGCTTCGTCGCCGCCGTCGACCTTTCGCCCTCGGGCAAGCTGTTGGTCTCGGCCGGACGCGACGGCATCATCCGCCTGTGGGACACCAAGACGGGCCGCATAGTCAGCATCCTGAAAGGCCACGAAAAGCCGGTCTGGGACGCCAAGTTCTCCCCTGACGGCAAACGCATCCTGTCGGCCGGCGCCGACGAGCTGGTGCGTCAGTGGGATGTGGCCTCGGGCAAGGAAATCACCAACGGCCAGTAGTGGCGGGCAGTGAGCCTGCGCCGCCTCAGCGCGTGATCACCTTGAGATAGGCGATCAGCGCCGCCCGGTCCTCGGGCCGGTTGAGCCCGTCGAACTGCATCAGATTGTTCGGAATGGTCTGCCGCGGATTGCGCAGATACGTGTCGAGCATCTTCTCGGTCCAGACGAAATTCGCATTCCGCCAGGCCGGCGAGAAGTCGAAGCCGGCAATGGTTCCGGCGCGCCGCCCGAAGAGACCGTGCAGATTGGGACCGATCCGATGCTGGCCCTTTCGGTTAACCGTGTGGCAGTGGATGCACTTCTTGAACAGCCGTTCGCCGCGCGCCAGATCCGGGGTCTTGGCCTCGGCCGCCAGAGCAAGCCCATTGGAAACCGTCATCGAAAGCGCGATCAGGCCGACGGCAAGCGCCGCCGCGCAGGTACGGCCGAACGGCCGGACGCCGCAGCCAAACCGCCCCCAGATCGGCTTTGCGAATGGATATGACACGCGCCGGGACGACCGCACGGCTTGCCCAACCTGACCCCTGCCCAAGCTGACTTATGCGCGGGGCTTAGAGCCGGACGCTCTGCGCCATCTTGAAGACGTCGGCGCTGCTCATGTCGAGGCCGCCCAGCACGAGGGCCGCAACCACGGCGATCACGACTGCCGCGACACATCCTGCAAGAAACGCTTTCATACCTTTGCCTCCCGTGCCGCGCCGTTCGTTCCGTGGCCCCGCGGGCCGGTCATTCCGCCGCTCCGCCCGCGGGCGCCTTGTCGTCCTTGCCGGTGACTTCCGCCACCCAGACACTGTGATGCTGCTTGGCCCAGTTCTCGTCGACATGGCCCGTGCCCATCGCCTGGAACGCGCCCTTCATGCCGAGGCTGCCGATATAGATATGCGCGATGATCACCGCGATCATGATCAGCGCCAGCACGGCGTGCCAGTATTGATGGCCCTGCTTGTCGGCGAGCGTTTCCGTTTCCGGGAACATGAGCATCACGCCGGTATAGGCGATGATGCCGCCGATGACGACGACCGACCAGAAGATCATCTTCTGGCCCGCATTGAACTTGCGCGCGGCCGGATGGCCCTTGGTGATCAGCCCGCCGCCCTTCAGCAGCCACGGAATGTCGTACTTGTCGGGCAGGTTCTGGCGCAGCCAGATCACCACCATCAGCACGATGCCGACGATGAAGGCGAAGCCCAGATAGTTGTGCGCGTACTTGCCCATCATCAGCAGCCAGGCGAAACCCGCCTTGCCGAGTATCGGGATGAGCACGGCCCGCCCATAGAGCATCGCCAGACCCGTGAGCCCGAGGATGACGAAGGAAACGGCCGTCAGCCAATGGGCGAAGCGCTCGAGATTGTCGAAGCGCTCGATGGTCCGCCCGGATTCGCCACCGTCGATCGGTATGCGCCGCCGATAGACGAAGAAGAGAAACAGCACCGCCACCGTGCCCGCCAACAACCAGGCGCCGAACTTGAACACTTTCGTGTTGCGCAGCTGTTGCCAGGCATAGCCCTGCGACTGGATCAGATAACCGGCGCGCTGGTTCGGGATCGAGACCCGGCCCTGAACGCCGCGGCGGATGTCGCGCCACATGCGGGGCTGGCTCGGCTGGCGTCCGACGGTCTTCGGAACGTCGCCCGCGCCGCCGAATGTCTGTGCGTCCTCGCCCTTCGGCGAGATCTTGCCCGGCTGCGTGGGCGCCCATTTCTTGGCGCTCGCCGGGGGACGCACGCTGCCGCCGCTCTGGGCGAGCGCCTGGTTCGTCCACGACTGGCCGAGATCGGCGATCCCGCCGATGAGCAGGAAGGCCAAGCCGACCACGCCCAAGCCGAGGAAACGCGCGCAAAGTCCTGTGAGCCTCATCCGGACCTCCCAAAATCGTCTGTTCGACGTGAGCCTCGCGGCCCCGCCTGGCGGCCCCCGAACAAGCCTGTTGCACGAACCGCCGGTATCGAACCTGTTGCGGCCGAACCCCTTGGGGTTGGCGGTCCGCCCGGCGACCTCACGCCACCGGACGGACCGCTTAATCCCCTGGGTCGGGCCGAAAGCCCGCCGCCAGCGTTAGGTGCGGCCGCCGGGCCCGTAGGCGTTGCCCCAACCCCAAGGACGCGAGCCGAAGCCGCGGGTGGTGACGCGTTTGCGATAGATATCGGAAACCTTGTCGCCATCGCCGGCCAGCAGCGCCTTGGTCGAGCACATCTCGGCGCAGAGCGGCAGCTTGCCTTCCGCGATCCGGTTGCGCCCGTACTTGTCGAACTCCGCCTTGGAGTGGTCCTTCTCCGGACCGCCGTTGCAGAAGGTGCATTTGTCCATCTTGCCGCGGCTGCCGAAGTTCCCCGCCTGGGGATACTGCGGCGCACCGAAGGGGCAAGCGTACAAGCAATAGCCGCACCCGATGCACAGGTCCTTCGAATGAAGCACGACGCCGTCCTTGGTCTGGTAGAAGCAGTCGACCGGGCAGACCGCCATGCACGGCGCATCCGAGCAGTGCATGCAGGCCACCGAGATCGAGCGCTCGCCGGGCTTGCCGTCATTGATCGTGACGACGCGCCGGCGGTTCACGCCCCAGGGAACTTCGTGCTCGTTCTTGCATGCCGTGACACAAGCATTGCACTCGTTGCAGCGCTCGGAGTCACAGAGGAATTTCATGCGTGCCATGATATTTCTCCCTACGCCGCCTTGATGTTGCAGAGGCTGACCTTCGACTCCTGCATCTGGGTCACCGAGTCATAGCCGTAGGTCATGGCGGTGTTCGCCGCCTCGCCCAGGACAATGGGGTCGGCCCCCTTCGGGTACTTCGATCTCCGGTCTTCGCCCTGGAACCAGCCGCCGAAGTGGAACGGCAGGAACGCGACACCGCGCGCGACGCGCTCGGTGAACATGGCCTTGACCTTGATCTTGGCACCCTCCGGCGTGCTGACCCAGACGAGCTGTCCGTCCTTGATGCCGGCGTTGTTGCCGTCGGCCGGATTGACCTCGACGAACATCTCCTGCTGCAGCTCGGCCAGCCACGGATTGGCCCGCGTCTCGTCGCCGCCGCCCTCGTATTCCACGAGGCGCCCGGAAGTGAGGATGATCGGGAACTGGCCCGTGAAATCCTTCTTCTGGATGCTCGCGTAGAGCGTCGGCAGGCGGTAGGCCTTGGTATCCTTGTAGGTCGGATACTTGGCCACCAGCGCGCGGTCCGGTGCGTAGAGCGGCTCGCGGTGGATCGGAACCGGATCCGGGAAGGTCCAAACGACGGCCCGCGCCTTGGCGTTACCGAAGGGTGCGGCACCGTGCTTGATCGCCACCCGCTGGATGCCGCCCGACAGGTCGGTCTTCCAGTTGGTCTTGTCACCGGCGACCTTCTCGATCGCGGCCTTCTCCTCGGCGGTCAGATCGCCGTCCCAGCCCAGCTTCTTCAGGAGGGCCATGGAGAACTCCGGATAGCCGTCCTTGATCTCCGAGCCGACCGGATAGGAGCCCTCGGCGAGCATGTTGCCGCCGCCCCATTTGTCCGGCCCCTTCAGGCCGAAGCGGTTGCGGAAGCAGAGCCCGCCCTTGGCCACCGGCTTGGACGGATCGTAGAGGATCGGCGTCCCCGGATGCTTCATCTTGGCGGTGCCCCAGCACGGCCACGGCAGACCGTAATATTCGCCGTCGACCGGGCCGCCCTTGGCCTGCAGCGTCGACACATCGAAGGTGGCCTGGTTCGCCATGTGGGCCTTGAGCCGTTCCGGCGACTGGCCGGTATAGCCGATGGTCCACATCCCCTTGTTGAACTCGCGGGTGATGTCCTCGACGAGCGGCTCCGACCCGTTCACCTTGATGTGTTTGAACATCTGCTTGTCGAAGCCGAACTTCTTGGCGAACAGATACATGATCTCGTGGTCGGGCTTCGATTCGAAGATCGGCTTGACCACGCGATCGCGCCACTGGAACGACCGGTTGGACGCGGTCACCGAGCCGTAGGTCTCGAACTGCGTTGCGGCCGGCAACAGATAGACGCCGTCCTTGCGATCGTGCATCACCGCGGACACGGTCGGATAGGGATCGATGACGACGAGAAGATCGAGCTTCTCCATCGCCTTCTTCATCTCCACACCGCGGGTCTGCGAGTTCGGCGCGTGGCCCCAGAAGACCATGGCCCGGACGTTGTCCGGCTGATCCATGTTCTCCTTCTTCTCCAGCACGCCGTCGATCCAGCGCGAGACCGGGATACCCTTGCTCTCCATGAGCTTCTTGGTCTTGAACTGACCCTTCAGCCACTCATAGTCGACATCCCAGACGCGCGCCCAATGCTTCCACGAGCCGGTCTTCAGGCCGTAGTAGCCGGGGAGCGAGTGCGAGAGCACGCACATATCCGTGGCGCCCTGCACGTTGTCGTGGCCGCGGAAGATGTTGGTGCCGCCGCCGGCCTTGCCCATGTTGCCCAACGCCAGCTGCAGGATGCAGTAGGCGCGGGTGTTGTTGTTGCCGGTGGTGTGCTGGGTGCCGCCCATGCACCAGATCACGGTGCCGGGCCGGTTCTTGGCCATCAGCTCGGCAACGCGGCGCACCTGCGCGCCCGGCACGCCGGTCACGCGCTGGGTTTCCTCCGGCGTCCACTTCTTGACCTCTTTGCGGATACTGTCCATGCCCCAGACACGCTGGCGGATGAACTCCTTGTCCTCCCAGCCATTCTCGAAGATGTGCCAGAGGATGCCCCAGATGATCGGCACGTCGGTGCCGGGGCGGATCCGCACGAACTCGTCGGCATGGGCGGCCATGCGCGTGAAGCGCGGGTCGACCACGACGATCGGCGCGTTGTTCTTCTCCTTCGCCGCCAGGATGTGCAGCATCGAAACCGGATGCGCCTCGGCGGGGTTAGAGCCGATGAGGAACACCAGCTTGGAGTTGCGGATGTCGTTCATCGAGTTCGTCATCGCGCCATAGCCCCA
>CAZBRE010000018.1:0-13445 GCA_964494065.1 uncultured Alphaproteobacteria bacterium
TTCACACGGCGGGGGTCGCTGGTTCAATCCCAGCCGCGCCCACCATTCCTTTTAGACTGTCGATTTCGGCATGGGCCATGTCGTGAACCGGCCGTGGCCAATCCGGCCGGCAAGTGCGACAGTATCGGCGACGACAGGACGACGGGCAGCGGGACGAGAAATCGCCCCGGGGGCCGAAGCCGTGCCCCTTCGCGCAAGACCGGAAGGGACACCGCCCATGACCGATACCGTCCGCCGCGAGCTCGTCACCATCGACGGCACCAACGTCACGCTCGAGCTCGCCAACTCACCCATCGAAAATCTCGGCGTCGCCAGCGGCCAGGAGAAGTTCAAGCGGCTCGACGTATTCGACCCCAAGTTCCGGCCCGAGAATTACAGCAAGCCCGACGGCGCGCCCTTGCGGCTCTTCGACTCCGCGCCGGTCAAGATCGACCTCTCCAAGCGCAGCAAGGAGGATATGGGCTTCTGGCACCGCAACGTCGATTACCACGAGGTCATCTTCTGCGTCCGCGGCGCCCTCAAATGGGAAACCGAGATGGGCACGGTGACGCTCAAGGAAGGCGAGATGATCCTGATCCCCAAGGGGATCACGCATCGCTCGACGCTGTGCGAGGAATCAGAGGTCGAGAACGTGCTGCTCGAGCTCAAGGTGCGCGACGAGCTCGTCTATGTCGGGGACAACACGTAAGGCGCTCCCGTTCGACAATCCGGCCGGCCGGACGTAGGATTATCCTCTTGGACGCCGCGGCGGACGCGCCCTTCGGAGACAGCCATGGTCCTAGTCGGAGACCCCTATCCGGAACCACACCTGCCCTTCCGGTCGGTGCGGGCCGTGCTCGACGAGCGCGCCGCGAGCCAGCCTGAGAAAACGGCCCTCGTAGACCTCGATCAGGGCATCAGCCTCAGCTATGCCGCCCTCCACGGCCATGTGAACCGGATCGCGCGCTTCCTGGCCGATCGCGGGATCGGGCCCGGCGACAAGGTCGGCCTGCTCTCGGGCGACAATCTGGAGAAGCTCGTCGCCTGGCTCGGCGTGTGGCGTGCCGGGGCGGCGGTCTGCCCGCTCAATGTCGAGCTCAACGCCGATTATGTCAGTGGCATGTTGCAGATGATCGAGCCCAAGCTCGTGCTCTGGCACCGTGACCTGGACGGTCCGGCGCTTTGCGACGGCGTCGACGCCGAGATCATCGAGATGGCGCGAACGGACCCTGCTCCGAGCGAAGCGGACGATGAGTTCTTCGCCCGGATTGCCAAGCTGCCCGACGGGCCGCCGGTCGAGGTCGACTACGGACCCGATGATCTCGCGGCGATCTTCTGCACCTCCGGCACCACGGCGCGGCCGAAGCTCATCGTCTATCACCACTTTTCCTATTGGCTGAGCGGGCTCTCGACCCTCGACATGCTGGGGCTGACGGCCGAAGACAAGACGCTCGAATACCGCTCCTTCGGCTGGAACTCGGCGCAGATCCTGAGCCTGATGCCCTGGCTGCAGATCGGCCACACGCTCCACATCGCGCCCAAGTTCTCGCACCACCGCTTCTTCGAGTGGATCCAGGAACACGGCATCACCTTCGCGGCGGGCGTGCCGACTGTCGTCAACATGCTGCTCAACGAGCCGACCGGGATCACCGCCGACGATATCCCCAGCCTCCGCCTCATGACCTGCAGCACCGCACCGCTCAGCCCGGCGCAATGGCGGCGCTTCGAGGAGATGTACGGGGTGCGCCTGCTCCAGCTCTACGGCATGTCGGAGGCCGGCTGGATCTGCGGCAACCGCCACGATGACCGCAAGATGGGCACGGTCGGCCGGCCCGCGCGCTATCAGCAGTTCGAGATCGTCGACGACGAGGGCAATCCCTGCGCCGCCGGGACCGAAGGCGAGGTCACCGTCGGTGGCCCGCAGGCCTGTCACGGCACCATCTCGCCCGAGGGCGAGTTCGAGGACTGGAGCACGGGCCGCTTCAAGACGGGCGATCTCGCGGTCATGGACGCCGACGGTTACGTCACCGTGACGGGCCGCACAAAGGATCTGATCGTGCGCGGCGGGGTCAATATCTCACCGCTGGAGATCGACCACGTATTGATGCGCCACCAGGGCGTGCACGAAGCCGCGGCGGTCGGCGTGCCCGACGATATCTACGGCGAGGAGGTCGTCTGTTACGTGGTGCCGCGCAAGGATACCGATGTCACCGCAGATCAGCTCAGCCTCTACTGCACCGATCACCTGCCGAAGCCCAAGACGCCCAAGGCCTTCTACTTCGTCGATGCCCTGCCCAAGAACGACCGCGGCAAGATCCGGCGCGACGACCTGAAGCGGATCTGGAGCGAGCAGGTGGGCGCCGCCCACTGAGGTGCCAATTCGGCGGCCAAAGCCCCTCCGGATCGTGGATCCCCGAGGACCGGGCCGTCGGCAATATTGTTCCTGATAAGCGTGCACGGCGGCCGCGAAGCGGTCGCGCTGGCATCGGTCGAGCCGGCAAAAAGCCAGCAAATCTGCGCCCTTCAGCCGGTCGGAGCAGGCCCGCTGATCCCCGCAATTTTAGCTATACTTAAGGTTGCTTTCATTCGCTCCAACTAATCTAAAATTCCAAAAAACACGCGGGACCGCCGATTTTCGGGCCCCGCCGACGGTCTGGAGCGAACGTCATCGTTATGACACTGGAGCCTCCGAATTCCGGGATTGCCTTGGACAAGGTCCGTGTCGCGCATTTCGATCCGAACATGCGCATGCGTACGCTCATGCGCGGCATGCTTCTGACCACCGGATTTCGTGAGATCCGCGAATGCCGCAGCATCCAGGACATCATCACCCTGCTCGAGACCGACGCGATCGATCTGCTGTTGATCGACATCGACACCGAGACGGACGAGATCTGCAAGATCGTGCGCGACGTGCGCGAGGGCAGGCTGGGTCCGGATCCCTATCTCGTGATCATGGCCATGACCTGGCACCCCGAACAGGACATGATCGCCCGCGCGCTCCAGACCGGCACCGACGATCTCATCGCCAAGCCGATTTCGACGAAGGTCCTGTCCGAGCGCACGGCCAATCTCGTGCATCACCGGCGCGATTTCGTCGTCACCACGACCTATGTCGGACCCGACCGTCGCACCCCCGACCGTCACAAGCCTGGGGATTTGCCGACGATCAAGGTGCCGAACTCGCTGCGCTTCAAGGCGACGGGCGACCCGGCCTCAGTGGCCGATGTCGGGGCGCTCGCGGCCGCGCGCGAGGTTATCAAGACGCACCGGGTCTTCCGCATTTCAGCGGAGATCAGTGACAAGGCGCTAACGCTGGAAAAGGGGATCGACGGGCAGAAACGGGCCGCGATTCCGAATGCGGATCTGAAGGAGCTGGTCAATAAAGTCGCCGAGATCAACCGGCTCATCCGAAGCGAAGAGCTCACGCAGCTCAAGACGATCGGCCATTCGATGACGCATGTCGTCAACTCGATCGTCGAAGTCGGCCATGCGAGCAAGCGCCTGCTTGCCGTGCTCCGCCTCCACAGCCAGGCGATCGCCGCGACGGTCAAGGGCGACAAGTCCGCCGCCGCCATGGTCAGCAACGCCCTTGGTCGCGCCGTCAAGGTGGTGCAGTCGGTCGGCAAGCCCGCAGACAAGTCCGCCGCAGCATAACCTCACTGCGACTTGGCCCCCACTACGACACTGCCCAGCGCGAAACGCCCCGACGGTTCGTACAGCCTCAGGCGTCACGCGCAGGCGGCCGCCGCAGGAAGAGTGCCAGCGGGATCATCCCGAGCGTAATGAAGCACAAGAGATAGAAGTCGTTGGCGTAGGCGATGACCTCGGCCTGGCGCGTGACCACCGCGTTGAGCGCGGCAATCCCTTCCGGCGTGCCCGGGTTCCAGGCCGCGACCTCACCCGACCGCAAGAGCTCGTTATAGTCGGTGACGTTGTTGACCAGGGTCGCCCGGTTGATGGTGGTGTTGCGCACGAGCAACGTGAGGAACACCGCGACGGCGACGCTGGAGCCGACATTGCGCAGAAGCTGGAACATGCCCGTGGCCTCGCCGCGCAGCTCGGGCTTGAGCGTCACGAAGGTGAGCGTGAAGAGCGGCGAGTAGATCAGCCCCATCCCGAAGCCCTGGACGACGCCGTTCCAGATGATGTCGCTGGTTCCGACGTCGCCCGTCCAGCCCGCCATGTCCCAGCCGGCCCAGCCAGTCAGAACGAGGCCGATGATCATGATCGCCCGCGGCTCCACGCGATTGAGCATCCGGCCCGCCAGCATCATCCCCGCCATCACCCCGATGCTGCGCGGCGACAGAATGAGCCCGACGGTGGAGACCGGATAGCCGCGCAGATCCTGGAGGAAGGGCGGCAGCAAGGCAAACGGCGGCAACAGGATGAAGCCGAAGGAGAAGATGAGGACGGCGCCCACCGCGAAGTTGCGGTCCCGGAACATGTCGAGGTTGATGAAGCTCTCGCGCTTCGTGAAGGTGTGGACCGCAAGCAGGTAGGCCGCCAAGCCGGAGACCACGGCATAGGTCACGATCTCGCTCGACTCGAACCAGTCCAGCCGCTCGCCGCGGTCGAGCATCGTCTGGAGCGCCGCGATGGCAACGGCGAGCAGGGCGAAGCCCGTTACATCCAACCGCGTGCGCGGACGTGCGGCGCGCCGGCCGAGGCCGACCATGGCGGCCGTAATCGCGACCGCGCCGATCGGCACATTGATGTAGAAGATCCACGGCCAGCCATGGTTTTCGGTCAGATAGCCGCCGAGCGTCGGCCCCAGGATCGGGCCCAGGACCACGCCGAAGCCCCAGATCGAAATGGCGTGACCATGCTTTTCGGTTGGATAGGCGTCGAGGATCATGGTCTGCGCCAGCGGCACCAGCGGCGCCCCGAAGACCCCCTGCAGCACGCGGGCGGCAACCTCCTGCGGCAACGACTGAGCCAGGCCGCACAGCACCGAGGCGGCGGTGAACCCGATGAGCCCGGCGATGTAGACTTCCTTTCGCCCGAACCGGTTGGCGAGCCAGCCGCTGGCCGGGATCATCACCGCAGTGGCAACGATGTAGGAGGTGAGCACCCAGCCGACCTGGTCCTTGGTCGCCGAAAAGGTCCCGCGTATATGAGGCAGCGCGACCGCGCCGATGGTCATGTCGAGCGCCACCATGCCGGTGCCGACCACCGCGGCGATCATGACGAGACCGGGTGATGTCCCCGGCGTTTCGGCGGCCGGCGCGGCGGCGGCGGTCATTGCCTTGGTTGCGTGGCCGGCTTGGCGTCCACGGGGCGTTTGCCGCCACCGTCAGCTTGCATCGGGTCGCCACGCGTTTGGCCGAATGTCGCGCGTAGCCATTTGAGCGGCCAACGCTCGCGCCCGGTATCGATGCGGACCTGCGCCGACATGCCCGAGCGCAGCACGCGTCGGGCGTGCGACTTCTTGAAGGTCAGGCGCACCGTCAGACGGCGGACGACCTTGACCCAGTTGCCGCTGGCATTCTGCGGCGGCAGGATCGCGAACTCGGCCCCCGTCGCGCGGGCGATGCTTTCGACCTGCGCCTGCCAGTTCACGTTGGGCATCGCATCGGCGACGATCTCCGCCGGCTGACCGGGGCGGATGTCGGTCAACTGGGTCTCCTTCAAATTGGCCTCGACCCAGATGCGCTCGGTGCTGATCAGGCTGAACAGCTTGTCGCCACGGCGCACGTGGTGGCCGACCTGAAGACGGAGATTGCTGACCACCCCCTCGAAGGGCGCGCGCACGACCGTGTCGCGGAGATCGAGCAGAGCCTGATCGAGCTTCGCCCGGGCGCGCAGATAAAGCGCGTGCTTCTCCGGCGCACGATTGGGATAGCCGCCGAGCTCTTCGAGCGCGACATTCACCTTTTCCTTCAGCGTCCGCTCGCGCTGGCGGGCCTGCGAGAGATCGAGCTCGGCCTTCTCGAACCGCGAGGCCGTGGCCACGCCGCGGTCGCGGAGCTTCTTCTGGCGCTCGTATTCCTTCTCGAAGAAGACCGTGCGCTCGTTCGCCTCCAAAAGCTCGACCGTGGTCTGGCGATACGTGGCCACCAGTCCACGGATGCGGCTGCGCACGACTTCGAGCTCGGCGCGTGCGTCAGCAACGCGGATCCGGAAAGGCCGGTCGTCGATCTTGAAGAGGATGGCGCCCTTGCCAATGCGCCGGTTCTGCCGCACCGCAACCGAGACCACGCGGCCCTCGACATTGGCGCTGACCGGCAGGATGTCGAATTTGACGTAGGCGTTTTCGGTCTCGATGTAGCGGCCGCCGGTCACATAGGCGTAGGCGCCATAGACCGCCAGCACCAATGGCCCCAACGCGAACAGCACGACCCGTCGGCGGCGGCGCTGTGTCTTGCTGGCAGCCATGCGATTTCCGTGATCGTTTCGACCCGAGCGCGCCCTTGCGGGACCCGCGCCATGCGTTCAGCGCATGATACCCGGAACGGCCCGGAAAAATCGCGCGCGAAATGTGACGATTGCCTCATGGGCGCCGTGCGGCCCGTGCATCGGTCGCGCCCGGCTTTATCCTATGTCCAAGGCGCGATGGATCCGCGCGCCGATCCCGGTGAGGCGGCTCACGGGCTCGTTGCTGAAGACGAACCGCACGAATTGCGGGCCGTTGACGATGCCCCAATTGACCATCGGGGTCGCGGCGATCTCGGCCTCTTGCAACAGCCGCGCCGAGGCCTCCTCACCGGAGAGACCCGCCTTGCCGGCATCCAGCAGCATCGACCAGCCGCCCGCCGCCGGCACCATCAAATCCGGCGCTATCTCCGCGACGATGGCATCACGCCGCCGGTGCCACTCGGCGACCGCCTCCGCGACGCCGGCCGCACCGGCACTGTCCGCCTCCAATGCGACAGCCGCCGCCCCTTGCGCGATGCCGACCGGAACGACGACATCGGAGATCTGCACCAGCGCGATACGCTCGATCAGCGCCGGCGGGCAGACGATCCAGCCGACCCGCCAGCCGATCATGCGGAATTCCTTGGAGGCCGAGCCGATCGTGATCGTCCGCTCGGCGAGACCCGGCAGGCTCGCCGGATGGATATAGGCGCGGCCGTCGTAGAGGATCCGCTCCATCGCCGCATTGTGGAGCAGCAACAGATCCCGCTCGGCGCAGAGCGTGGCGACCGCGTCCCATTCCGCCGCGTTCAGCACCGCGCCCGACGGCATCGACGGGTTCATCAGGAAGAGCGCGCGGGTCTTGGGCCCGACCGCGTCCGCCAGCGCATCCAGATCCAAGCGCCATTCGGCGCCGTCGCGAACGAAGGGAACGAGCTTCGGCACCGCCCCGGCCAGCCGCACCCGGTTGATCATGCCGATATAGGTCGGGTCGGTCATGATCACCTCGTCGCCGGGCTCGGTCACGGCGAGCAGCGTCACCAGCACCCCGTTCAACCCGCCGGCGGTGATCGCGACCTGCGACTCCCAATCCACCGGCTGACCGGATAGCCGTCCGACATGCGCCGCAACAGCCCGGCGGAGCCGCGACTGGCCGATGAACGGAAGATAGCTGTTGGCGTCATCGTCCTCGATCGCCGCCGCGGTCGCCGCGATCGCGACGTCAGGCGGCCGCAGGTCGGTATCGAGATTTTCGAGCCGCAGAATATCGGCCTGCACGAGCCCATTGGCCGCCGCCCCCAGCCGGTCCACCCCGATCCCCTGCATGCCCGCAAGCCGGTCCGCACCCATCTCCGCCTCCAGTCCCATTTCGTGTTATCGCTTGATTGAGGGACAGATTATATATTATATATTTTCTATGCAAGACGCAGATATCCTGAAGGAAAATCCGAGCGGCACGCGCGACGGCGCGCCGCGCACCGGCATGGTCGCGGCGGTGATGGAGCGGCTGCGCGAGGAGATCCTGTCGGGCGCCCTGCCCGCCGGGACCCAGCTGCGCCAGGATCACATCGCCGCGGCGCACGGGGTCAGCCACATCCCCGTGCGCGAGGCTTTCCGGCGGCTGGAGGCCGATGGCCTCGTGACCACGATCCCCCGGCGCGGCGCCTTCGTCTCGCGCATGAGCGGCGAGGACGCGCGCGAGATCACCGAGATGCGGGTGGCGCTGGAATGCCTGGCGGTCCGTCTATCGGTACCGCGCGCGCCGAGGACCGCGCTCGATGCCGCTGCGGACGCGTTGCGGATCGCCGGCCGGTCGAACGAAATCTCCGACTGGTCGGAGATGAACCTGCAGTTCCACCGTGCGCTTTACGCCGCCTGCGGCCGCCCACGCCTGCTCGCTACGATCGAGGGGCTGTGGCGGCAGGTCGACCGTTATCTGCGCCTCGTCTTCGAGATTTCGGATTATCAGGGCAAGTCCCACGCCGAGCATCTGGCGATCTTGGAAGCCTACCGGCGCGGCGATGTTGCGGCGGCGGAAAACCTGATCGCCGCGCATATCGAGGAGGCCGGCGACGTGTTGGCGGCCGCGTTCGATCGGCCGCCGCCGTCCGGCTAGGCGCCCCGATTCGGCACGGCCATCTCAGCGCGGCAATTTTTCCAGGATGTAGGCGGGCAAAGGTGCTGCACGTGCGCCTTGCTCCGCGCTCTCGTCGCGCAGCACGATGGCGCGCAGCTGGTGGGCCGTCGCGGTCGTTTCGCCGTCGCGGCGGATCTCGTGCTCGACGCGGAAGACCTTCTCCCGCACCTCGCCGATCCAGGTGTGGATCTCGATCTCGTCGCCGAAGGCGACGCGCACGCGGAAATTCGCCTTCACCTCGAGGATCGGCATGCTGAGAAAGCCCTCGATATTGTCGTGCATCCACTGCCAGTCGATGCCCTGGGCATGAAGCATGTCCTCGACCGCGCGGTCGAACATCTCGAAGAAGCGCGGGTAGTAGACGATCTGCGCCGGATCGCAGTCGCCGAAATGGATGTGCCGTTTGACGACGTGGCGGGGGATAGTCATGGGAACTCCCGGCTGGCGGCTCAGAAGATGTCGAAATACTCGCGGTGCTCCCAGTCGGTGACATCTGAGAGATACCGCGCGATCTCGGCTTCCTTGAGCGTGACGATGTAGTCGACGAAGCGGTCGCCTAGCGCCTCGCGGTAGAGCGTGCTCTGGCGCAGCGCCGCCAAGGCCTCGATGAGGCTCTTGGGCAGCATCGGCGCGTCGGTCTCGTAGGGTGTGTCGGCGGGATCGCCCGGATCGAGTTCGCGCTTGATCCCGTCGAGCCCGGCGTGGATCTGCGAGGCCATGTAGAGATAGGGGTTGGCGGCCGGCTCGCCGGCGCGGTTCTCGATCCGCGTCGCCGGATCGCCCGCGCCGCCGATGGTCCGGATCATCGCGCCGCGATTATCGCGCCCCCAGATCCGCCGGTCGGGCGCCAGCGAGTACGGCCGGAAGCGCTTGTAGCCGTTGATCGTCGGCGTGGTGAAAACGGAAGCCGCAGCTGCGTGTTCGAGCAGCCCGGCGGCAAAGGCGAGCCCGGTCGATGACAGCGCTGCCCCCTCCTCCGTCGGCATGAAGGCGTTCGTGCCCGTCTTGCGGTCGGCGAGCATCTGGTGGAGATGCCAGCCGCTGGAAAAGAGGTTCGGCAAGCCCGGCCGGCACATAAAGGTAGCGTGGAGGCCGTTCCGCCGGCAGACCTGCTTCACGGCATTGCGGAACAGCACCATCATGTCGGCCTGCGCCAAACCTTCCCCTGGATCGAAGGTCACCTCGACCTGGGTCGGCCCGAACTCGTTCTCGATCGAGCGCAGCGGCAGGCCGAGATCGGCGACGGCACGGCGGATCAGGGTCAAGACCGGATCGAGCTCGTCGAACCGCGCCTCGCCCAACAGCCGATAGCCGTGGGTGAGCAGGCTCACCTCCGGCGGCGCGGCCGGATGGGTCGACTTCTCCGGCGTGAGATGGGCGTCCTCGAGCTTGAAGAGATGGAACTCGACCTCGAGGCCGCAGGTGTAGTCGTAGCCCGCCTCGCCCAGGGTCTTCAGCGCGTCCTTCAGCACGGCGCGCGTGGAGAACGGCACCGGCTTGCCGTTGTCGAAATAGAGATCGCACAGCACCCAGGCCGTGTTCTCCGCCCAGGGCAGGACATGGAACGTGTCCGGGTCCGGCACCATGATCGCATTGGTGATGCCGGTCATCTCCTCGATGCCCGTCCCGGCGCCCGGCGTGAAGACCGGATAGACGGTGCGGCCCGACGTATCCTTCAGGAAGAGCGAGGTGCCGATGGTGCAGCCGTTACGCAAGGCGTCGCCAAAGGCCGAAGCAACAAGAGTCTTGCCGATCGAAACCCCGTGCTGGTCGACGAAGACGCAGCGCACAACCTCGATGCCGCGCTCCTCGACCTGCTTGAGGATGCGCCGGCCCGCCTCCTCCGCCCCCTTGCTCGAGAGGCCGTGGCGTTCGACGAAATCCTTTCGGGAATCGGGCGCGGCCATACGGGTCAGCGGCCGTTGCCGGCCCAGGGCGAGCCTGCCCGGCGCTTGTCCTCGTGGTCGCGCCACACGCTCGACCATGCCTCCGCGCCGCCGATCGTATCGATCGCGCGCGGCTCCTCGCCATTGCCGGTCAACGGCGGCGCCTCGCCAGCCTCGATCGTATCAATCGCCGCGCGCAACTGCTTGCGATACGCGGTGATCGCCTTGTCGGAGGCGCCCAGATGCTCGATCGTGCGGTCCTGGATCGTGCCCTGGCTCTCGACCGCCCACTGGTCGTGGATGTTGATGTCCTGGCCCATGCCGGTATAGGTCGCGGTTCGCTGTTCCTCGGGATCGAAGCCGTAGTTGTTTTCGCGGTTGCGGATGGGCTTGTAGTCGGGAAGCGTGCAGGCGGCGATGCGCTGGGCGCGCATGGTCTCCTTGTCGACCTTCTGCGAGAACGCGGTGAACATTGCGTACCAATAGTGGCTCTCGTCGTCGATCGGCACATGCCACTGGGAGATGTTGATATCACCCGACATCGGGATGACGGCGCAATTCGGAAAGAAGAGATTGGTGACGCGGATGTGGGCCTGGTCGTCGTCCAGGTCGCGCAGGGCGAAGATACGAAGACCGTAGCCCGTTTCCTCGACCTCGAGGCTTGGGCAGTCGTGCTCGCGCAGCACCTTGGTCTGCGGGATGCCGCTCGTGGCGTCGCGGAATTGCTGGCCGTATCCCTTTTCGGGCGCCTCGTCCTCGAAGAAGCGGTGGAGGAAGGAAGCGTGCGCCGGATCGATCCCAACCTCCAGCGCCTGTAGCCAATTGCAGTCCCAGTAACCCTTGAAGGCGAAGGTGTAAGCATCTGGTGCCGCAAAACAATCGGCGACCGGCAAGGGCGGCGGCTCGCCGGGGCCCATATACGCGAAGATGACGCCGTTCCGCTCGATGCAGGGATAGGCCGGCTGGCGTACCTTGTTCTTGAAATTGGAGCCCGCCGGCTCCGCCGGCTGCTCCAGACACGCGCCCTCGACGTCGAATAGCCAGCCGTGGAACGGACAGCGCAGGCCGCCATCCTCGAGCCGCCCGTAGGCGAGATCGGCGCCGCGATGACAGCAGCGCCGGCTCAAGAGCCCGTAGCGCCCGTCCTCGTCGCGGAACAGCACCAGGTCCTCGCCCAGCAGCCGCACCGGAACCGCCGGCCGGTTGCCCGCCAATTCCTCCGTCAGCGCCGCGGGCTGCCAGTAGCGCCGCATCAGCTCGCCCGCCGGCGTGCCTGGCCCGGTTCGCGTCACCCGTTCGTTCTGTTCCGCGCTCAGCATGCTATCGCCTAGATCCTTCGGCCGACTGCGCGGCCGGAGCTGCCCCGCGCCGCGAATTCGACCATTGCATTGTGTCTCATTCGATGTCTAATATACAATATTAGTTTGGTATGCCAACTAATATTTGAGGCGCGCGGTGGCGCAGGAGAAAATGTCCGAAGACGGTCGAAAGAATGGCAGAAATGATGCGGCATTCGGCGATGGCGGCACAGCGGCGGCGAGCGATCTCGGGCCGCTGCCGGGCTATATCGGCTACAACCTGCGGCGGGCGCAGATCGCCTCCTTCAAGCATCTCGACCGGATCGCCGGCGCGCTCGAGCTCAGCCCCGGCCAGTTCAGCCTGCTCACCTTCCTCGACCGCAATCCCGGCGTGAGCCAGAAGGCGATCAGCCAGGCCTTCGGGGTCGACACCTCGACATTGTCGCCGGTGCTGGCCGCCCTCTCGGCGCGCGGTCTGGTCCGTCGCGGCCGCGCCAGCCACGACCGGCGAAACTACGCGATCTCCCTCACCGCGGACGGCAAGCGCCTGCTGGCCGAGATGCGCACGCAGATCGAAGCGCAGGAAGCGGTGATGCAAGCGGCGCTCGACGCCGGCGAACGGGCGCGTTTGCTCGCCATGCTGGGCAAGATCGCCGCCGCGCTGGAGCGCGCCTAGCCGTCGCGGCGGCCGGTTACCGTCTTGACCAACCCGGCCGGATCGGCGGGCGGCTCGTCGCCGCGCCAAACGACGTGCTGGTCCGGCCCCACCAACACCAGATCGGCGCCATAAAGATCGCGCGTGCCCTCGGCGGTCACGCCCAGCCGCTCCATCGGCACGCCGGCGGCAGCGAACGCAGCAGCGATCGTGTCCCCGCCCCCGTTTCCGAGGCGCAGCAGCGTGAACTCAGGCCCGAACGCATCGAACAACGCACGCCCGGGCTCGATCCACAGATGCGGCGCGCGGTGCCCCGGCCGCGCGGTCGGCGCGTAGCTGCTTGTCGGATCGGGCGGCTCCCGCGTTCCATCGGGCACCACGATCGCCGACCCTTCGTAGCGATAGCCCAGATGGATGCCGGGGATGAGGAATTCGCGCCTTGCATGTTCGAGCAGATGCGCGCCGATCTGTGCGCGTTCCACCCGTCCTTCGTCCGTATCCGTTTCGATGGCGGGGCTCGCGGGCGTGCGCCCGACCGAATCCGCAAATGCTTTCGAGAATGCAAGGTTGCGCGCGCCGACCGGCCGCCGGTCCGCTTCGTAGCTTTCGAGCAGACCGGGACCGCCCCACCCATTCACGACGGCCGCGAGCTTCCAGCCGAGATTGACGCCGTCCTCGAGCCCCGTGTTCATGCCGAGCCCGCCCGTGGGCGTGAAGAGGTGTGCGGCGTCGCCCGCGATGAAGACACGGCCGGCGCGGTAGCGCTGGGCAAGCAGCCGGAAGCCCGCCTTCCACGGTGTCGCAGAAATGATCTCGCGCACCACCGGTCCGCCGGCTGCCTTCTCGACCAGGCTCCGCACATCGGCCTGGCTCGGCTCCTCGCCATCCTTCATCGCGATGTGGCAGACGAACTCGTCGGCCCCGTCGATCGCGATCATCAACGTGCGGATCTCGGGATTGACGGTCCAGAACTGCCACGAGCGCTCCGGCCACGGCCCGTCGGCCGCGCCTTTGTCAAAGCGAAGATGGACCGCGAGCATCGTGCCGCCCATCATCGGCCGCTCGATCCCTGCATCGCCCTCGTATTCGATGCCGATCCCCTTGCGCACCACGCTGGAGGGACCGTCGCAGCC
>CAZBRE010000018.1:13545-16995 GCA_964494065.1 uncultured Alphaproteobacteria bacterium
GTCTCGGCCACCGCATCGCGCCGGCACGGCAGCCGCTGGCGCGCCAGCTCGTAGCCGTTCAAGCGCGTCACATAGGTGACATCGGTCGGATGATCGTCCGGCAGCCCAGTGGCGCGAAACGCATCGGCGACGCCGAGCCGCCGCAAATGCTCCATCGAGCGCGGGCTGGTCGCGTTTGCCTTGGGCTGCGGCGAAGGCCCGTCGCGGTCGTTCAGCAACACGCAGGGCACGTCGCGCCGCCCGAGCTCGAGCGCCAGCACCATGCCCACCGGCCCAGCCCCGGCGATGATGACGGGCGTGCGTGGCCCCGCTTCGGATGCGCTCACTCCGCCGTCGCCTCCTCGGCGTTCGCCTGCTCGCGCAGCTCGACGCGGCGGATCTTGCCCGAGATCGTCTTGGGCAGGGCATCGGGAAAGGCTATCTCACGCGGATACTTGTAGGGCGCCGTCACCGACTTCACGAAGTCCTGCAACTCCTTCACCAGTGCCTCGCCCGGCTCATAGCCTTCTGCCAGCACGACATAGGCCTTCACGATCTCGCCGCGCATCGCGTCCTTCTTGCCGACCACCGCCGACTCGGCGACCGCCGGATGCTCGATCAACGCGCTCTCGACCTCGAAGGGGCTGATGCGGTAGCCGGCGGACGAGATGAGATCGTCGTCGCGGCCGACGAACCAGATATAGCCATCGGCGTCCCGGCTCGCCGTGTCGCCGGTGAAGTACCAGCCGCTGCGGAAGCACTTCGCGTTCGCCTCTTCGTCCTCGTAATAGCCCTCGAACAACCCGGGCGGCCGCGGTTCGGTGAGGCGGATGGCGATATGCCCGACCTCCTCGGGCGGCAGCACCGTTCCGTTGTCGCTGACGATCTCCACCGGCATGCCCGGCACCGGCTTGCCCATCGAGCCCGGCCGCACCTCGATGCCCGGCACGTTGGCGACAACGTTGATGGTCTCGGTCTGGCCGTAGCCGTCATGGACCACGGTGCCGGTCTCCTCGCGCCAGGTCTTGATGACCTCGGGGTTGAGCGGCTCGCCGGCGCTGATCGAATGGCGGAGCGTAGACAAGTCGTAGTCCCCCAGATCGAGCTGGGCGAAGGCGCGGTAGGCGGTCGGCGGCGCGCAGAAGGTCGTCACCTTGTGCTTGGCGATCAGCTTCAGATGCGCGTCGGCATCGAAGCCCGGCCCCGGATTGTAGAGCACCAAGGTTGCGCCGATCTGCCACTGGCCGAAGATCATGCCCCAGGCGAATTTCGCCCAGCCGGTATCGGAGATCGTCCAATGGACGTCGTCTTCGCGCAGATCCTGCCAGTAGCGCGCGGTGATCGCATGCGCCAGCGCATAGGCGTGATTGCGCGGCACCATCTTCGGAAACGCCGTTGTGCCCGAAGTGAAATAAGCGAGCATCATCTCGTCGGCGCGGGTGGCAGGCGCCTTATCGCGCGGGTAGTCGGCCGAAGCGTCCGCGCAGGCCGCCTCGAAATGCAGCCGTCCCTCGCGCGGCGCGCCGACGATGATCAGATGTTTGAGCGTCGGGCATTTGTCGTGCACCGCCTCGATCTTCTCTGCGTGCTCGGCGGTAACGATCGCGGTCGTCGCGCGCGACTTGTTGATGCGGTATTCGATGTCCTTGGGCATGAGGAGGTTGGTGCCCGGCATCGCCACCACGCCCGCCTTGATGCAGCCGATCGTCGCCTCGTACCAAGCCGGGATGCGCGGGATCATCATGAAGGCGAAGGCGCCCGGCTCGACGCCCATTTCGGTCAGCACATTGGCAAAGCGCGCCGACGCATCGGCGAGGTCGGAGAAACGGATCTTGTGCAGCTCACCCGTATTGGCGTCGTCGTAGATGAGCGCCGTCTTGTCCGCTTGCGAGGCGCGTTTGTCGATCAGATCAAAGCCGAAATTGTAGAACTCCGGCACCGGCAGGGCGAGAGACGCCTGGGCCTGGTCATAGTCGGGCAGCTGAAGAAAATCGCTCATTGCTCACCATCCCATCACGATGCGTCCGGGTCGACCAGATGCGGCTCGACCGCCGGGCGAAAGAAGTCGGGCATGGGGGCCGGCGTGCGCGTCTCGGGATCGAAGAAGACCTCGACCGCCGTGTTGACCGCATGCAGCGTGCCGTCGTCGGCATCGTACATGCGCGTCTGATAGCCGACGCTCTTCTCACCCAGATGGGTGAAGGCGCTCCGCATCACCAGCAGCTGCCCGGCCAGCATCTCCTTCACGAAATCGTATTTGGTGGTGGCGACGACGGCGATCACGCCGTGCTCGCGCATGCGGCGCACGCCGACGCCGCGCAGCGTCCAGATCTGGAAGCTCGCATCGTCGAAGAACTGCACATAGTTCCGCACGTTCAAATGCCCGAACTGATCGCACAGCCAGGGATGCACCACCCCGCGCCCTGTTTCCTCCCATTGTCCGGCCAAGCTCACCTCCCGGATCTTGTTTTCGGTTCTTGTCGGCAGTCCGCCGCATATCACGTCGCCAAGCCGGCAAACTCAAGCCCCCTCGGATGCCTGCCCGGCCTTCGACATAAACATGACGGGCAACTCGACCCCATCGGCGACCGCCATCGTGCCGGCCTCATCCTCCCGATAGCCGAGCGCGCGGTAGAGCGGCACGGCGTTCACATTGGCCCGCACGATCAAGCGGTCGTGTCCGGCGGTGTGGGCCCGCGCCTCGGCGTCGAGCACCATGCGGCGCCCGAGCCCGCGCCGGGCGAGGTCGGGACGGACGAACACCTTGCGGATACGGGCGGTCGCGGGCGCGTCCTCCACCGCGTTCCAGCCCGCGGTCGCGGCAAGATCACCGTTCGGGAACACCACGAGCGCCAGGTGACAAGCGAGGAGCTCCTCGCGATAGGCGTCCCCGCGGATCGACTTCAGATGCGCGGCAATCTGCTCGGGGCTGTGCGCCCCGGCGGCGAGCTTCTCGAAGGACTGCGCGTGGAGCGCCTGCACGTCTTCAAGTCTCGCCTCGGTCAACGGCCGAAGCGTCAGCTCTCCGATTGCACCCACATCCCCGCGTGTCATCGCCTGCCCTTCGCTTTGCCCAGCGGTCGCAGGAAAGCTAGATTGCCCGGCCATGTCGAGCCCACTTATGTCCACACCGCCCCTCATCGACGCTGCCGGCCGCGCCCATGCCCGTGCCGGGCCGGCGGCGCGGATCGCCTGTTTCGTGCCCTCGATCACCGAGCTCGTCGTCGATCTCGGTCTGGCCGACCAGCTCGTCGCGCGCACGCAATATTGCATCCACCCCGCCGAAGCCGTGCAGGCCATCCCCGCAATCGGCGGCACCAAGAAGGTGAGCCTGCCCAAGCTGACGGCGCTCGCGCCGACCCATGCGATCCTCAATATCGACGAGAACACGCGCGAGATGGATGCGGCGCTGCGCGAGATCGTGCCCAACGTGATCGTCACCCATCCGAACGCGCCCGAGGACGTGCCGGG
>CAZBRE010000018.1:17095-46867 GCA_964494065.1 uncultured Alphaproteobacteria bacterium
AGATCGTGCCCAACGTGATCGTCACCCATCCGAACGCGCCCGAGGACGTGCCGGGGCTCATCCGTCTCATCGGCGGCATCTTCGGCCGCGAGGCGGAGGCCGGCACCATGTGCGCAGCGTTCGAAACCGCGCTCGCAAAGCTGCGCACCGTCGCAGCCGCCTTGCCCGCGAAGCGGGTCTGTTATTTCTGCTGGCAGGACCCCTGGATGACGGTGAGCCGCGACACCTACATCTCGCGCAGCCTCGCCCTCATCAACTGGCAGACGGTGGGTCACCGCGACGACACGCGTTATCCCGAACTCACCATCGACGATAATCTTCTCAACGAAACCGACCTCTTCCTCTTCTCAACCGAGCCCTACGCCTTTACGGATGCGCACGCGGCCGACTTCGCCGCCGAGCACGGCTTGCCACCCGATCGCTGCCGCGTGATCGACGGGGAATACACATCCTGGTATGGCAGCCGCGCGGTCGCGGCGATGGGGTATCTCGGCGATTTCGCCAAGGCGCAGGCCTGATAGTCTCGCCAACAACGCAACACGAAGGATCTCAGGCATGTCACGAATGAAGGACAAACGCGCGGTCGTCACGGGGGCGGCGAGCGGCATCGGTCGGGCGAGCGCGATCCTTTTCGCACAGGAAGGCGCGAAGGTGCTCGCCGTCGACCGCAGCGAGGACGGGCTCAACGAGACGGTCGCGGCGATCACCAAGGCCGGCGGCGAGGCCCACGGCATGACCGCCGACGTCTCCAAGGAGGCCGACAGCCAGGCCATCGTCGCGAACTGCATCGCCGCCTTCGGCGGCATCGATGCCTACTACGCCAATGCCGGGATCAGCGGCGAGCTCGTGCCGATCACCGACTACACCGTCGAGATGATCGAGCGCGTCCTGGCGGTGAACCTGATCGGCCCGCTGCTCGCGGTGAAGCATGCAGCCCCGCCGATGGTCGAGGCCGGCAAGGGCGCGATCGTCATGACCGCCTCGGTCGCCGGCGTCGCCGGCAATGCCGGGCCGGTCGTTTACAGCGCCACCAAGGCCGGCGTGATCAACCTCGCCAAGTCGGCCGCCTCCGAGCTCATCGGCACCGGAGTGCGCGTGAACGCGATCTGCCCGGGCCTGATCGAGACCGGCATGACGCGCCCCATCTTCGAGCGCGCGCGAGAGAAAGGCACCGAGGACAAGATCGGCCAGCTCAATCCCCTGCAGCGCAACGGCGTGCCGGAGGAAATGGCGCAAGTCGCGCTGTTCCTAGCCAGCGACGACGCCTCTTACGTGAACGGCCACGCGATCGTGGCGGATGGCGGCCTCACGGCGAGCGCGCCGTTCGCGCCGGGTGCGGTTCTGCGAGCGGGCGCGCCGAAAAAGGCCGGCTGAGACGCCGCTAATCAAACGAACGCGAAGCTGAACGCCTCGCCTTCGGCCTCGACCCGCCCCATCGAGGGCGACGGGAAATGCGCCGTCAGGACCAGCCGCCCGGTCTCGCAGCCCGCCTCCAGAAAGGCGCGCCGCGTGCGCATCGCTTCATCGGGATTGGCGTCGTTGCTGTAGCGCCAGTCCGGATGGGCGCACTGGATGGGCGAGTGGATCAGATCGCCGCACATCACCGCGTCCTGCTTTCCACCGGCCAGCCCGACCGCGACATGGCCGGGCGTGTGCCCCGGCGTCGGCTCGAACCAGACCTGGTCGTCCAACGCGTGATCGCCGTCAACGAGGAGCGCCTGATCCGCCGCGATCACCGGTGAGATGCTCTCTTCCCATTGCGATGCCTGCCGCGCTTCGGCGGCTTCGACCTCGCGTTTCGTCATCACGTATTTGGCGTTGGGAAAGGTCGGCACCCAGCGGCCGTCGACGCGCTGGGTGTTCCAGCCACAGTGATCGGAATGCAGATGGGTGCACATGACGAAGTCGACGTCCTCGGGCTGCACGCCCGCCGCGGCGAGCCGGTCGAGCCAGCTCCGGTCGCTCCGCATATGCCAGGCCGGCAGGAAGCTCGAGGTCTTGTCACAGCCGACGCAGGTGTCGATCAGGATCGTGTGATGCGCCGTACGCACGAGATAGGACTGCACGGCAATGATGAGGCGCCCGCTCTCCGGCTCGATCGCCCAGGGCTCGAGCGCCGCGCGGTGCGGTGCTGCGTCTTCGTCGGTCACATCGATGAAAAGCTCCGGCACGGTGCGGAAGCCGAACTCCATCTCAACGATGCGATCGACGGTGATGCCGCCGAGATCGATCATGCGCCGCTCTCCCCCTCTTGGTCTCGTGTCAGCCTGAACGACCGCGGCCGATTTTCGCGTGACGGGCGGCCGCCGACAAGACCGGCTCGGGCCGGCCGACCCGCCCAGTACGGCTCTGATCCGGAGCAATCCCCCCTGAACGTTTTCTGGTTGACAACTGTCTGTTTCGATATATCTATTATTTCGTTATATCTAAATAGAAAGGAATCGATATGTACGAAATGCACGGACCTTGGGGCGACAGGCCCCACCGGCGCTGGGCCCGACGCCCGCATGAGGGCCACGACGGTCCCATGCACGGTCCCGGGCGGCACCGCCATCGCGGCGGCCGCAGCCGGCTCGGCCGGTTCTTCGCCCACGGCGACCTCCGCTTTCTCATCCTCCACCTGATCGCCGAGAAGCCGCGCCACGGCTACGAAGTCATCAAGGAGATCGAACAGCGGCTGAACGGCGCCTACAGCCCGAGCCCCGGCGTGATCTATCCGACCCTGACGCTGCTCGAAGAGCTCGGCTGGGTGCAGGTACAGGAATCCGAGGGCGCGAAGAAGCTCTTCGAGATCACGTCCGACGGCGGCTCCGCCCTCGACGCCAACCGCGCCACGGTCGATGCGATCCTCGCGCGTATGGCCGAAGCCGGCGGCGATACCGCGGGCGAGCCGGCGCCGCAAATCCGGCGCGCCATGCACAACCTCAAGACGGCGCTCCGCATGCGCATCGCGCGCGGCGACATTGGCGACGAGCAGGCGAAGACGATCGCGGCCGCACTCGATGCGGCGGCGGTCACCATCGAAGGAAGCTGAGATGATGCAATCCGAAGCGCGCATTACGACCGAGCGGGCGAGCCGTTATCTGCAGCAGCTGTGCAAGCACTTCGCCCACAAGCTGCCGACCAGCCACACGCAGCAAGAGGGTCGCATCGAATTCGGCATTGGCGTGTGCGCGCTCCAGGCCGAGCCCGAGGCGCTGATCCTCACGGCGGACGCACCCGATGCCGCGTCGCTCGAGCGTCTGGAAGACGTCATCGCGCGTCATCTCGAACGCTTCGCCTTCCGCGACAAGCCGGAGATCCGCTGGGTGCGGCAATAGAGTAACCCCTCCACAGTCCCCAACTCACAAAGACGCGCCGGCTTTCGACCGGCGCATCAGAGCGCCGCGGCCAGGCGCACCCCCTCCTCGATGGCGCGTTGCGCGTCGAGCTCGCGGGCGAGCTTGGCGCCGCCGATCACATGCAAATTTTTTCCCAATATGGCGCCCGCGGTCTCGAGCTCGCCCGCCAGACCGTCACGCGAATCCTGGCCGGCGCAGAGCACCACGCTGTCGCATGGGATCACGCGGTCCTCGCCGCCGACGGTGATGTGCAGGCCGTCGTCATCGATGCGGCGATAGGTGACCCCGGCGATCATCTCGACTTGGGAACGCAACAGCACGAGGCGATGCACCCAGCCGGTCGACTTGCCCGGCCCCGCCCCCATTCGACCATCGCTTCGCTGCAGCAGCACGACCTCATGCGCCGGCGCGGGCGGGGCCGCTTCCCCGTCGACGCCCCAGGTCTTGCGGAACGTGGCGACGTCCTGGTGGCTCTTGTGCCCGCGCTCGACCAGATGCACGGCGACATCGACCCCGATGCCGCCCGCACCGATCACGGCGACGCGCGGGCCCGGCGCGCGCGCGCGCGAAAGCAATTCTTCGTAGGTCATCACCTTCGGATGATCGATGCCCTCGATCTCCGGGACCCGCGGGGCGACGCCGCAGGCAATGATCGTTTCATCAAAATCCTTGAGATCGCCGGCCTGCGCCGCGGTGCTCAGCTTGAGATCGACGCCGGTCGTGGCGATACGGCCACGGTAGTAGCGCAAGGTCTCGTCGAACTCCTCCTTGCCGGGGATGGCGCGGGCGAGCGCGAATTGGCCGCCGATCGCGTCGTGCGCCTCGAAGAGGGTCACGTCGTGGCCCCGCTCAGCGGCAATCGTTGCACAGGCAAGCCCGGCTACCCCGGCGCCCACGACCGCGACCTTCTTCTTGTGAGATGTCGGACCCCAATTCAATTCGGTCTCGCGGCCGGCGCGGGGATTGACCAGGCAGGTCGCCGGAAGCCCCGTGAAGTAATGATCGAGGCAGGCCTGGTTGCAGGCTATGCAGGTGTTGATGTCGTCGGCGTGGCCGTCGCGCGCCTTGGCCATGAAGTCGGCGTCGGCCAGGAACGGCCGCGCCATCGAGACCATGTCGGCCTCGCCGCCGGCGATGATGCGCTCGGCGACCTCGGGCGTGTTGATCCGGTTGGAGCCGACGAGCGGCACCGACACCTCGCCCATGAGCCGCGCCGTCGCCCAGGTCCAGCCGCCGCGCGGCACCGCCTGCGCGATGGTCGGAATGCGCGCCTCGTGCCAGCCGACGCCCGAGTTGAGGATATCGACGCCGGCACCTTCGGCCAGCTTGGCAAGCGCCACGACCTCCTCGAACGGGCTGCCATCCTCGACGATGTCGAGCACGGAAAGCCGGTACATGATGATGAAGCTCGGATCGGTCGCCGCGCGCACCGCCTTGATCATCTCGATCGGAAAGCGCGCGCGGTTCTCGAAGCTGCCACCCCAGCGGTCCTCGCGTTTGTTGGTGTGCGGCGCCGTGAACTCGTTGACGAGATAACCCTCCGAGCCCATCAGCTCGACGCCGTCATAGCCCGCCTCCTGCGCCAGCCTGGCGGCGCGGGCGAAGTCGGAAATCGTCTCCTCGATCTCTCCGTCGGAGAGCTCGCGTGGTACATCCTTGTTGATCGGCGACTTGATCGCCGACGGCGCGACGATCTCGTCGTGATAGCCGTAGCGCCCGGCATGAAGGAGCTGCAGCAGGATACGGCCGCCTTCCTTCTGCACCGCTTTCGGGATCGGCGCGTGGTCGGCGACATCGGCTTCGCTCTCGATGTAAGCGGCGGGCCCGCTCATCCGGCCCGCGCGGTTGGGCGCAAAGCCGCCGGTGACCATCAGCGCGCAACCGCCCCGCGCTCGCTCGGCATAGAAGGCGGCCAGGCGGATCAGACCCTCCGCCGACTCCTCGAGATTGGTATGCATCGAGCCCATCAGCGCGCGGCTCGGCAGCTCGTGCGGGCCAACCTTGATCGGCGTGAAGAGATGCGGGAAGGCAGAAGAGGAATTGGACATGTCGCTCATTTTTTACGCTACCGTAAACGCCGGACGATAAAAGCGCGTCTCCCCCTCCGTCAATCCATCGCTTATTCTTGGCGGCGATGCTCGACACCATACCGCGCGCGTCAGGCGCGTACATTCTTGAGATATCGCTCGACCGGCCGCTGGTTTTCGAGGCGGCTCGGCTCGGCGGCGCACTCCCGCCGGGCTGCTACGCCTATGCGGGCAGCGCCAACGGACCCGGCGGTTTGCGGGCGCGCATCGCGCGTCACCTCCGGCCGGATAAACGCATCCACTGGCACGCCGACCGACTGACCGCCGCCGGCCGGATCACGGGCATCGCCTTCGCCGAACGCGCAAACGAGTGCGCCCTCGCGCAAAGCCTGGCCGCGCGGCCGGGTGCTACGATCCCCCTCGCCGGCTTCGGCAGCTCCGATTGCCGGTGCTGCCGCGCGCACCTCGTCCGCCTGCCCGATGCGGATGCGCTTGCATCCGCCGTGACGGATGGCGCGGCGCTACGCTATCTTGATCTGTCCGCCGTCCCCTAGTGCACATACGCTGTAAGGAGCCGCCGTGAGGAGCCCCATGATCGCTGGGCCAAGTCGCCTTCTCAGTCTCGTCCTGTTCGCCAGCGTCTTCGCCTGGACGTCCGCCTCCGCGCTGCCGCCGACCGACTACCCGCCCGGCGGCGGCAAGGAAAAGATCCCGGGAACCGGCGACGGCGACAAAAAGGACGGAGCGAAAAAGGGCGGCGACAAGAAGGGCGAGAAGAAAGGCGCCGACAAGGGGGACAAGAAGGGCGGGAAGAAGGGAGACAAGAAAGGCGGCGACAAGAACGCCAAGAACGGCAAGGGAAAAGGCAAGGGAAAGGGTAAAGGCAATCCCGACGCTCCGCCCTTCGAGGTCACGACCGGCGTTGTCCTCCGCACGCCGACGACACGGGCGGCAGACGGCACCGCCCGGCCGCCTTGGACGCGGGTCGATATCGCCAAGGTCGGCTTGCGCGGCGAAGCCGAACGAGGAAAGCCCGCGACGATCGTCCCCTTCAGCGAGAAGGCCGACGCCTTCGCGCTTAAGATTGTCGACGCCCAGAAACGCAACTCTTGCGCCGCCACCGGCAAGCCCTGGTGGGCGCTCACCCTCGCACCGGCCAAGCAGGCGGCGTTGCGGCGTGTCGCCCCCAACCGCTACCGCGATGCCGACAAACCGATCGACGCCGCGGTGATCTACCCGGCCCAGAAGGATGCCCTTTTCATCGAGCCGTTGCTGATCCCCAAGAGCACCATTCCCGACAAGTTCCTGCCCAAGACGCTGGTCGGCGGGGTCGATCTCAACGGCGACGGCAAGTCCGATCTCATGTTCCTGGAATATTGCTGCCGCGACCGGACCAAGACGGTGCCCGAATGCATCGCCACCTGCACGCGGGTCTATTGGCTGAAGAAGGACGAGAAGACGAAGACGGAGTCCTGGAAGCTGATCGGCCACCTGGCGCCCTGTTGAGGCCTTGAGACCCTGGGCTCCGGGCCGCTTGCGTCAGCGTCCCCCGGACCGATAGTCTCCGCGCGCCTCCGTCACGCACACTCCAAGGCGTCGTCTTGCAAGCGGTCCTCGATATCGTCCTGCCGGTCTTCGGGCTGGTGCTGCTCGGCTATCTCATCGCGCGCACGCCGCTGCTGACGCCCGAAGGCATCAAGGGCATCACCAATTTCGTCTTCTTCGTCGCCATCCCGGTGATGCTGTTCCGCTCGGTGAGCAGCCTCAAGATTCCGGCGAGCGTCGACCCGCTTCTGCCCATCGCCTATTTCTCGGCCGCCTTTGTCGTCTATGGCGCCGCGATGGCGCTCGCGCGTTTCGGGTTCCGCTTGGGCGGCGACCAATCCGCCCTCTTCGCCATGGGCTCGACTTATTCGAACATGGTGCTGCTCGGCCTGCCGCTCGTCTATCTGGCGCTGGGCGATGAAGGGCTGATCGCCATCCTTCTTATCATCGCCGTGCATTCGCTCGCGCTCATCACGCTCACGACGATCATGATCGAGCTGTCGCGGGGCAAGGGCGACACTTGGCGCCGCACGGTGCTGACCGCGGCCGGCGCGCTCGTGCGCAATCCCGTCATCCTCGGCCTGGCAGCCGGGCTTATCTGGGGCGCCACGGGGCTGGAGCTGCCGAAATCGCTCGAGCGCCTCGCCGACATGTTGAAGGCCGCCGCCCCGCCGGCCGCGCTCTTTGCCGTGGGCGCCTCGCTTGCGGCCTTTCGCCTGCTCGGCGATCCGGCGCAGAGCGCGGCCATCATCATCGTCAAGCTTCTCGTCCTGCCGGCTGCCGCCTGGGTGTCGGCCAGGTATGTCTTTGGGCTCAGCCCGCTCAATGTGGCGGTCGCGACGCTGGCCGGGGCGATGCCCACCGGGGTCAACGTCTTCCTGCTTGCCAGCGCCTACGACACCTACCGCGAGCGTTCGGCGACGGCCGTCGTCGTCTCCACCGCGCTCGCCGTCATCACCGTCGGCCTGCTAATCGCTGTCTTTGCGCCGGGCACATGACCACCCGCCTCGGTCCGCACCGGCATTGACCGCACGGCGCGATTGCGCGAATTCTCTGATCAAACAGGCATCAAACCCGGAGTGAGTCATGGCCCAGGCCCAAAACCCCCAGGCGCAAAACCCGATGGACGACCAACATTCCTTCTGGAACGAAGTGCAGGGACCCAAATGGGTGCGCTTGCATGAGCGCATCGAGCCTACGCTGGCGCCGATCGGCGCGGCGACGATGGATCGTCTGGCACCCCAGCCCGGCGAGCATGTTCTCGACGTCGGCTGCGGCTGCGGGCAGTCCAGCCTCGCGCTCGCCGAGCGCGTCAGTCCCAATGGCAATGTGACCGGCATCGACATCTCGGCCCCGATGCTGGCCCTGGCGCAGGAACGCGCGGACCGGGCCGGCGCATCGATCACCTTCCTGGAAGCCAACGCCGAGACCCATGCGTTCGAACCCGACAGCGTCGATTGTGTCTATTCGCGCTTCGGCGTCATGTTCTTCGGTGATTTCGTGGCCGCGTTCACCAACCTGCTGCGCGCGACCAAGCCCGGCGGCCGCATGGCGCTCGGCGCCTGGCGCACGCGCCGGGACAATCCCTGGGCCATGACCGCGGTGCCGATCGCCCGGCCGCATGTCGAGCTGCCGCCACGGCCCGCGCCCGGCGATCCTGGCCAGTTCGCCTTCGAGGACGAGGCATTCGTGCGCGATTTCCTGGAACGCGCCGGCTGGTCCGGCATCGCGTTCGAGCGCTTCGATGCCGACCTGCGTGTGGGCGATACGGTCGACGACGCGGCCGATTTCCTGATCGAGATGGGACCGGTGGCCGCGCCCCTGGCGGCCGCCACCGAGGACATCCGGGCCCAGGTCGGCCGCGAGCTGCGTGCGGCGCTTGAAGATCACGCCCGGCCCGACGGTGTGTTCTTAGGGTCGAGCTCATGGATCATCACAGCCCGAAAAGACTGAGCGGTTACGGCTGCGCCAAGCTAATGTGCTGAAGCGGGACGGTTTTTGGCGAAACCGCGACGGGCGTGTATAAATCGCCTCTGCGGTTCACAGACATGTCTCAGGACCAGAGGCAGGAACACGGGTACTCAGAGGGAGGCAATCGATGCGTACCATGAAGACCATGCTCGCGGCTGCGGGCGTTATCGCCATTGCGGCGGGAGCGGCCCAGGCGCGCGAGATAAAGATCGGGTTCGTTGCGCCGAAGTCGGGCGGTGCGGCCCAGCTCGGCGATCAGATGGAAAAAGGTGCGCGGCTTTACATGAAGCTGCACCAGAAGGAACTCGGCGGCGACACGATCAAGCTCATCGTTCGCGACTCGAAGCGTCCCGGCGGCCCGATCGCCAAGGCCGCGGCCCAGGAGCTGATCACCCGCGAGAAGGTGGAGCTCGTAACCGGGGTCGTGTTTTCCCCCAACGCCATGTCCATCGCGCCGCTGGCGACCGCCGCGAACGTGCCGTTCATTATCATGAATGCCGGCACCTCGTGGATCACCACGTTGTCGCCGAACGTGGCCCGTGTCTCCTTCACCATGTGGCAGGCCGGCTTCATCATGGGCGAGCACGCCGCCAAGGTGATGAAGTGCAAGACCGCCGTCTCCGGCTACACCAACTATCCTCCGGGAAAAGACAGCGTCGCGGCCTTCAAGCGCGGCTTCGAGGGTGCCGGTGGCTCGGTCATCGAGTCGCTGCCGATGGGCGGCCCGCGCACCCCGCCGGACTTCACTCCGTTCTTCCAGCGCGTCAAGGACATCAAGCCCAATTGCTTCTACGTCTTCGTGCCGGGCGGCAATCACGCCGCCGCAGCCTCCAAGACCTATGTCGCGCTCAACATGAAGGCGGCCGGCATCAGGCTGATCGGCCCCGGCGACGTGACCCACGATCTGCAGCTGCAGAGCATCGGGCCCAACATCGCCGGTACGGTGGTGGCGATCCACTATCACGCCGATCTGCCGAATGCCGCCAACAAGGCCTATGTGAAGGCCTTCAAGGCGGAATACGGCCCCAAGGCGGTGCCCGACTTCGTCAGTGTCGGTGGCTATGACGGCATGGCCGCGATCTTCCACGTCATTAAGGCGGCCAAGGGCAAGCGGATCACTGCCAAGGGCGCGATCGCCTCGCTTCGCGGCTGGCGGCACATGAGCCCCCGTGGCCCGATCATGATCGACCCGAAGACCCGCGACATCGTGCAGAACATCTATGTCTCGCAGGTCTACAACGACAACGGCGTGCTGCGGCACAGGGTCTTGCGGACCTTCAAGGCCGTGCACGACAAATGCAAGGAGCTGAAGATCGGCAAGTGCGGTAAGTAAGCGCCGCCACCGATTTGCCAAAATAAGCGTGCTCCGGGGTTGGACGTCGAGATGGACTTTGCTTCCAACCCCGGAGGTGTATAACGCACAAAAGATGTCATAAACGACCGCGGACGAACCGCGGGTGATGAGATACACACAGGGAGGCATTCGATGCGAACCAAGACGGCGGTCCTCGCAGCCAGCGCCGCGGTCCTGCTATTGGCGGGCAGCGCCGAGGCGCGCGAGATCAAGGTCGGCTTTATCGCTCCGAAATCGGGCGGCGCGGCGGATCTCGGCGAGCAGATTGAAAGGGGCGCGCGGCTCTACATGAAGCTGCACGCAAATCAGATCGCGCCGCACAAGGTGAACTTGATCGTCCGGGACTCCAAACGTCCGGGCGGCCCGATCGCCAAGGCGGCGGCGCAGGAATTGATCACCCGCGAGAACGTCGAGATCCTGACCGGCTTCGCCTATTCGCCCAATGCCATGTCGGTGGCGCCGCTGGTGACCGCCGCCAAGGTTCCGATGGTGATCATGAACGCCGGCACATCGTGGATCCCGAGCCTGTCGCCCTATATCGCGCGGGTTTCGTTCACCATGTGGCAGTCGGGCTACATCATGGGCGAGCACGCGGCCAAGCGGCTCGGCTGCAAGACCGCAGTTTCCGGCTACACCAACTATCCGCCGGGCAAAGACAGTGTGAACGCCTTCGCGCGCGGCATGAAGGCCGGCGGCGGCAAGGTCCTCGATGCAATTCCGATGGGCGGACCGCGAAACGTCCCCGACTTCACCCCGTTCTTCCAGCGCGCCAAGGACAAGAAGCCGAACTGCTTCTACGTCTTCGTGCCGGCGGGCAACCACGCCTCGGCGGTGGTCAAGACCTTCAGGGCGCTCGGCATGGACAAGGCCGGCATCCGCCTTATCGGCCCCGGCGACATCACCGACGACACCCAGCTTCAGGGCATGGGCAGTGGGGCGGTCGGCCTGATCACCACGCACCACTATCACGTCAATCTCAACACACCGGGAAACCGGGCTTTCGTGAAGGCCTGGAAAGCGGCCTACGGCGCGAACAGCACGCCCAACTTCATGGGCGTCCAGGGTTATGACGGGATGGCCGCGATCTTCGCCGTGATTAAGTCGTTCGGCGGCCAGAAGATCACCGCAGACGGTGCGATGGCAGCGCTCAAAGGCTGGAAGTTCAACAGCCCGCGGGGGCCCATCATGATCGACCCGGTGACCCGCGACATCGTGCAGAACGAATACATTTCTGTGGTCAAGGCCGGCAAGGGCGGCGGTTTGATGCAATCCGTCACCACCACCTTCAAGGCGGTCAAGGATCAGTGCAAGGCGCTCAAGGTTGGCAAGTGCGCTAAGCGGTAGGCGGTCACCGACAAGACGTATCGCCACAGCCGGCCGCGACACCGCGGCCGGCTGATTTCCTGGCGAGAACGGGGCGTGGGTTTGATTTTGGGGGCGCAGCGCCGGTGGGCGGCACGGCCACGGCGGTGTGAAAGGCCATAGATGGAATACGCGGTCAATACGGCAACGACCATCCTGGTCTTTGGCATCGCCTATGCGATGCTGCTCTTCATCATTTCCGTCGGCCTCTCGATCACCATGGGCCTCATGGGCTTCGTCAATCTGGCCCACGGCACCTTCGCCATGGTCGGCGGCTATTTTACCGTCAAGCTCGTCAACTCCGTGGGCGTTCCCTACTTCCTGGCGCTCGCGATCGCCTTCGTCGCGGTCGGCGTGCTCGGCGTGGTCATGGAGTTCGTGCTTTACCGGCGGCTCTATAACCGCTCGGAGCTCGACCAGGTCCTGCTCACCATCGGCATCGTCTTCGCCTCGGTGGCGCTCGTCACCTTCATCTGGGGCAACAACCCGCAGAACATCCAGCTTCCGACGTTCCTGCAGGGCGATCTCGACCTCGGCTTCAAGCGGATCCCCACCTTCCGCGCGTTCATGATCCTCGCTGGTGCCGTCATCGCCGCGGGCCTCTTCTATGGACTTGAGCGCACGCGCACCGGCGCGCAGATCCGCGCCGCGGTCGACAATCGCCGCATGGCGCAATCCTGCGGCATCAACACCGGGCGACTCTTCACCCTCACCTTCGCGCTCGGCAGCGGCATGGCGGCGATTGGCGGCGGCCTGAGCATCCAGATCCTCGGCGGCCTCAAGCCCACCTTCGCCTTCGACTACCTCGTGCTCTTCCTGATCGTCGTCGCGGTAGGCGGGCTCGGAAACATCCGCGGCACCTTCTTCGCGGCGCTGCTGCTCGGCATCATCGACTTCGCCGGCAAGTATTTCCTGCCCGAGGGCGGGTCGTTCTTCATCTACCTGATCACCTTCATCGTTCTGTTGTGGCGGCCGCAGGGCCTGTTCGGCCAGGCCTCGCACGCCACCGAGGCGCCGCGCTCTCCGGTCGACGCCCTGGTCCGGACGGGCGAGGCTGCCGCGCGCCTGCTCTCGCAAGACCACCGCCCCCGCTGGGCCGAGGCGCTGCCCTGGGTGATGGCGATCGCCGTCTACTTCGCCTTCCCCGGCTACCGCCTCTTGGCGACGGTCGTGCTGGTGATGATCCTCTTCGCGCTCTCGCTCGATCTGCTGGTGGGCTTTGCCGGCATCGTTTCGCTCGGTCACACGGCGCTCTTCGGCACGGGCGCTTACACCGCGGCCTTGCTTGCCAACAATGGCTATCCCGAGCCGCTGTCCGCCGTTCTGGCCGCAATCGTCGTAGCGGCGATCGTGGGCGCCATCTCGGGCTGGATCATCCTGAGAACGCATGGGCTTACCCTGCTCATGCTGACCATGGCGTTCTCGATCATCCTCTACGAGCTCGCCAAGGACCTCGACGTCATCACCATCGGCGGCCAGGAGATCACGCTCACCGGCGGGTTCGACGGCATCAACTTCACGAACAGCGCGATCCTGGGCGTGTTCGCGTTCGATTCCGTCTGGTTCACGGTCAATTATTGGTATGCGCTGGTTTTCCTCTTCATCGGCTTCCTGCTGGTGCGCACGATCACCTACTCGCCCTACGGCCGGGCGCTGATCGGCATTCGCGAGAACGTTGACCGCATGCACGCCATCGGCTCGCCCGTGCAAGGGCGTAAGCTCGTGGCGTACATCATTTCCGCGGCCATCGCCGGCGCGGCTGGCGCCATCTGGGTCCAGGTGCGCGGCAACATCACCATCGCCGTCTACGAGTTCGAGTTGGCCGGCGCGGTGCTCATCATGATCATCCTGGGCGGCGCGGGCCGGCTCTACGGCGCTTTCCTGGGCGCGGCCATATACCTTTTCCTGGAGAACCAGACCGAGACCTTCCTCGGCACAGACCCGCCGTATTGGGAGCTCATTATCGGTATCGCCCTCATTTTCACCGTTCTTTTCACCCGTGGCGGCGTGATCGGGATCGGCGAACGCCTGTCGGACTACTGGCGCGCCCGCTACCCCTTCCTGCTGATCGCGCTCGCGCTGATTATCCTGGACGGCCTCTATAGCGAGTACCTCCAGGACATCTATTCGGGCATGGTCGTCAATGTCGCGTGGATCGTGTTCGTGGTCGTCTTCGTCGCAATGTCGCGCAAGGGACTTGTCGAAGCCGCAATGGCCATTGGCCCCGCCTGCCGACGCGCATGGGAGCGGCTGACCCCGCAGCGCCGCGGCGCCGCCGCATTCGACGGCAGCGGAGCCCCCCGATGACCGGCGGCGTGCTGGAAACCCGCGGGCTCTACAAGGCGTTCGGCGCTTTGGTTGTCGCCCAGGAGATCAACTTTTCGCTCGGCGCCGGCAATCGCCACGCCATCATCGGACCGAACGGCGCCGGCAAGACCACATTCGTCAACCTGATCACCGGCGCGCTCACGCCCGACCGCGGCCAAGTGTTGCTTGCCGGAGAGGACATCACCGCGCTGGCGCAGGCGGCGCGGGTCAAGCGCGGCATCGCCCGCACCTTTCAGATCAACAAGCTGTTCGCGGGTCTGACCGTGCTCGAGAATCTCTACCTCGCGGTATCCGAGCGCATGAGGGTTGCGGGACGGATGTTCCGGCCTGCCGGCGCCCGCCCCGACGTCATCTCCGAAGCCCACCGCATGCTGGAGATGCTGAAGCTCGGCGACGATGCCCGGACCACGATCTCCGAGCTGCCTTACGGCCGCCAGCGCCTGGTCGAGATCGCCATCGCCCTCGCGCTCGAGCCCAAGGTGTTGCTGCTCGACGAGCCGGCGGCGGGTGTGCCCTCCGCCGAAAGCCATATCCTGCTCGATGCGATCGCGGGCCTGCCCAAGGACGTTGCCGTCCTGATCATCGAGCACGATATGGACCTCGTCTTCCGCTTCGCCGACCGCATCACGGTTCTTGTCAATGGCGGCGTGCTCACGACCGGCACGCCCGACGAGATCGCCGACAACGCCGAAGTGCGCGCGGTTTATCTGGGCGAGGCCGCCCATGGCTGAAGCGATCGCGCTCACCGGGGTCTCGGCGGGCTACGGGCCCACACATGTGCTCGAGGACGTGACGCTCACCCTCGCGGCCAGCCAGAGCCTTTCGATCGTCGGGCGGAACGGGGTCGGCAAGTCGACGCTGCTCAACACGATCATGGGCCACACGGCGATGCATGGCGGCACGATCACCCTGGGCGAGCGCGACATCACTCATCTGGCGGTGCACAAGCGCGCGACGGCGGGCCTTGGCTATGTGCCCCAGGAGCGCGAGATCTTCCCCTCGCTCACCGTTATGGAGAACCTGACGATCGGCGAGGCGCCGGGGAAGTGGACGCAAGAGGCCGTGTTCGATCTCTTCCCCAATCTCGCCGAGCGCCGCGACAACATGGGCAATCAGCTCTCCGGCGGCGAACAACAGATGCTGTCGATCGCCCGCGCGCTGATGACGAATCCTCACGTGCTGCTCATGGACGAACCCTCGGAGGGCCTGGCGCCGATCATCGTCGAGGAGCTCGTCCGCATCCTCGGGCGGCTGCGCGAGAGCGGCGGCATCACGCTGATCCTGGTTGAGCAGAACACCCGCATCGCCTTCGAGTTCTCCGACCGCACGGTGGTCATGGATCGCGGCCGCATCACCTATGACGGCGACAGCCAGACGCTGAAGTCGGACAAGGACAGGCTCGACAGCCTGATCGGCGTCAGCGGCTGAGCGCCCACACGCCCAAGCCAAGACGGTCCGCCATGGATTTCGGTGTCAATTTCTTTCCCAGTGTCGGCCCGGCCGAGAAATCGGCGGAGACCTATTTCGCCGAGGCGCTCGACCTCGTCGGCCTGCTCGACGAGCTCGGCTTCGGCCATGTCCGCACGGTCGAGCACTATTTCGAGCCCTACGGCGGCTACAGCCCCAACCCCGCGCTCTTCCTCGCCGCCGCCGCCCAGCGGACGCGCCATGCGCGGCTGGTCACCGGGGCGGTGCTGCCGATCTTCAACCATCCGCTCAAGCTTGCGGGCGAACTTGCTCTTTTGGATGCACTTTCCGGCGGCCGGCTCGATATCGGGTTCGCCCGTGCCTTCCTGCCGCACGAGTTTCTCGCCTTCGGCCGCGACCTCGACGAGAGCCGGGCGCGGTTCACCGAGGGCGTCGAACAGATCCACCGTCTGCTCGCGCAGAAGAACGTGACGTCGGAGGGCAAATTCCATTCCTTCCGCAACGTCACCTCCCTGCCCCGCCCGGTGCAGCAGCCGCATCCGCCGATCTGGATCGCCGCCTTCGCCACGCCGGACTCTTTCGAGGCGGCGGGGCGCGCCGGTCATTTCGTCATGGCGATTCCGCTGGCCGTGGAGAAGATGACCGAGCTCATGGGCATCTACCGCGAGGCCTGGAAGTCGTCCGGGCATCCGGGCGAGGGCCGGATGATGTTCTCCTTCGCAATGTATTGCGCGTCGACGCGCGAGGACGCGCGAGCGGTCGGTGCGCCGGCGCTCGAAAGCTATCTGGCCGCCCTCGTCGCCGCCGCCTCGGCCTGGACCGAGGGCTCGTCATCCGCCGACTATCCCGGCTACGACAAGATGATCGCGGGCCTCAAGGCCGAGACCTTCCAGTCGCAATACGACAAGGGCATCGCCTGGGTCGGCGCGCCGGACGAGATCGCCGATATGATCGCCGATTACCTGCGCAAGGTTGGGCGCTTCGAGAGTGCCTCGCTGCAGGTCAATTTCCACGATATTTCGGGCGAGGCGGCCGCCGCTTCGATGCGCCTCTTCTCCGAACGGGTGATGCCCAAGTTCAAGGGCGAGACCCGCGCGGCATAAGCGCCGTTACGCCGGCGGGTAGAACCGCCGCAGCACCCACAGCCCTGCCGTCACCAGAAGCAGCGCGCCTGCCTGGTGCAACGCGCCCAGCCAGACCGGCACGAACATGACCAGCGTCGCCACGCCGAGCAGCGCCTGAAGCCCCGCGACCAGCATCAGCGTCGAACAAGCCAACCGCTCGGCCGGCGCCAACCGCTGAAGCGGTCCCGGCGTGCCGTCCGCCGGCGGAAAGCGCAGCACCCGAGCCCCGCTCCAGAAAAAGAACACGACGAAGAGCGTGCCGATCGCCAGCACCCGGTGCTGAAACTGCACGGTCACCCGGTTCTCGAAGATATTGAGGATACCGAGCTTTGCGTCCCACAGATCGGGCGGCACCAGGCCGGGACCCATCTGGGGAAACGTGTTGTAGATGAGCCCCGCGTCGAGCCCGGCCACGAAGGCGCCGGCGACGAGCGTCACGCAGATCAGCGTGAACACCGTGACCGCGTAGACCCGTAGCCATCGTGGCGCGCGGACGGACGGCGCACCGCCCTCCCGCGAGCCAATGAACAAGCCCCAGGCGGTCCACATCAGCGCCGCATAGATGAGGACAGCGAGCGCCAGATGCGCCGCCAGCCGATACTGACTCACCGACGGCCGGTCGACCAGCCCCGACTTCACCATCACCCAGCCGAGCACGCCCTGCATTCCGCCAAGGACGAACAGCCCGACGAGCCGCAGTCGGAGGTCCTTCCGCACCCGGCCCCGGGCCCAGAACCAGATCATGGGCAGCAAGAACGCGAGCCCGATCACCCGCCCGAGCAGGCGATGGAGATATTCCAGCCAGAAGATCGATTGGAAGCCGGCGAGATCCATGCCGATATTCTTCTTCGCGTATTCGGGAAACTGCTTGTAGCGCTCGAAGAGCGCCTGCCATTCGCTGTCGGACATCGGCGGCAGCCAGCCGAGCAGCGGCTTCCAGTCGACCATCGAGAGCCCCGACTCGGTGAGCCGCGTCACCCCGCCCAGCACCACCATCACATAGACCATGATGGCCACGACGATGAGCCACCAGGCGATTGCCCGGTCGTCATCGGCGACGCGCATATCCGCCCGATCCATCACAGCGACTGTCATGCCGAACACCCACTCTCACTACCGCGACCACTCTCTTACCGCGGCCGCGGCCCCGATACGGCCGCGGACTCTATCATCGTTGCCCGCGCCGGACAGCGTTTTGACCCTGATCAACGCGACCGGCGGACACACCCGTTCAACTGGGGCGCGCGGTCTTTTAACCGCCCCCACAAGGGCGTATAGAGTCGCTTCGCCGATTGACTACCTTGGGGAGGAATCAATGGCCGATCATACGGTCACCGTGACACCGGGCGAGAACGGCGCCCAGCTCGCGTATTCGGAGACGTTCAATGTCGCGGTTCCTTTCATCGACCGTCACATCGACGAGGGCCGCGGCGCCAAGATCGTCATCCGCACGCTCGACGGCACCGTCGTCACCTATTCGGAGCTGGCCCGCTCGGTGAACCGCTGCGGCAATGCGCTGTTGGGCCTTGGCATCGAGCCCGGCGACCGCATGCTGATGATCGTGAAGGACTGCCCGGAGTTCTTCTATCTCTTCTGGGGCGCGATCAAGGCGGGCATCGTCCCCGTCCCCCTCAACACTCTCCTCCGCGCAACCGACTACGCCTACATCATCGAGGATTCGGGTGCGGCGATCCTCGTCTATTCGCCGGAATTTTCCGGCGAGGTCGAGCCGGCGCTGGACAAGCTGAAGAAGAAGCCCAGGCACACGATCCTCACCGAGGGGGCCGGAACCACGGTCCGCTCGTTGATCAACGAGGCCGATGCGGCGCTCGAGCCGGCGCCGGCAACCGCGACGAGCGATGCCTTCTGGCTCTATTCCTCGGGTTCGACCGGCCGGCCGAAAGGGACCGTTCACCTTCAGCGCGACATTCCGACGACCTGCCAGCTCTACGCCACCGACGTGCTCGGCGTCACCGAGGACGACATCCATTTCTCCGCCGCCAAGTTGTTCTTCGCCTACGGGCTCGGCAACGCCATGAGTTTTCCACTGTGGGCGGGCGGGACCGCCATCCTGGCCGCCCCGCGGCCGACGCCCGAGCTTACCTTCGAGGTCATCGAAACCTTCAAGCCGACGCTCTATTACGGCGTGCCGACGCTTTATGCGGCCCAGCTGGCGATGCTGGAGAACGCAACACCCGATCTTTCCTCGGTGCGCTATTGTGTCTCCGCCGGCGAAGCGCTGCCGGCCGACATCTTCCGCCGCTGGCAGGAGAAAACCGGGCTCGTCATCCTCGACGGCATCGGTTCGACCGAAGCATTGCACGTTTTCATGGGGAACACCCCCACCGACCAGCGCCCCGGCACCAGCGGCCATGTCGTGCCCGGCTATGAAGCCAAGATCGTCGGTGACGACGGCAGAGAGGTGCCGCGCGGAGAATCCGGCACGCTGTTGATCCGGGGAGATTCGACTGCACGGGCCTATTGGAACAAGCCGGAGAAAACCGCCGAGACCATGCTCGAGGGCGACTGGCTTTCCACCGGCGACACCTACCGGCAGGACGATGACGGCTATTACGTCTATGAGGGCCGTGCCGACGACATGATGAAGGTCGGCGGCATCTGGACCTCGCCGATCGAGATCGAAGGCAGGCTGATCGAACATCCCAAGGTGCTCGAGGTCGCGGTCGTCGCCCGCGCCGACAAGGACGACCTGATCAAGCCGGAGGCCTGGATCGTGCTGAACGACAATGCCGAGGCCGCCGATGACGGCGCCCGCAAGGCGCTCGAAAAGGAGCTCCACGATCATGTCAAGGCGGGGCTCGCGCCCTACAAATATCCCCGCTGGTGGAATTTCGTCGACGAGCTGCCCAAGACCGCGACCGGCAAGATCCAGCGCTTCAAGCTGCGCCAGCCGGCCGGCTGAGGGTCATCGGCAAGGGCCTCGTCCTTCGCCGGTAAGGTGGCCGCCATTCCGTCGCTGCATAGGATCTGTGTCGATTTACTAAGCATTGTATACTATATGGCATGCTTATGTCTTTCGAAGCGCGAGCCCCGCGGACCGACCATGACAATTGACCGACAATCACGGCGCAACACTGTCGGTTTCCTCATGTACGAGGTTACGCGCCTGTTGCGGCGCGAGATCAACCGCCGCGTCCAGCGGCTCGGCCTCACCAACGCCCAGTGGATGACGTTGATGCGGCTCGGGCTGAACGAGGGCACCAATCAGGCAGCGCTGGCCGAACTGCTCGAGGTGCAGCCGATCTCGCTTGGGCGCACGCTCGACCGCCTGGTCGAGGCCGGGCTGATCGAACGTCGCCTTAATCCGGACGACCGGCGGGCTTTCCGGCTCTTCCTGACCGACCGCGCTCAACCTCTTCTCGACGACATCTACGACATTGCCTCCGAGGTGCGCGAGCAGGCGCTGGCCGGCATGCCGCCCGAGTCGCGCACCGTTGTGATCGATGCCCTCACAAGCATGCGCAACAACCTGATGGGCAACGGGACCGCGAATGATGACGCCGTCAAGATCGCGGCCAAGCAATCGGAAGGCGCGCTGACATGAACATCGCGCGCAAACCCAAGGCGCTCCGCCCGGCGGACGAGGTCGCCGTCGACGAAGCGCCGGCCGCGGAAACATCGCCCCGGCGCAAACTGGGCCGACGCCTGCGCCGGCCGCTCCTGGTACTGGGACCGCTCATGGTCCTTCTCGCGGGCGGTTATTTCTACGTGACCGGCGGCCGCTACGTGAGCACCGAGAACGCCTATATCCGGGCCCGCAAGGTCGCGATCAGCGCGCAGATCTCGGGGCCGATCGCCGCGATCAACGTCAAGGAAAACCAGGCGGTCAAGAAGGGCGAGGTCCTGTTCAGCATCGATCCCGAGCCGTTCCGCGTCGCCGTACAGCGCGCCGAGGCGCAGATACAGAAGGCGCGCCACGAGCTGATCGCGTTGAAAGCCTCCTACCGCCAGAAGCAGGAGCAGCTGCAGGTCGCCCACGCCAACCTCGTCTATGCCCGCAGCGAGTTCGACCGGCAGACCAATCTGGTCAAGAAGAAGATCATCTCCGCCTCGAAATACGACGAGGCCAAGCGCAACTTCGACGTGGCGCGGCGCAATCTCGATGCATTGCGCTTCGAGCTCACCCAGATCCTCGCCAGCCTTGGCGGCGACGCCGACCTGCCGCGCGACCGCTACCCGGCGTATCTCAGCGCCAAGGCGGAATGGGAGAAGGCGGCGCTCGAGCTGCGCTACACGCTGGTGCGCGCGCCCTTCGACGGCTATGCGAGCAAGGTCCCCGAGCCCGGCGAGTACGTGCGCGCGGGCACGCCGGTGATGAGCGTGGTGGACGGCGCCGGCATGTGGATCGAGGCCAACTTCCGCGAAACCGACCTCACCCATGTGCGGCCGGGCCAGACCGTGACCATCACGGTCGATACCTATCCGGGCCGCAGTTGGACCGGCCGCGTCACGAGCATCTCCAGGGCCAGCGTGTCAGAGTTCTCGGTGCTGCCGGCACAGAATGCGAGCGGCAACTGGGTCAAGGTCGTGCAGCGCATCCCGATCCGCATTGCCATCGATCACCGCGCCAGCGACCCGGCGCTGCGCGCCGGCATGAGCACCTCGGTCGAGATCGACACCGAGCACCGGCGGTTCGACTTCGGTTGGCTCGGCGGCGCACCGCGCGCCCGCACCGCCGCGGCCGCACCAGCCAAGTGACCGCCGCCGCCGCAACCGCGGCGGAGGCCGCACCGAACCGCGGCTTCATCACCGCCTCGGTGATGATGGCGACGGTGATGCAGGTGATCGACACCACCATCGCCAACGTCGCGCTGCCCAACATGCAGGGCAGCTTCTCGGCCACCCAGGACCAGATGGCCTGGGTCCTGACCTCGTACATCGTGGCTGCTGCCATTGCGACGCCGCCGGTCGGCTTCCTCGCCGGACGGTTCGGGCGGCGGCGCCTGTTCCTGATCGCCGTCGTCGGCTTCACGATGACCTCGATGCTGTGCAGCGCCGCCACGTCGATCGAGCAGATGGTCGTCTTCCGGCTGCTGCAGGGCACCTTCGGCGCCGCGCTGGTGCCGCTCTCGCAGTCGATCCTGCTCGCCACCTACCCGCCCGAACAGCGCGGCAAGGCGATGGCGATGTGGGCGATGGGCGTGATGATCGGCCCCATCCTGGGGCCATCGCTGGGCGGCTATCTGACCGAGTATTACAGCTGGCGCTGGGTCTTTTACATCAACCTGCCGGTCGGCGTGCTGGCCTTCATGGGCATCGTCGCCTTCGTGCCCGAGACCGAGCGCGACGTCGAGCGGCCCTTCGACTGGTACGGCTTCGCCTATCTCTCGATCGCCATCGGCACGCTGCAGATCATGCTCGACCGCGGCGAGACGCAGGACTGGTTCAACTCGACCGAGATCATCATCGAGGCCGTGCTGGCAGGCCTCTCGTTTTATATGTTCCTCGTCCATACGCTGACCGCGAAGCGGCCATTCCTCGAGCCGGCGATGTTCAAGGACCGCAACCTGTCGCTCGGCCTGGTCTTCATCTTCATCGTCGGTATCGTGCTGCTGGCAACGCTGGCGCTGCTGCCGCCGTTCCTGCAATCCCTGCTCGGCTTTCCGGTGCTGCTGACCGGGCTGGTGCTGGCCCCGACCGGCGTCGCCACCATGGCGGGGACGCTGGTCGCGAGCCGCCTCATGAACCGGTTCGATGCGCGATATCTCTTGTCGATCGGCTTCCTGATCACCGCCTGGTCGCAATGGGAGACCTCGCTCTTCACCACCGATGTCAGCATCGAGCTGCTGATCTACACCGGCGTCCTGCGCGGCTTCGGGCTCGCCCTCCTGTTCTCGCCGCTCACCACGCTGACCTTCGCGACCCTGGCGTCGCAATACCACAACTACGCCACCTCGATGTTCAGCCTGCTGCGCAATCTGGGCAGCAGCATCGGCGTCTCGGTGGTCGTGTTCATGCTGGCCCAGTCGACGCAGATCAATCACGAAGCGCTGGCCAGCGGTATCAGCATGTTCAACCCGATCTTCCGCGTGCCGGCGGTGGCGAGCATCTACGACCTGAACACCGCCGTCGGGCTCGCCACCCTCAACGCCGAGATCACGCGTCAGGCGGCGCTTGTCGGCTATCTCAACGACTTCCGGGCGCTGACTTATCTCGCGCTGCTGGCGATCCCGCTACCGTTCTTCCTGCGAAAGGCACCGAGCGCGCGGCCGGGCAGACGCTAACCCGCCGACGCGCGCGCTCAGCGGGCGCAGACGCGGAAGTCGCTGCCGACCCAACAGGCCCGGTTGCGCTTCGAGCGCACGGCCCGGCCCCAGCGCGAATTGATGCCGCCCCTGGTGAGCCCGCGCACCTCGGCGACGCCGCGGCCCACGATCGTGACGTTGACGGCGAGGATGGACCCGTAAAGCGGGCCGCTTCCGCGCGCCGGACCGAGGCTGAAGGAGCCGCCGCGCTCGGCCGTGAAAAGGCAGCGGCCGCGAAACGCGACCTTTCCGTTCGATTCGATACGACAGGATGCCGGTTTCGACCGTGCGGCGGCCTGCGGCGCGGCGAGCATAATCGCCGGCACCAGGAGCGCTGCCAAACGCACGCTCAATCCAGCGCGACGGAGGAAGGTCGTGGGGGTCGGGCGCATGATGAAACCATCGACGGATTGCGGGGACGGCGAATGCCGATTCTAACCTAGTACCCATGCCGCGGAAAACTCTCTGCTGCACGCCCCACCGCAAACTTCGGTGGCCGCAATCTGGACCATCTGTCCGTATGATGGTTATGTAGCTGCGGCTTGGCGCAGCGCGCCGGACTGAGGCGAATTAAGCGTTTTCTAAGGCGTTTCACGGCACCTATCGGCTATGGCGATCGAACATCGAAACGCACTACCCGCCGGCTATGAGCTCGAGGGCTACCGGATCGAAGGCGTGCTGGGCCATGGCGGCTTCGGCATCACCTATCGCGCCACCGATCTCGCCAATGACCGCCTGGTGGCGATGAAGGAGTACCTGCCGGCCGGCTTCGCGACGCGCGATCCGTCGGTCTTCTCCGTGCATCCGACCGGGCCGGAGGACGCCGAGGATTTCCAGTGGGGCCTCGAGCGCTTCGAGCAGGAGGCGCTGACGCTGGCCGCCTTCAACCATCCCAACATCGTCGCGGTCCACCGCTATTTCGAGGCCAACAGCACGGCCTATCTGGTGATGGAATACGAGCGCGGCGACAGCCTCGCCTCGATCCTGGCGCGCGACGGCGCCCTGCCCGAGGACGAGGTCCGCGAGTTCCTCTATCCGCTGATGAACGGCCTGAGCCGGGTCCACAAGGCGGGCTTTCTGCATCGCGACATCAAGCCGGAGAACGTCTATATCCGCACCGACGGCACGCCGGTGCTGCTCGATTTCGGCTCGGCCCGCCACGCCGTGGGCGCGCGCAGCCAGAGCCTGACCTCGATCGTCTCCGGCGGCTACGCGCCCTTCGAGCAGTATGTCGCCGATGGGCATCAGAGCCCCGCCTCCGACGTCTATTCGCTCGGCGCCACGCTCTACCGCACGATCTCCGAGCAGAAGCCGCCCGAGGCGACGGCGCGGATCAACGACGACCCCTTCATTCCCGCGCGCGCCGCCGCGAAGAAAGGGTACAGCCCCGAACTGCTCGCGGCGATCGACGCAGCACTCCGCGTCCATGAGCGCGACCGGCCGCAGAGCATCGAGGAGTTCGCCGATATCCTCGAAGGCCGCGCCGCGCCGCGCGCCATGATCCAGCCGGGCATCGACGACGACGACACGACGATGCCGCCCAATGCCGCGGCCCGCGCCCAAGCGCATGGTGGCGGCCATGCCGGCCCGCCGGGCGGCGCGCAAGACGGGGGCAAGCGCTTTCCCACCGTCCTCGTCATCATCGCCGTTGCTGTGCTCGTGCTCGGATCGGCCGGCGGCGGCGCCTACTACATTTATACCAAGAAGGCCGAGGCCGAACGCCTCGCCGAGCAGCGCCGCCAGGCGGAGGCGCGGCGTAAGGCCGAAGAGGAGCGCCAGCGCCGCGCGGAGGAAGCGCGCCGCAAGGCCGAAGAAGCTCGCCGCCGCGCCGAAGAGGAAAAGCGAAAAGCCGAAGAGGCCGCGCGCGGCAGCACCGCTGGCGGCGGCAGCACCGCGACGTTCAAGCCCGGCGTCAACGTCGTCTCCTTCCAGATCCACAATGCCTGCAAGTATCCCGTCCGCGTTATCGTGCATATCAAGACGACCGACGAGAAATGGATCTTCAGCGACTGGATCCGCCTCGAGCCGGGCCGGCGCACCAAGCGCTTCCTCACCAAGAACCGGCACGTCTACTACTCCGGCGTCTCGATCAATCGCGACCGCTTTTTTCATGCCAGCAATGCGGCGAATCCGAAACGACGCTTCAAGGTGGGCGGCGAGACGGTGACCTTCGGGCACATCAATACCGGCCCCAAATGGATCCGCTGGGTACAACGGCTCTGCTAGGCGTGCGCCGGGGCGATGCCCCGAATTGGCGTGCATTGGCGCCGATCCAAGGGCATTTTTCTGGACAATCCAGCTTCGATTAATTAGTGTGTGTTACAAATAATTTGTGACACGAACTATTTTGCGCACGAGGGCGGTCTGTGGAAGGCTTCTCTCGCGCTATTGCCGCAAACGGCGGCAAACGGGGGACGGAACCTCATGTCCAAGCACTTGGTCAGCTTTACGCTGAACGGGCGGCCGCATGACGGGGTGGCGCCCGACAACCGCCTGCTTCTCGACTATCTGCGCGAGACGCTGGGCCTGACCGGCACCAAGACCGCCTGCGACGGCGGAGAATGCGGCGCCTGCACGGTGTTGGTCGACGACCAGCCGCGGCTCTCGTGCCTCACGCTGGTGGGCCAGGTCGAGGGCAAGCGCGTCGATACGGTCGAAGGTCTCGCCGGGCGCGGACTTTCGCCGGTCCAGGAAGGCTTTCACCAAAAGCTCGGCGCCCAATGCGGCGGCTGCACGCCCGGCTTCGTCATGGCGGCGGAAGGGCTGCTGCGCCGGAACCCGGATCCGAGCGTCGACGAGATCCGCGACGCGCTCGGCAGCAACATCTGCCGCTGCACCGGCTATGTGAAGATCATCGAGGCGGTTCAGTACGCCGCCGAGAAGATGCGGGAGAAAGCGGCATGAACGAGATCAAGCCCGTCCGCTCGATCGGCGAATACGTGCCGATGGTCGACGGCCCGGAAAAGGTCTCCGGCCGCGCGCAATACACCGCCGACATCGCCGCCGCCGACGCCCTGGTCGGCCGCATCTATCGCAGCCCCTACGCCCACGGCGAGATCATCAAGGTCGATACCTCCGAGGCGGAGAAGCTACCCGGCGTGGTTGCCATCGTCACTGGCGCCGATTGCGACGTCACCTTCGGCGTGCTGCCGATCGCCTACAGCGAGCATCCGATGGCGCGCGACAAGGTGCGCTACAAGGGCGAGCCCGTCGCCGCCGTTGCCGCCATCGACGAAGCGACCGCGCAGGAGGCGATCCGTCGCATCAAGCTCACGGTCAACGAGCTCCCCGCCTATTTTCATGCGCAGGACGCGCTCGCCGAGGACGCCGTCGATCTGCACGAGAACCGGCCGGGCAATGTCGAGCGCGATGTCTTCTACGAGCTCGGCGATGTGGATGAGGCCTTCGCCGACGCCGATCTGGTGCTGGAGCGCGACTATTTCTGTCCGGAAGTCTGCCAGGCGCAGATGGAGTTCCATGCCGCGGTCGCCGATTACGACCCGGTGCGCGACCGCATGACGGTGCACGCCTCCACGCAGGTCCCCTTCTACGTCCACATCCAGCTCGCCCGCGTGCTCGGCATGTCGAAGTCACAGATCCGCGTGGTGAAGCCTTTCGTCGCCGGCGGCTTCGGCTGCCGCACCGAGACGCTCAATGTCGAGCTGATCTCAGCGCTGCTCGCGAAGAAGGCGGGCGGCAAGGTCCGCACGGTGGTCAACCGCGAGGAGACCTTCATCACCCATCGCGGCCGTCCCGAGACCGAGATCCGCCTCAAGATGGGCATGACCAAGGACGGCAAGATCACCGGCGTCGAGTGCGAGACCTATCAGCGCGGCGGCGCCCATTCGGGCTACGGCGTGGTCACGATCCTCTATGCCGGCTCGATGATCTACGCGATCTACGACATTGCCGACGTGCGCTATATCGGCAAGCGCGTGCTGACCAACACGCCGCCCTGCGGCGCCTTCCGCGGCCACGGCACGGTGAACGTCCGCTTCGCCTTCGAGAGCCTGCTCGACGAGATGGCGGGCGAGCTCGGCCTCGATCCCTTCGCGGTGCGGCGCGCCAACTACCTCCACGCGCCGACCTTCACCGAGAACGACCTCATGGTGAACAGCTACGGCCTGCCCGAATGTCTCGACTGGGCCGAGGAGGCGAGCGGCTGGAAGACGCGGCGGGGCAAGATGAAGAGCCCGGGCGTGGGCAAGAAGAAGGGCCTGGGCATGGCCTGCTCGCACTACATCTCCGGCGCCTCGAAGCCGGTCAACTGGACGGGCGAGCCTCACGCCACGGTCAACATCAAGCTCGACCATGACGGCTCGGTCGTCGTCCTCTCGGGCGCGGCCGAGATCGGCCAAGGCTCCTCGACCATCCTGGTGCAGACCGTCGCCGACGTGCTCGGCCTCGATATGGCCCGGGTCCGCATCGTCACCGGCGACAGCGAGGTGACACCCAAGGACAACGGCTCCTACTCCTCGCGCGTCACCTTCATGGTCGGCAATGCGGCGATCGAAGCGGCGCAGAACCTGAAGCGCGTGCTGGTCGAGGCCGCCGCGCGCAAGCTCGACGCCCGGCCCGACGACATCGATGTGCTGGGCGAGGTCTACCGCGCCTCCTCGCAGGACCAGGGCCTCACCTTCGACGAGGTGGTCGCCGAGGCGCTGAAGGACACCGGCACGATCACGGTCAAGGGCAACTTCAACACCATCCCCGAGAGCTGGGGCGGCAACAAATACCGGGGCGCTGCCATCGGCGGAACCATGGGCTATTCCTACGCGGCGCAGGTCGTCGAGGTCACCGTCGACGAGGAGACCGGCGAGGTGGTCGTCGACAAGGTCTGGGTCGCGCATGACTGCGGCAAGGCGCTCAACCGCCTCACCGTCGAGGGCCAGATCGAAGGCTCGGTCTGGATGGGCATGGGCCAGGCGATGTCGGAGGAGACCGGCTATTACGAGGGCCTGATGATGGCCAACAACCTCCTCGACTACCGGGTGCCGACGATCCAGGACTCGCCGCCGATCATCAGCCATATCGTCGAATCGAACGATCCGAACGGCCCCTATGGCGCCAAGGAGGCGGGCGAAGGCTCGCTCGCGGGCTTCCTCCCCGCCGTCGCCAACGCCGTGGCCGACGCGATCGGCGTGCGCTGCCTCGATCTGCCCCTTACGCCCGACCGCGTGCTCGCCGCCATCGAGGGCAAGTCGAAGACCATGAAAGCGGCCCGTCGCCGCCGGGGGCGCGGCTGATGGACGCGCTGCATGATTTCGAGCTGATCCGCCCGACCACGCTCGACGAGATGGTGAGGGCGCGCAAGAAAGCGCCCGCCGCGCGGCTGATCGGCGGCGGCACTGATCTCTTGGTCAATATCCGCCGCGGCATCGAGGCGCCGCAGACCCTGATCGACACCAACGGGGTCAAGGAACTGACCGCGATCAAGGCCAATGCCAAGGGCTTCGAGATCGGCGCCTCGGCCACCCTCGCTACCGTCGCCGAGCATGAGAAACTGCGCGAGCTTTTTCCGGTAATCGCCGAAGCTGCCAACGCAATCGCCGGGCCGACACACCGCCTTATGGGTACGGTCGGCGGCAATATCTGCCTCGATACGCGCTGCATCTTCTATAACCAGTCGGAGTGGTGGCGGACCACCAACAACGACTGCCTCAAGACCGTCGGCGAGATGTGCCACGTGGCACCGAAATCGAAGGGCGTCTGCTTCGCCACCTTCTCCGGCGACCTCGCCCCCGCCTTCCTGCTCTACGACGCCGAGATCGACCTCGCGGGCGGCGCGCGCAAACGCACGATCCCGCTCGCCGACCTCTATATCGGCTATGCCAAGCAGGACGGCTCGACCGGCGACGGCAAAAACTATCTCTCGCTCAAACCGGGCGAATTCGTCACCGCCGTGCGCGGCAAGAACACCGCCGGCCTCGTCTCCGCCTACGACAAAGTGCGCATCCGCCGCTCGATCGAGTACCCCGTCGCCGGTGTCGCCGTTGCGCTACGGCGCAAGGGCGACAAGCTGACTGATCTCCGCGTCGCCATCACCGGCACCAATCCGCGCCCGGTGCGCCTGCAGGGCACCAAGGATCTCTGCGGCGGATCGCTCGATGACGACGTGCTGGCCGGCCTCGACGATCTGGTGCGCGACCAGGTCATGGCGATGAAGACGACTTACACCCCCGGCATGTACCGCCGCCGGGTCGCCAACGTGCTGGCCAAGCGCATGGTGCGGCGGCTCTGGGACGAAGCGGGCTGAGCGTCTGCCCTACCGGCCTTTGGATTCGACGCGGGCCAGGTAGACCGTGCTGCCGATCACCAGCGCCGCCCCGATCCAAACGAAGATGCTGACCGCCTCGCCGAACAGCAGGTAGCCGGCGGCGGTAATCAGCACCAGCCGCACGAAATCGAAGGGCGCAACGAAGCTCGCATCGCCGTGCCGGTAGGCCTGCGTGATGCAGACATGCGCCAGCGCGCCGGTGATGCCGATGCCGATCACCAGCGGCCATTCTTTCAGGCCCGGCGGGTTCCACCAGATGATTGCCGGTGCGGCAGCAACGACCGCCAGCGTCAGGTTGGTGTAGAGCACGATCGCGCCGGTACGTTCGGTCCGCGTGAGCGCCTTGGAAACGGCGCTGCTGGCGCCATAGAAGAACGCCGAGACGAGTGCTGCCACCGCCGCCCAGGTGACCACCGCGAAGCCCGGGCGCAGGATCACCAGGGCGCCCGCAAAGCCGACCAGGATGACCATCCAGCGCTGGATGGAGACCTGCTCTCTCAGCACCACTGCGGCCAGGATAACGGTCCACAGCGGGATCGTCGCATTGAGCGCCACAGCGTCGGCGAGCACCATGTGAGCGACCGCATAGATCCAGGCGACCAGCGCGAAATAGGTGAGCGCCCCGCGCGCGATCATCAGCCACGGCCGGTTGGTCTTCAGCGAGCCGAGGCCGCGCGCCAGTCCGCCGCGAAACATCACCGGCAGCATCACCAGCACCGAGACGACCGCCCGGTAGAAGGCGATGTCGA
>CAZBRE010000019.1:0-25898 GCA_964494065.1 uncultured Alphaproteobacteria bacterium
GATCGTGCTCGCGCGCGTGACCTTCTCCGACTACCTCGTGCTCTATCAGAACAGTACGGTGGGCAAGAACCACGGCGCCGGCCCGGTGCTCGGCGAGGGCGTCGTGCTCTACCCCAACAGCGCGATCATCGGCGATTGCCGGATCGGCGCGCGCACAGTGGTGGGCCAGGGTTCATCGGTGATCGACGCCGATACACCGGGCGATTGCTACGTCTTTTCCAACAACGGCGCGCTCGAGGTCCGCAGACCCAAGCGCGACGTGTTCGCCGACATTTTCCGTCTCGATCCCAAAGAATATGGAGCCGCGGCATGACCGACCCCCAGACCAAAGCCACGACCGATCCCCTCGCCGCCGCGCTTGCCGCAATCGGGGGCGATGCCACGTTGCGCGAGAAGTTCCTCAAGCTGCTGCACGAGGCGGAAACGCGGCTTGCCCGACCCGACTTCAGCGTGCGCGACGAGATCACCGGACCGATCATCGATGCGCTTCACGCAGAGGCCGGGGTGCTGACCAAGCAGCTCAGGAACGGCCTCACCTTCGACTTTCACTACCGTTCCAAGATCGCGCGCGAACTGGTGATGGCGCCGGCGCGCACGCCCGACCATGTGTGGGAGCCGCAGACGACGAAGTTGCTTGTCCATCTCGCCAAAGGCAAGAAGACCGCGATCATCGGCGGCGCCTATTCGGGCGACCAGGCGATCTTCGTCGCGCACGAGCTGCAGAAGTCCGGCGGCACCTGCCACGCTTTCGAACCCAATGCCGACCAGCGCGCGATGCTCGAGCGCAACGCGCACAACAACGGCCTCGGCAACATCGCGACCAGCGGCCTCGGCCTATGGCGCGACGACACGACCAGTCTCACCCTGGTCGGCGACGATTCCTTCGCCCATCCCGAGGTTGTGGGGCCGGACAGTGACGCCGGTGCGGACGACGTGTTCCGCACCGTCTCGATCAACCAATATTGCCGCGATCAGGGCATCGCGCGGCTCGATCTCATCATGCTCGACATCGAGGGCGCAGAGATCGAGGCGCTGCGCGGCGCCGATGCGTATCTGGCCATGCCGGCAGATGAGGCGCCCAACGTGGTGTTCGAGGTTCACCGCCATTACGTCGACTGGTCGCAAGGCCTGATGAACACCGAGATCGCGGAGATGATGACGAAGCACGGCTATCGGCTCTATGCCGTGCGCGATTTCAACTCGAACGTTGCGATGAAGAAGGCGCCGATCGAGCTGGTGCCGGCCGACGAGGTCTATCTCGAAGGCCCGCCGCACGGCTTCAACATGCTCGCTGTCAAATCGGAGGCAGTCGTGCGCGGCAAGGAGTTCCGCATCTGCCCCGGCGTGAGCCCGAAGCTCCTGTGGCACCGCGACCCCAAGCTGCATCATCCGCTGGCCGCCTGACCGGCGGCCGCGCGCCGCTCGCTAGATCGTTTTCGACATTCGTCGAATCGGCGCTCGACCGGCGCCGTGAATGCCCAAAATGATCTAGTCGATCAGCTCATATTCGCGCGCCAGGTTCTCCATCACATCGCAGAAGTTGGCGGCGAACCGCGGACCGTCGCACAGATAGGACTGGCGCATCACCTCACGCAGATTCTGGCGCAGGAAGCGCAGCGATTCGACGTCGCCGGCCAGATCGACCGCGCGCTGGACATAGTCGTCGAGGTTGTCCGTGCACAATTCCTGAAGCCCGACATGACTGAGCAGCCCATAGCTGATGCGCTGATGATGGCTGGGTCCGACCAGTGTCACCACCGGTACGCCCATCCAAATCGCATCGCTTGTCGTGGTGCCGCCGGTGACGGGGAACGTGTCCATCGTGATATCGATGAAGTTGTAGCAGTCGAGGTGTTGGACGTTCTGCGACCTGTTGTCGAAGAACCCGAGCCGCTCCGAATTGATGCCGTGCTTGGCGAACTCGTTGGCGATATTGGCGCACAGCACCCGCGACCTTACGTCACCGCGAACGATCATCATCCGTGAGTTGGGGACCTGCTGCATTACCCGTGCCCAGGCCGCGATCGTCCCTTGGCTCAGCTTGTAGGGGCTGTTGAGCGTGCCGAAGGTGATGTAGCCGTTCTCCTCGACCGGCAGGGTCTCGGTGATCGGCACTTCGGGCAGGCCACCGAAGGTGGTCCAGCACTCCGGCATCAGCAGCGGCTTTTCGATCATCAGCGAGCGGTCGGTCGGCGCCACGTACTTGTCGAGCAGAAAGTAGTCGAGGTCCTTCAGCCCGGTGGTGAACGGGAAGCCCAGCCACTCGATCTGGATCGGCGCGGGGCGATACGGGATGACGTCGAGCCGCGAGCCCAGCGTGTGGCCGTTCATCTCCATGAGGATGTCGATCTCGTCGCCGCGGATGATCTCGGCCACCTGGCGCGACGGGAGGTTGTGCACAGTGCGCAGCTCGCCGTTCATCAACTGGGAGAATGCCTGGTGAACCGGGTCGGAGCCGACGTCCCAGCACGAGTAGCCGTAGATCTCCAGCCGCTCCGGATCGTAGGAGAGCAGCAGCGGGGAGACGTGCTTGCCCACCGAATGGTCGCGCAGATCCGAGGACAGGAAACCCACCCGGATGCGCTCGCGCTTGCTCCTCGTCGGCATCGGCGGCAACGGACTGCGGGCTGCGTTCTCCTCGAGCATCTCTGCCCAGCGGCGGTTGACGCCGGCGACCCAGCGGGACGATTCGGCGTCGTGGGCATGCACCATTAAGTCAAATACTGCCCCCGGCAGACAGCTTGCCGGGACGCTGTCGACGAGTTCGCGCAGGTCGCCCAGCTCGCTGATTCCCTCGTAGTCGCAGGCCGCATGGAACACCTGGAAGGGGTTGGAGAAATTCTGCGGAGAATAGCCCGGGACGTTGATGGCCTTGCGAGCATAGAATGCGGCCTCGTCGAGGTCGTTCAGCGACTTCATGACAAGGCCGAGGTTGGCGTTGGCGTGGGGGTTGACCGGGTTCGCCTCGAGCGCCTTGCGGTATGCCGCGGCGGCGGCCGCGTAGTTCACTTTCGATGTATATAGCATGGCGAGTGTGACCCAGGCGGGATCGTGCTCGGGATGGGCCTCGGTGATCTCGTTGAGCTCCTTCTCCGCCTCCTCGTCGCGGCCCTGGCGCATGTAGACGAGCGCGAGGTCGGTTGCCGGCTGCGGATTGTCCGGATACTGTTCTTTCAGCGCCTTGAAGAGCGTGGCGGCGGCATCGAGCCGCTGATGGGCCATGTGCAGCCCGGCCATGTTGGCGTTGAATTCCCAGCGGCTGGGATCGAGCTCATAGGCCTTCAGCACGTAGGGCTCGGCCTCTTCCAGCTTGCCCAACAAGATCAGCGCCGAGCCGACGTTGTTGTGGACGTCGGGATCCTCGGTGCCGCGCTCACAGAATGGCATCAGCAGGTCGACGACCTCCTGGTGGCGCCCCAAATTGCCCAGCAGGAAGGCGACCCGCACGACGATCGGCAGGTCGTCGGGCGCCTGCTCGATATGCCGCTGAAAGCACTCCAGCGCGGCTTCGTAATCGCCATTCTTGAGGTAGATGCCGCCGAGCATAAGCTGGAGACGCGGTAGATCCGGGTCGATCTTCGCCGCCTTCTGCAGACTACGCAGGGCCTCGCGTTCGCGGCTGCGGTTATGAAAAAAGACACCGAGACTCTGGTGGAGGAACGCGTTCTCGCGGTCTTGCGAGACGCCGCGCTTGAGTACCTTGAGGGCCTTGGCGACCTTGCCGGACTGCTCCAGCGCGACCGCCAGATTCACGAAGAACTGACCGGGAACCTTGCCGGAGTCGACCGCCCGCTCTAGATACGCCACCGCCTCGCCCGGCTCGCCCTGCTGGAGCAGCATCGTGCCGAGACCGTGCAAGGCATCCGGGTTATTGGGCGCCCCCTCCAGGATCTCGCGGTATATCCGCTCCGAGCTCTCGAAATCGCCGGTGCGCAAGGCGCTATGCGCCGTTTTCACCTGCTCGATCAGCCCGTCCCCCGCGGGCAGAATGGCGGTCTGCGACTGCAGCTTGTCCTTGAACCCCCGATCGGTGGGCGCGGCGTCGTTCGTTGATGTCATGGTGGCCGGTCGCTTTATTGTCCGACCTCACAGAGAACACGGTTAACCTTTATTTTCGATTAAAAAACCTATTGATTTCTGATAGTTAACCAACATCCAGAGACTCCCGATACAAGCCTCGGGTCGGCAAATTATTCCTCATTTGGGCCCAAACCGGCAATTTTTGCCGGGTCGATCTTGCCGGGCTCGGCCAAAACGCCTGGATTACCGCACCCCATTCTTTGGCACCTGGCTTGCATGTTGGGGGACGGACCAATGGGTCTTGGGTACGTCGCCCATGCCCGGCGGTCTGGGCAAGTAGCCCTAATTGGCAGGATGCCAACCACAGTGATCCAAGTAGGAGAGTAAACAAATGGCACTTACAGTCCTTTCGAACTTTGCCGCCAACGTTGCGCACCGCAACTTGACGACAACCGACATGCGGGCGACCTCGTCGCTGGCGAAACTGTCTTCCGGTCAGCGTGTCGTGTCCGCGAAGGACGACGCCGCCGCCCTGGCGATTGGTTCTCGTCTGGCTTCGGAGGTCACCGCGCTTTCTCAGGCCGGCGTCAACGCCGGTCAGGCTTCTTCGATGCTCCAGATCGCCGATGGCGCGATGGCGCGTTCGAACGAAATCCTGATCCGGATGAAGACCCTGGCGGTTCAGTCGGCTTCCGGTCAGCTTTCGGACACCGAGCGTGTGATTCTGAACACTGAATATCAGGCGCTCAAGAGCGAAATCGACCGTATCGGTCAGGACACCGAGTTTAACGGCACGAAGCTTCTGTCCGGTGGCCAGGCTACGACTCTCGAGAACAACGGTACCGCGGCCTTCATCGGCTCCAACGGTATCGATGGTGTCCGTGCCAATGGCATCACGTTTGCCGGCTCGGCCACCTCGGCGGCCCTCGCTCTCGGCGGCGCCTCGGATGCCAACGGCAACTACACGCTGTCGGCCACCGCTGGTACGCAGCTCTTCACGGCCGTCGTGGGCAGCGCCTCGTTCACCGCGAACGCCCTCGTTACGCCGACTTCGGTGACGCTGACCAGCTCCGACGCGCAAGTCAACGGCACCATCACCATCGACCTGAACACCGCGTTCAACAACAACGTTGCGCTCGGTGGGACGGCCGAAGACGGCGGCACCGTCGCCGGCACCGGCGCCACCAGCTTTACGTTTAAAGTTGGTACCGGTTCTATTGCGGCGGAAGACGATCTTACGTTCTCGATCGGTTCGTTGGTGGCGATTTCCGACTCGCTGGCCACCAACATCTCGACGTCCAGCAACGCCGACACCGCCTCCGCTGAGGTGTCTGCGGCGATTAACTCGTTGAATACCAACCGCTCGTCGGTCGGTGCGAACCAGAGCCGGCTCGACTTCGCTGGCGCGAACATCGCAACGGCCCGAGAGAACGCTGAAGCTGCCCGTTCCAAGCTTCTCGATCTCGACGTGGCGGCTGAGATGACCGCGTTTACGTCGTCTCAGGTGCTAATGCAGGCTGGCGTGTCCATGTTGGCACAGGCCAACCAGCTGCCGCAGAACCTGTTGCGGTTGTTCCAGTAGACGTAGTCCGGGTGATGGAGAGGGGGTTCCGCCCCCTCTCCTCCCACCTACCAACCTCTAGATGATGGAAGGATCGGGTCATGGAATTCCGTACCATTTCGCCCCCGGCTCCCGTTCCATCGGCAACCCCGATGAAGCCGGGGGGGGCAGAACACCAGGCACGGCGGGACAAGCGCGTTCCGCCAGCCACCGAAACAAAGGCGGACAATAAGGCGCGTCCGCACCGCCAGCGCAATCAGGAACCGCACCAGGGTCCGACGATCCCGGGTGTGCGCCTTGAACTGCGCATCGACGATGCGACCAACCAGGTCTTCGGTCGGGTCATCGATCGTGAAACCGGCGAAGAGGTGCGCCAGATCCCGGCGGAAAGTATCCGCCACCTTCAGGCCATCTCGCGTGAGCTGTTCGAATCGCTCGTCGACGAAACGGTTTAACCCAGAGATCCACGTAGGGCCGCACTAAAACAGGCGACACGACATGGACGCGCTCAATCTCAACAACGTCTCGATTTCGTCTTCGGGAAGCGTCACCTTCTCGGGCCTGTCCTCGGGTCTGGACTTCGAGTCGATCGTCGATGCGATCATTACGGCCAAGCAGATCCCGGCCGATCGCATCGCGTTGGAGATTTCCGAAAACGCGGACAAGATCGCCGAATACCAAACGTTCCGCAACCTGCTGACGCAATTGCGCGATTCGCTGTCGACGCTGCACGGCGCCGTCAGCGTCGGCAACACGCTGGATATTTTCGAGGCCAAAGCGGCCTTCGCCTCCACCACCCGCAGCGACGGTCAAGCACCCACCGCCGCTGCGAATCTGGTCGGCATGGCGCTGACCAACGACGCGGATCTGGGAAGCCACACGCTGGAAGTTCTCAACATTGCGACCGCGCACAAGGTATCGAGCGACGTCGTCGCCAGCCAGACGGCGGCGCTCGGCCTTGCCGGCACGTTTACGGTCAACGGTGTCTCGATCACGGCCAACGGGACCGACTCACTGCAGGACCTGCGCGACCGCATCAACAACGCCAATACCGGCGCCTCGGCAACCGGGGTGGGTGCCAGCATCGTCACCGCCGCGAGCGGTCAGAACTTCCTTGTGCTGACCGCCGACGAGACCGGCACCGCGATGACGCTTGCCGATACCGCCGGCTCGGTCCTCGAAGACCTCGGCGTGCTGACCACCGGCGGCGCGGCGATCAAGAACGAACTGCAGGCCGCCGCCTCGGCCCGTTTCAAGGCGGACGGGCTGCTCGACATCGACCGCTTCGAATCGAACCTGGTGGGCAGCGGGGCAACCCTGCTGAACTCGGTGGCCGACAGCGCCGCCTATCCCGGCTCGTTCGATGTCACCGGCAGCACCGGCACCCGGACAATCAACTACACATCCAGCGACACGATCACGTCGCTTAAGGACAAAATCAACCTCGAGACCGTGAATACCGGGGTTACCGCCAGTGTGGTGACCGACGGCAACGGGGTGCGGCTGGTCCTGACCGAGAACACTCAGGCAGCGATCACGCTCACCGACTCCAACGGGCTGCTGGCCGGGCTGGGCGTGGACAATGGCCTGGTGCTGACACGCGACAGCAATACGATCGACGATCTCTTCGCCGGCATTACCGTGACGCTGTTCTCGGCCGAGGAAGGCACGACGATCAAGACCGACGTGGACCGCGATCTCACGCAGGTGAGAAGCCGGATTACTGGCTTCGTCGAGGCCTACAACGCCGCCAAACAGTTCATCAATCAGCACAGCCTAGTCGATGATACGAGCGGCGAGGTCACCAATGAGACCGGCATATTGTTTGGAAATCGAACACTCGGCCAGATCCAGGGCGAACTCAACTCGGTCCTCGGCACCGCCATCTCGGGTGTCGATTCGAACTTCAGCATTCTGGCGCAGATCGGCATCGAGTTCGTCGACAACTCGCTGCAGACCGACCCGACGCTGAAAGACACGCTCGAGATCGACGATTTGGCCCTGGACCAGGCGTTGCTCAGCAATCCCGAGGACGTGCGAAAGCTGTTCAGCTTCGACTTTTCGTCCTCCGACCCGCGGATCACCCTGGTCGGCTTCGGCTCCGGCACAACTTATAACGCCGCAGGCTACACGCTGAATATCGGCAGTGTCTTCGTATCGCGCGAGGACAGCCAGACCGTGGTCGACAAGACCGCAGTGCTTAGCGACGGCGTCAACAGCTTCGGCGCCTCGACGGCCGGAACCTTCGATGTCAATGGCGTGGCCATCGCCTATGACGCCGACGGGCTGAACGGCGACGACGATACGCTGGAAACGCTGGCGACGGCCATCAACACCGCGGGTATCGCGGGTGTCTCCGCCAATGTGTACGAGGACGCCAACGGCACATTCAGCCTGCAGATCTCATCCACGATCACCGGGCTGACCGTCGACAACGACACCGGCGATCTTTTGGCCAGCATGAACCTTTCGATCGCCGACTACGCCGTCTCATCGGCCAACATCAATGGCAATCCCGACGGCTCGAACGACGGCAGTGTGACCGTAAGCGGCCGCACCCTGACCGCGACCGACGCAACCGGTGCGAATGGCCTCACGCTGCTGTTCGCCGGCACCTCGACCGCCTCGGGCATCACGCTCAACGCGACAACTGGCCTCGGCAAGGAGATGTTCTTCGATATCGACACGATGCTGACGCCGGTCACCGGTTCGGTCGAATCGGAGATCACGTCGTTCCAGGATCAGAACGACGCCAAGCAAGAGCGCCTCGATCGTATGCTGGAGCGCCTCTCATTTGAGCGCGACAAGCTGATCGACCGTTTCATCGTCATGGAAGCGGCACTGGCGACGATGGAGCAGACCAAGAACTTCCTCCAGCAGTTCACCGACTCGTTGGCGAACAACAAAAACTAAGCCTTTCTGGGCTAGCGGGAAACAGGGGATACTGGGTGACCGATACTGCATCGCAGCACTACCGTAATCAGGAACTGATGACGGCTTCGCCTGCACGGCTCGTCGTCATGCTCTACGACAGGGCCATTCAGAGCCTCAACGAGGCCATCAAGGCGATAGACGACGGGGATATCGAGCGGCGCTGGAAGGCGAACAAGAACGCCAGCGAGATCATCACCCATCTGGCCATGACGCTGAACTTCGACGAAGGCGGTCAGATTGCCCTCAACCTGAATGATCTCTATCGCTTCATGTTGACCACGCTGGTCAATGTGGACGTCCGCAACGACCCGCAGCCGGCGCGCGATGTGATCAAGCTGATCGAGCCCCTGCGGGCATCCTGGGATCAGCTGGCGAAAGGCGCGGATTCTGGTAAACTGGCCGCCAAGCCGACAGCCAAACCTGTGGGCCAGGCCGGCAAGGCTGTCGGGCCGGCCGACAATGCCGCGCCGCCCAGGCCTGGCATAGCGATCTCCGCCTAGCCCACTCCGTCCCAACGGACCGAACGATACGATCCGGCCGCCCCCGCGCGGCTGGGCGGTTTTGCGCGTGCGCCCGCGCGTATAGCGTCGTCCTGCGGTCCGATCTGATGGCGCCGCGCAGGTCCCTCCAGAACCGCCTTTAGCGTCCCGTTACGGGCAGCTCGGCTTCCGTTCGAAAAATCCGGTTTCCCGGCACAATCTGCCGCTAGACCCCGCACATATTGCCGGTCGGCGCCTGGCACGGCCCCAATAGCCGAAATTTACCTCACCATTAAATCTAATTATATCAATAGTTTAGTCGATTTTTCGTCAGTTGGCCCGGCGCTTGCTCAATAGGGGTTGGACATCCGACCGAAGTGCACATTCGACGTGGGTGTGTGCTGATCCGGTCAAGTAGACAGGACCAAGGACGTTAGCCGGTCACAGATTAGCCGCCCGCGAGTGAAGCGTATCAGGCCGGACGGCAGTGACGGACAGGAAGATCGGCAAGGAGACGCAAAATGGCACTGAATGTAATTTCCAACTTCGCCGCCAACGTGGCCCACCGCAACCTGGTCAAGACCGACATGCAGATGTCGGCCTCGCTGGCCAAGCTGTCTTCGGGTGAGCGCATCGTGTCCGCCAAGGACGATGCCGCCTCGCTGGCGATCGGTTCCCGCCTCGCCGCCGAAGTGGGCGCACTGGGTCAGGCCAACGCCAACGCCGGTCAGGCAGCCTCGATGCTGCAGATCGCCGACGGCTCGATGGCGCGGGCGAACGAAATTCTGATCCGGATGAAGACCCTGGCGGTTCAGGCCGCATCGGGCCAGCTCTCCAACACAGAGCGCTCGATCCTCAACTCCGAGTATCAGGCACTCAAGAGCGAAATCGTCCGCATCGGCGCCGACACCGAATTCAACGGCGTGAAGATGCTGTCCGGCTCGCAGGCTACGACTCTCGAGAACAACGGTACCGCGGCCTTCATCGGCTCCAACGGTGTTGATGCGGTCCGTGCCAATGGCATCACGTTTGCCGGCTCGGCCACCTCGTCGGGCCTCGCTCTCGACGGCGCCTCGGACGCCAATGGCAACTACACGCTGTCGGCCACCGCTGGTACGCAGCTCTTCTCGGCCGTCGTGGGCAGCGCCTCGTTCACCGCGAACGCCCTCGTTACGCCGACCTCGGTGACGCTGACCAGCTCCGACGCGCAAGTCAACGGCACCATCACCATCGACCTGAACACCGCGTTCAACAACAACGTTGCGCTCGGTGGGACGGCCGAAGACGGCGGCACCGTCGCCGGCACGACGGATACGAGCTTCACCTTCAAGATCGGCTCCGGCGCGGTCGCGGCGGAGGACGATCTGACCTTCTCGATCCGGTCGCTGGTCTCGATCGGAAACACGCTGGCAGCCGATGTCACGACGGTTGGCGGGGCTGAGACCTCGTCGTCGGAAGTGTCCGCGGCGATCGACTCACTGAACGCCGCACGCGCCGATATCGGCGCCGGCCAAAGCCGGCTCGACTTCGCCTCGGCCAACCTGGCCACGGCGGTCGAGAACACCGAAGCTTCGCGAAGCGCACTGCTCGATCTCGATATCGCCTCGGAGATGACCGAGTTCACCTCCAAGCAGACCTTGCTGCAGGCCGGTGTCGCGATGCTGGCCCAGGCCAACCAGATCCCGCAGGCCCTCTTGCGGTTGTTCCAGTAGACGAGGACCGGCAGGGCGTAGCGGCCTGATCCAGTCGCCGCCGCGCCCAAGCCGGACCCAAGGAGACGATGATGCAGTACACCGATATCAACGAAATCCTGCCGGAGGAGCTCCAGCACGCCTCGGGCGCCCGCCTGGTCGCCACCTTCTACGACGAGGCGATCGCCGCGCTGGAAGATGCGATCGAAGCGATTTCCGCGGGCGACATCGAGCGACGGTTCAACTCGGTGGTCGTCGCGACCGGGCTGATCGCCGAGCTCGCCAAAGCCCTCGACGAAGAGGCCGGCGGCGAGATCGCCCAGAACCTCGGGCAGCTCTACATTTTCATCCTGACGCAGCTCCCGCTCATCAACATCAACAACGACCCGAACCCGGCGCGTAACGCGATCCGCCTGCTCACGCCGCTGCGCGATGCCTGGGACGAGCTCGATGCGCGGCTCGATGCCGAGCCCGACCGGTCGGTCGACACCCCCACCATTGCCGGTTCAGGAGACAATGCCGGCGCGGCGCTCATGACCGCTTAATAAAAACAATAAGCCATAACTCGCGTCTCCCTCTCAACTCACGGGCCGCCGGATATCGGTGCGCCCGTTTCTTTTTGGTCGATAGTCATGCGCCCCTCCTCCGACGGACAAAATGCCGTCCAGGCACAATCTGCAGCGGCCTCAGGGCAGGATTTGCCTGGAATACCGGGGTATGCGAGCTATAACTTGTTTTTTCCTTTTATATCAAATGCTTGGCAAAGTTCACCGTTGGCCCATTCCTTGCTTCTTATGCTGATGGATAAGTCTCTGAGGACGAAATGAACTTTTTGACCCTCCTCCTGCCGACAGGCGCCACGGCCAGCACCGGCCCCGGTTCGAAGACCGGATCCGGTGAGGGCGCGGCCGGGTTCGAACAGCTGCTGTTCGGCCTGCTCGGCGCCGTGCCGCAGGCGGTCGGAGGGCAGGTTCAGACTACCGCGGGTCAGATCGGCGCGGTCGCCAACACCGCGACGGCCAGCGCCACGGCGGCGCTCCTCAACGGCACCCAGGCTGCGGCTGCGGCTGCACAGACCGTCGCCGCACCGGTCGGCCTCGTCGAGGCCGCCGCCAACGCCGCGACCGCCGGGCTCGAGGCTGCACAGACGACCGCCGGCGAAGCCGGCAAGACCGCCGGCAATGCGACCGGCGCGGTGAGCGAAGCGCTGCTCAAGAACGGCTTGCCCACCGCCCTGCCGCAACAGCAGACAACGGTGCCGGCCGACACCACGAAGAACCCGAACACCATCCTGGCTCAGGCTGCGGCCAATGCCGCCCAGACCGTCGAGCAGACGACGCAGCAGGTCGTCACGGCGGTGGAGGGTACCGCGAAGACCGCGACGGCCACCGCCGAGCAAGCGGCCAGCGCCGCCGCCAAGGCAGCAGCAGCCGCACAGAAGACCGCCGAAGCGGCCCAAGCTGCGGTTCAGAAAACGGTCGCAGCTGCCACCAATGCCGTCTCCAAGACGGCCGGCACACCGGCTGCCACTGCGAGCGAGATTGCGATCGATGCCGTGACCAAGGCTCAGGGCACGCCGGCCGCCGCCGCCAGCACCGTCGCCACCGGCGCCCAGGCCTCCACGGCCGCTGCCGCAACCGGCGTCGCCACCACCACGGTCAAACCGGCGAGCGTCAGCGCCGATGCCAGCGGCGACAGCACGAAGAAGTCCGAGGCAACGCCCGCGTCGCTGATCACCAGCACGCCCGAGGTCACGACCGCCAAGGACACCATCAAGTCCGCGGTCATCCAGGCGCCCGGAGCCGACGCCGGCAAGCAAGGGGCGACCTCCGGCAAGGAGAAGGACGCCAACTCCAACGCCGCGCATCTCCGGGCCAGCCGGACCGCCGCACCATTGGCGGGCGATACGGTTGCGCAACGGGCCCAGGCCGCCGCCGCACAAGCGGCGCAACACCCTTCGGCCACGCCGACGACCAACGCCTCCAAGCCGGTCGAGAGCTTCAGCCAGCAGGTTTCAGCGCATTCCACCGGCACCGTAGACGCCTCGCCGATCCTCGGCACCGGGGCGGCCGGCGCGCCGCAGGGTACCGACAGTACGGCAGCCGTAAACGCCGTCGCGCGTCACGGAGCGGCCGCGTTCACGCCGCCTGCCCAGCAGGTGGCGCTTCAGTTCAGCCGCGCCCTGGCCTCCGGCAGCGACCACATCACGATCCGCCTCGAGCCGGCCTCGCTGGGCCGGGTCGACGTCAAGGTTGAGCTCACCAAGGACGGCCATCTGAGGGCGCTCTTCACCGCCGATCGGCCGGACACGCTCGATATGCTGCAGCGCGACGCGCGGATCCTGGAGCGGGCCCTCAACGATGCCGGCCTGCGCGCCGACGCCGGCGGCCTGTCCTTCAATCTACGTGGCGACGGCGGCGGTCAGCTGCCCCAATTCGCCAACCAGCCCGGCGGCTCCGGGTCATTCAGCCTCAATGGCACGGCCGGGGGTGACGGCGACGTCGCTCCGGTCGCTCGACAGGCCGCGCTCAATGCTGACGCGCTGCTCGATATCCGGGTCTAGGGAGTCCAAGAACAATGGTCGATACAGCCAGCAACATTGGCCTGCTGAACGCCTCGCAGAACACTCTGAAATCGGCGTCGAGCCTGGCTCAGAATTTCGAGAACTTCCTGACCCTGCTGACCACGCAGCTGCAGAACCAGGACCCGCTGTCGCCGATGGACTCCACGCAGTTCACCACCCAGCTCGTCCAGTTCGCCTCGGTGGAGCAGCAGATCGGCCAGAACGCCCGCCTCGATGAGATCGTCAAGATCCAGGGCGGCAGCCAGGCCGTGAGCGCGGTCAACTTCCTCGACAACGTCGTCGAAGCCTTTGGCAGCACCGGCATCCTGAAGGATGGCAGCGCGGGCTACACCTACACGCTGCCCACTACGGCGCAAAAGACGGTCATCACCATCAGGAATGCGGCCGGCGACCTCGTCCGCACGCTCGACGGCGAGACCGAGGCCGGAAAGCACTCGCTGACCTGGGACGGCAAGAACGACCAGGGGGTCCAGCTCGAGGACGGCAAGTACTCCATCACCGTTACGGCCACGGGCGAGAACCAGACACCCATCACTCCCATCACCGGCATCATCGGCAGGGTGACGGGCGTGACGGTCGAAGACGGGCAGCTTGTCCTCGATCTCGGCGGAGTTACAGCCAAGGTCGCCGACATTCTCTCGGTGACCAAGCCGACGCAGACCACCAACCAATAAGCAACCACGAATTCCTGCAACCTTAGCCAGTGAAGCAAGGAGCTTGAAACAATGAGTATCTTCGGCGCGATGTTCTCAGGAGTGTCCGGCCTTCGTGCACAGGCTCAGTTTCTGGGCATGATCTCCGACAACATCTCCAACGTGAACACGGTTGGGTACAAGGGGTCCGTTGCCCAGTTCTCGACGCTCGTCACCGATGCGGCGTCAGCGACCACCTTCACGCCCGGCGGTGTGCAGTCGAACACCCAGCAGCTCATCGACAAGCAGGGGCTCTTGCAGTCCTCGTCGTCGAAGAGCGACATCTCTATCGTCGGCAGCGGCTTCTTCGTGGTCAACGAGGCCTCGGTGCCGGGCATCGGCAATGAGTTCCTCTACACCCGCGCCGGCTCGTTCAATCCGGACAAGGACGGCTACCTGCGCAACGTTGCCGGCTATTACATGATGGGCTGGCCGACCGACGCGACCGGCACGGTGACAGCGGCCAATCCGAGCGTGCTGTCGAGCCTGGAGGCGGTGACGGTGCGCGGCATCTCCGGCAGCGCCGTCCAGACCACCTCGGTCTCCGCCGGCCTCAACCTTGCGGCCACCGCGGTCAATACCGATACGCATCTGACGACGATGCAGATCTATGACTCGCTCGGGATCGAGCACACGATCACGCTCACCTTCACCAAGACCGCCAACCCGCTTGAGTGGACGGTCGACGTGAGCAATCCGACCCAGGTCGGCGGCGGCGTCAGCGGCACCACCGTCTTCAACGGCGGCCTGCCGCAGACCATCACCTTCAACGGCAACGGCACTCTGGCCACGCCGGCCACCTGGCCCGACATCCAGATCAACGCCTGGACCACCGGCGCCAGCAACAGCACGATCGCGCTCAATCTCGGCACCCAGAACCAGGCCGACGGCCTGACCCAGTATGCCAGCGAGTACGCGACCTACTTCATCAATCAGAACGGCATCCGCTTCGGCGAGTTCAACGAGGTGTCGATCGACGAGAACGGGCTGGTCTCCGCCCTCTTCGACAACGGCCAGACCACGCCGATCTATCAGGTGCCGGTCGCGACCTTCAACAACATCAACGGACTCGAGGGCGTGACGGGCAACGTCTTCCGCGAAACCGACCGCAGCGGCGCGGTTCTGCTGAATACGGCCGGCTCCGGCCCGGCGGGCTCGATCGCGCCCTCCTCGCTGGAAGCATCCTCGGTCGATATCGCCAACGAGTTCACCTCGATGATCGTGACCCAGCAGGCCTACTCGGCCTCGGCCAGGATCATCACCACGGCCGACGAAATGCTCCAGGAAGTCCTTCAGATAGCCCGATAAATATCTGATAAATAACCAATAACCGCGATGGGTATAAATACCCATCGCGGCCCCCGCTCAGCCCCGCTTAACCGTGTCCCTTAGCGGATTTTTAAGCGCCTTTCCGTACACTGGCCAGCCTTGAACAAGTAGTTCGTGACCGGAGACCCCGCAGATGGTTCAGGACAACCCCGAGCGTCCGCGCTTTGTGATCGGACCGGACGGCCAGCCGTTTTCGCTCGCCGATCTTCCGCCGGCCGATACCGAGCGTTGGGTGGTGCGCCGCAAGGCGCAGGTGGTTGCGGCTGTCCGCGGCGGGCTGATCACGCTGGAAGAGGCCTGTGAGCGCTACAAGCTCTCGGTCGAGGAATTCCTCTCCTGGCAGCGTCTGATCGACCGGCACGGCGTCGCAGGCCTTCGCGTCACCCAGACCCAGAAGTACCGCCAGGTCGACAAGGCCCCCGACGGGGAGACCGTCACCGCACGGTGAGGCCCCTAACCGACCGGACGCGCTAGGCAGAATATGCCGCGCAGACCGGCAAAAATTGCCGATAATTAACCAGGAATTTACCGCGTCGCCCCTAGCGTGACGGTCGTGGCTTGCGGGTCCTTCCGCTGGCCGCCAACGACCGATAATCGGGGACGCCGTACGTGAGCGCTTTGATCCAGACCCTGCGAAGCCTTGGCGGGCTGCGCCTCATGGCGCTTGGCGCCGTGGGCGTCGCGGGTGTCGCCTTCTTCATCTACCTCTCCACCCGGCTCAGCGCGCCTGGAATGGCGCTGCTCTATGCCGATCTGGACACCAAGGATTCCGCCCAGATCGTCGCCAAGCTGGAAACGGCGAACGTCCCCTTCACGCTCAAGGCCGGCGGCACACAGATATATGTGCCGGCCGACAAAGCGCTGCGCATGCGTATGACGCTGGCCCAGGAAGGCCTGCCGCGGGGCGGCTCGGTCGGATACGAGATTTTCGATCGTTCCGAGGGTGTTGGCTCATCGAGCCTCGTGCAGAACATCAACCGGCTGCGGGCTTTGGAGGGCGAGCTTTCGCGCACCATCCGGTCGATCTCGCTGGTGAGCGCGGCCAGGGTCCATGTCGTGCTCCCCAAGCGTCAGCTCTTCGCCCGGGAGCGCGAGCAGCCGAGCGCGTCGATCATCCTCAAGACCTATCGCGGCGAGACGCTCTCCGGCGGCCAGGTCGTGGCGATCCAGCACCTGGTGGCAGCCGCCGTCCCGGGCCTCAAGCCGGATCGGATCTCCATCGTCGACGACCGCGGCAACCTCCTGGCCCGGGGCACCGAGGGCGGCGAGACGGTGCGCACGGCGGCCCGGTCGGCCGACGAGCAGCGCCGCGTCTACGAATCGCGCCTGGCGCACAAGATCGAGACCATCCTCGGCCGCTCGCTCGGCCCCGGCAAGGTCCGCGCCCAGGTCACGGCCAACATGGATTTCGACCGCATCACCACGGCCGAAGAGAAATACGATCCCGACGGACGCGTCGTGCGCTCGACCCAGACCGACGAAGAGAAAACGACCGCCCAGAACAAACAGGCCCAGAAGCCGGTAACCGCCGCCAACAACCTGCGCCGCACCGGCCAACAGGGCAACGAGAACGAGACCGGCAGCTCGAGCTCGACCACCAAGACGCGCGAGCGGATCAACTACGAGATATCCAAGACGGTCCGCAACCATGTCCGTGTGAGCGGCACCGTCAAACGCCTGTCCGTGGCCGTACTGGTCGACGGCACCTATGCGGTCGCCAACGGCAAGGCCACCTACCAGCCCCGCTCTCAGCAGGACCTCGAGCGTCTGACCGCCCTGGTGCGTTCGGCGATCGGCTTCGATGCCAAGCGGGGCGACGTCGTCCAGGTCACCAATATGCAGTTCGCCGACGGCGCGCCCAAGCCCGACGCGAAGGAGGATATGCCCTTCCTCGGCCTCTACAAAGCCGACTACATGCGCATTGCCGAGTTTGCGGTGCTGGCCATCCTGGCGCTGCTCGTTCTGCTGATGGTGATCCGCCCGATCGTGCGCCGGCTGATCGAGCCGGCACCGGCGCAATCCACGCCGCGTCTCGCCGATCAGAGCGGCGGTACGGCGGCCGTGCCGAGCCCCGATGGTGAGGACGGTGATGGCGAGGTCGACGCCGATGCGATGATCGACCTCGGCAAGATCGAGGGCCGGGTGAAGGCCTCGACCGTCAAGAAGGTCGGCGACATCGTCGAAAAGCATCCTGAAGAGACGGTCCAGATCGTCCGCAACTGGATGTACCAGGAGAGCTGACGGCGATGGCAGGCAACCTAGTCAAAAAAGAGAACTACAAGAACCTCACGGGGCCGGACAAGGCTGCGATCCTGATGCTCGCGCTCGGCGACGAGCATGCGGCCAGCCTCTTCGACCTGATGGACGAGGAGGAGATCCGCGAGCTCAGCCAGGCGATGGCGGCGCTCGGCACGGTCGACGCCGGCGTCATCGAGCGCCTGTTCGTGGAGTTTACCGACCAGGTCTCCGCCACGGGCTCCGTGGTCGGCTCGATGGAAAGCACCGAGCGGCTGCTGAGCAAGGTTCTCGGCGAAGACCGCGTCAACATCATCATGGAGGAGATCCGTGGTCCCGCCGGCCGGACCATGTGGGACAAGCTCGGCAATGTGAACGAGACCGTCCTCGCCAACTACCTCAAGAACGAATATCCGCAGACCGTCGCCGTGGTGCTCTCCAAGATCCGACCCGATCACGCCGCTGCCGTGCTCCAGCATCTGCCCGAAGGCATGTCGCTCGAGGTGATCAACCGCATGCTGCGCATGGAGTCGGTCCAGCGCGAGATCCTCGATGACATCGAGCGCACCTTGCGCGTGGAGTTCATGAGCAATGTCGCGCGCACTGCGCGCCGCGACCCGCACGAGCTGGTCGCCGAGATCTTCAACAGCTTCGACCGGCCGACCGAGCAGAAGATGCTGGGCGAGCTGGAGGAGCGGAACAAGGAATCGGCCGAACGCATCAAGTCGCTGATGTTCACCTTCGACGACCTCGCCCAGCTCGATCCGGCAAGCTGCCAGACGCTTCTGCGCAAGGTCGACAAGGCCAAGCTCGTCGTCGCGCTCAAGGGCGCCAGCGAGGAGCTTCGCGATTTCTTCTTCTCCAACATGTCCGAGCGTGGCGGCAAGCTGCTGCGCGAGGAGCTGAGCGAAATGGGCCCGGTGAAGCTGCGCGACGTCGACGAGGCGCAGACCACGATCGTCAACTCGGCCAAGGAGCTCGCCGCCAGCGGAGAGATCATGCTCTCCGACGACAAAGACGACGAGCTTGTCTACTAGTGGGCCGGGCGCATGTCGAAACACACAAAGTATCTGTTCGAGACCAGGTTCGACGACGACGGCTCGGCGCCCAATCCCGAGGTCGAGGCTGCCTTCGCGCGGGGTCACGAAGCCGGGCTGCAGGCGGCCCAAGCGCAGTCCGAGCAGTTGGTCGCCCAGGCGGCGACGCAGATCGTGGAGCGTTTGTCGGCGCTGGAGAACGTGCGCACCGAGCTCGGCGCGCGCATGTCCCGCCAGGCGATCACCGTTGCCGCCGATCTGGTGCGCAAGATGATGCCGGCCCTGGTCGAGCGCGGCGGCATGGCCGAGATCGAAGCCGTGCTGGAAGATGCGCTGAAGCGCATGCTCGACGAGCCGCGCGTGGTCTTCCGCGTGCCCGATGCGATGCTTGAGATCATCCAGCCCCGCATCGCCGAGATGTCCGGCAAGGCCAACTATTCCGGTGAAGTGGTGCTGCTCGCCGACAATCAGATGGGTCTCTCCGACTGCCTCGTCGAATGGGCCGATGGCGGCGCCGAGCGCAATGTCGAGCGGCTGTGGTCGGAGGTCGAAGAGGTCCTGAACCGGACCCTCGATACCCATCCGGACGGCGCCTCGCCGCACATTTCGGAAGACCCGCCGGCGCCCGACGTCCCCATGCCAGACGTCCCCGTGCCAGACGTCCCCGTGCCAGACGTCCCCGTGCCCGACTTCGATGCCGGGCAGCCCGGACAGCCAATGGACGCCTCATCGCCAGGCGCCACCGACCACCAATTCACGCAACCAGCCCCGATAGCGGACGATCCGTTCAATCCAGGAGTTTCACGCGATGGCTGACGACAACAACCTCAACCTCCAGGAATTGCCGGACGAGGCAGCCGCGGCCGCGGAACCGACCGCAACGCCGGCGCCCGAGCCCGATCCTGGCATGGCGCAGCCTGACGGCGGCGGCGAGACCGAGATCGTCCGCACGGCACGGGATCTGGAAGCGGTGTTCGACATCCCGGTTCAGGTCTCCGCCGTGCTCGGCAAGGCGACCATGCAGGTCAACCAGCTCCTCAAGCTCGGCCGCGGCGCGGTCGTGGAGCTCGACCGCAAGGTCGGTGAGGCCGTCGACATCTACGTCAACAACCGGCTCGTCGCCCGCGGCGAGGTGGTGATCGTCGACGAGCGCCTCGGCGTGACCATGACCGAGATCATCAAGGGCGACAGTAAGTGAAGCGCCGCATGAACGGCGACGATACGGAAACCGGAGATAGACGATGCGACTGCTGATTGTTGGGACACTCGAAGGCCATATCAGCGCCGCGGCGAAGATTGCCATGGCGCGCGGGGCCAAGGTCGCCCAGGTCGACACGATCGAAGCGGCGCTGGCGGCGCTGCGCGGCGGTCAGGGCGCCGACCTGGTCATGGTCGACGTGAACCTCAACGTCAAAAGCATGATGGAGAGCCTGCGCTCCGAGCGCATCAACGCGCCGGTGGTCACCTGCGGCATCGGCAACGAGACCGATGCCGCCGTCGAGGCGATCCAGGCGGGCGCCAAGGAATACGTGCCGCTGCCCCCCGATCCCGAGCTGATCGCCGCGATCCTCGAGGCCGCGACCGAGGAAGCCAGCGCGCTGATCCACGGGCCGGGCCCGATGGAGAAGGTGATCGCGCTCGCCGACCAGATCGCGCCGTCGGACGCCAGCGTGCTGATCGTCGGCGAATCGGGCACCGGCAAGGAGCTGATCGCGCGGCAAATCCACCAGAAGAGCAAGCGCGCCAATGAACGCTTCGTCAGCGTCAACTGCGCGGCGATCCCGGAAAACCTTTTGGAATCAGAGCTCTTCGGTCATGAGAAAGGCGCCTTCACCGGCGCCGTCGCGCGGCGCATCGGCAAGTTCGAGGAAGCCTCCGGCGGCACGCTGCTGCTCGACGAGATCAGCGAGATGGACCCCCATCTCCAGGCCAAGCTTTTGCGCGCGATCCAGGAGCGCGAGATCGACCGGGTCGGCGGCAACCAGCCGGTCAAGGTCGATATCCGCGTCATCGCCACCACCAACCGCGATCTCGCCGAGGAGGTGCGCGCGGGCCGGTTCCGCGAGGATCTGCTGTTCCGCCTGAACGTCTTCACGCTCGATCTGCCGCCGCTGCGCGAGCGGCGCGACGACATCGCCCTGCTGGCCGAGCATTTCGCCGTCAAGTTCACCGAGTTGAACGCGATGCCGACGCGGCCGCTCGAGCCCGCCGCCCTCGAGGCGCTGCGCGCGCATCACTGGCGCGGCAATGTCCGCGAGCTTGAGAACACGATGCATCGCGCGGTGCTGCTGGCCGAGGGCGATACCATCGGCGCACCGGCGATCATGATCTCCGATGCCCTGGGTGCCGCCGCCGACGATGCCGGCGCCGCGCCGACCGACGCCTCGGCCATGGTCGGCCGCACGGTCGCCGATGTCGAACGCGACCTCATTCTGAATACGCTGGAGCATTGCCTCGGCAACCGCACCCACGCCGCCAACATTCTCGGCATCTCGATCCGCACGCTCCGCAACAAGCTCAAGCTCTACTCCGATCAGGGCATCCCGGTTCCCGCCCCCGGTGAGGGCGAGCGCGTCGCCAGCTAGCGCGCGCAAAGAGAAGACCTGAATGGCAGACGCCGCCAACACCGAAGTCGCTCAAGCGGCCATCCCCGCGGGGCCGAACCCGTTTTCCCGGATTTCGACCGCGCTCCGGCGGGGCGATATCGCGCTTGCGCTCGGCGTGACCTGCATCCTCGTGGTGCTGATCCTGCCGATGCCGCGCTGGCTGCTCGACGGCGCATTGGCGATCTCGATCACCTTTTCGGTTTTGATCATGATGGTCGCACTGTTCATCTCGCGGCCGCTCGATTTCAGCTCCTTTCCGACGGTGCTGCTGATCGCGACGATCATGCGCCTGGCCCTCAACCTCGCCAGCACGCGGCTCATATTGAGCGATGGGCACGAAGGACCCGGCGCCGCGGGTCAGGTGATCCAGGCCTTCGGCAATTTCGTGATGGGCGGCAACTTCGTGATCGGGATGATCGTCTTCGCGATCCTGATCCTCGTCAACTTCGTCGTCATCACCAAGGGCTCGGGCCGTATTGCCGAAGTGACGGCGCGGTTCAGCTTGGACGCCATGCCCGGCAAGCAGATGGCGATCGACGCCGATCTCTCCGCCGGGCTGATCGAAGAGGACGAGGCGCGCTCCCGACGCAAGGCGCTGGAGGATGAGAGCACCTTCTTCGGCTCCATGGACGGCGCCGCCAAGTTCGTGCGCGGCGACGCCATCGCCGGTCTGATCATCACCTTCATCAACATCGTCGCCGGGATCATCATCGGCGTGGCGCAGCAGAACCTGACCCTCGGCGAGGCGGCGCGGAGCTACACGATCCTCACCGTGGGCGACGGCCTGGTCTCGCAGATCCCGGCGCTGATCGTCTCGACGGCGGCCGGTCTGCTGGTCTCCAAGTCGGGCGTCGTCGGTTCCACCGACAAGGCGCTCTTCGCTCAGCTCGGCGGCTATCCCCGGGCGCTGGGCGTCAGCGCCTCCCTCATGGGCGCCCTCGCGCTGCTGCCCGGCATTCCGATGGTTCCCTTCATGGCCCTGGCGGGGCTGACGGGGGGTGCTGCCTACATGCTGAACCGGCGCCAGGAACAGGCGGTGATGGATGAGGCGGCCGCCGCCGAAGCCGAAGCCGATGCGCTGCCCACCGAGGAGCCGATCTCCACGGCGCTTCATATCGACCAGATCCGCCTCGAGCTCGGCTACGGCCTGCTGGCACTGATCAACCAGGACCAGGACCAGCGCCTTACCGATCAGATCAAGGCGCTCCGACGCCAGATCGCCGGCGAGATGGGCTTCGTCATGCCCGCCGTCCGCATCCAGGACAACATGCAGCTGCCCGCCAACACCTATGTCGTGCGGGTGAAGGACATCGAGGCCGGCCGCGGCGACGCCCGGCCCGGCATGCTGCTGGTGATGGATCCGCGCGGCGAGAAGATCGCGCTGCCCGGCGAGGACACCACCGAGCCGACCTTCGGCCTGCCCGCCATGTGGATCGATGCCGGCCACCGCGAGGAGGCCCAGTTCAAGGGCTACACCGTCGTCGAGCCGTCCACCGTGGTCACCACGCATCTGACCGAGGTGATCAAGGACAACATGGCCGAGCTGCTGTCCTATGCGGAGACCAAGAAGCTCTTGGACGAGCTCGAGGAGGGCCAGCGCAAGCTGGTCGAGGATCTGGTGCCGAGCCAGATCGCCATCGGCGGCATCCAGCGGGTACTGCAGAACCTGCTGTCCGAGCGCATCTCGATCCGCGATCTGCCGACCATTCTCGAAGGCGTCGCCGATGCCTGCGCCCATACGCGCAATCTGACGCTGATCACCGAGCATGTGCGGATGCGGCTCGCGCGCCAGATCTGCGAGGCCAACACCAGCGTGCAGGGCCATCTGGCGATCGTCCAGCTCTCGCCCGAATGGGAGCAGGCCTTCGCCGAGGCGATCGTCGGCGAAGGCGATGATCGCCAGCTCGCGATGTCGCCCAGCAAGCTCCAGGAATTCATTCTCGCGCTCAATCAGTCGATGGAGCGCCAGGCCATGATGGGCGAAAGCCCGGTGCTGCTGACCAGCCCGATGATCCGGCCCTACGTCCGCTCGATCGTGGAGCGGGTGCGGCCGGTGACCACCATCATGTCGCAGAACGAAGTGCATCCCAAGGCCCGCATCAAAACCCTGGACACGATCTAGGCAGGGGGTGCAGGAACCATGCGGCTAAAGACATTCACCGCGGCGAGCATGGGCGAGGCGATGGAGCACGTCCGCCAGACGCTGGGCGAGGATGCGGTCATCATCTCCTCGCAGACCCTGCCCGCCACCGGAGATGTCTGGGTAACCGCCGCGATCGATCAGCCCGACGAGGACTTCGACGCCAAGCCCAGCACCGGGACCGCGGCGATCATCCAGGCGCTCAACGATCACGGCGCGCCGATCGGCTTCATCGACAAGATCCTCGACGGCATTCCGTCAGATGACGCGGCGAGCCCGGAGATCGCGCTGGCCACGGCCTTCGAGACCCGGCTGCGCTTCGCACCGATCGAGGAGAAGCTGCTGCGGCCCATCATGCTGGTCGGCCCGCCGGGCAGTGGCAAGACGGTCGCCGCCGCCAAGCTCGCGGCCCGGGCGCGGCTCGACGGGCGCGACTGTCTGCTCATCTCCACCGACACCGCGCGCGTCGGCGGCAGCGCGCGGCTGGCGGCCTTCGCGCAGATCCTCAAGATGGAACTGCACACCGCCGATGCGAAGGCCGGCCTCGCCGAGATCAGCCGCACGGCCAACGGCCGCGCCGCCTTCATCGACAGCGCCAGCGTCAATCCCTTCGATCCGGCCGAGATGAGCGAGCTGGCCAGCGCGGCCGCCGCTGGCGGTGCCGAGCCGGTGCTCGTCATGGCCGCGGGCAGCGACGCACTGGAGGCGGCCGAGATCGCCCGCGCCTTCGCTGCCATCGGCGCCGTCCGCATGATTGCGGCCCGTCTCGACACCGCGCGCCGCCACGGCGGGATTCTGGCGGCGACCAGCGCCGGATTGGCGCTCGCCGAGCTTGGCGCCAGCCCAACCATCGGCGACGGCCTTCTTCCGGCCAGCGCCGCTAGCCTGGCGCGCACCCTGCTCGCGCATATCGCCGTGCCGCCGACCGCCCTGCCCCAGGCCAACAAGAACACACCCGAGGCTGTCTCATGAACGTGTCTCCGATGATCGATCCCAACGCCGCCCCGGCGCCCTCCGACCGGCGCATCATCGCGGTTGCCTCGGGCAAGGGCGGGGTCGGCAAGACCTGGCTGGCGATCACGCTGGCCCAGACGCTGGCGCGGCAAGGCCGCCGCACGCTGCTCTTCGACGGCGATCTCGGCCTCGCCAATGTCGACATCCAGCTGGGCCTCATGCCCGACACCGACTTGCAGAGCGTCTTCAGCGGCCAAATGGCGCTGACCGACGTGATCCAGACCCATGAGCCGACCGGCTTCGATATCATCGCCGGGCGCTCGGGTGCGGGCGGGTTGGCGCGGCTGCCGATCGAGCGCCTCGATGCGCTGGGCGAGCGGCTGGTCAACCTGGCGCCGGCCTATGACCACGTCCTGATCGATCTCGGCGCCGGCATCGAGACCACGGTGCGGCGGCTGGTGCGGCCGGCCGGCACGGTCCTCGTGGTGACGAACGAGGAGCCGACCAGCCTGACCGACGCCTATGCCTTCATCAAGCTCACGGTGCGCGACCAGCCGGCGACCGACATCCGGATCGTGGTCAACATGGCGCCCAGCAAGGGGGCCGGCGAGCACGCCTATCGGACGCTCGTGAAGGCGTGTGAGAACTTCCTCAAATTCACGCCGAAGCTGGCCGGCATCGTGCGCCGCGATGCCCGCGTGCCCGACTGCATCCGACACCAGATGCCACTGCTGTCGCGCTTCCCCAATTGCGAGGCCGCCGAGGACGTCGCCGCCATCGTCCAAGGGCTGTCCGACCCGCCATGAGCAACATCCCGCCCACCCTGCCGTTCAACGTCGCGGCGAACAGCGCCAAGCCGTCGTATGGGGTCATCCCGTCCCCGCCGGCGAGCCTGGCGCGTTTGACCGCCGGGACGATCGTCGAAGGGGTGGTGGTGGGCCGGACCCCGCAGGGGCTGGTGGCGGTCCAGACTAGCCACGGCGAAATCGGGGTCCGCACGACGTCCGCCCCGCCGGTCAATACACCCGTCGTGCTCCAGCTCCAGCCGACCGGCGGCCAGGTCCGGGTGATCCTGATCTCCGCCGAGGGCCGCCACGGCGGCGGACACCGGGCGCAACCGGGGCCTAACCAGGCGCCGCAGCAAGGCGGGCAAACACCGACGCCCAGTTCGGCAGCGCCACCGGCACCTGGACGGGCCGCACCGGCACCGCAGTCCGGCCCGCCGGCGCAGACTAGCGCCCCGCCTCTTGGCCATGCGCCCAGCCAGGTACCGGGCTCGGCGCCGCCCGTGGCGCCGCGCGCGCCCATCATCTCGAACGTCCCATCGACCCCGCTGCCGCCCACCCCAACGGGCACGCCGGGAACGCCGGGCGGCGCCTCGCCATACGTATCTGCCAATCCGAACGCGTACGCGAACACACCACAAAACGTACAGCAAGGCACGTACGCTACCGGCAGACCCTCCGGCGGCTATCCGCCCCAGGGATCACCTGCCGGCGGTGGCCAGATCCCCGCGACCCCTGGCGGCGCGGCGAGTCCTCCGCAGGCCGCCGGCCAACCAGCAGCCGCGCCAGCCGGGACGCCGCAGGCCGGCCCATCAGTCCAGACCTCGGGTCAGCCCGCCACGCCAGCCGCA
>CAZBRE010000019.1:25998-45192 GCA_964494065.1 uncultured Alphaproteobacteria bacterium
GCCGCAGGCCGGCCCATCAGTCCAGACCTCGGGTCAGCCCGCCACGCCAGCCGCAGCAGGCCAGCCGCCGGCGGCCGCTCCGGCACCAGGAGGGGCTACCCTCGCTGGGGGCCAAGCACGGGCGGCTGCACCGCCCTCGGCCCCCAGCGCACCACCACCCCAGAGCGCGCCACCTGCAGGCACGACGCAACCGGCCGAACCCGGGGCTCCGGTCGCCAGCACGCCCGGCGGCGGACAGGCGAGCCCCACGGCGACCAGTCAACCCGCATCCACACCGCAGGCTGCCACGCCCACGGGGCAAGCGGCCGGCCAACCTTCCGGCCAATCCGCCGTCCCTGCGCCCACCGGCGGGCCGACACCAGCGGGTGCGTCGGCGGCGCCTGCTCCGGGCGCACCGGCAGCCGCGACCACGACCGCCAGCCCGCAAGCCGCTGTGCCGACCGGCGGGCCGACCACGGCCGCCGGCGCCACGGCAGCATCTCCCGCAGGAATGCCGACACTTTCCGCCGGCGCCGCGGCGGAAGCAGCGGGCCGCAGCCCGGCCCCGACAACGCCAGCGCCCTGGCCGGCGCTTGACACCGCGCTCGACACCCTGCGGCACAGCGCCGTTCCGGCAGTCGCAGCGGCGGTCAATAGCGTCGTGCCGCAGCCGGGCCCGCAAATGGGCAGCGCCCTGGTGCTGCTGATGTCGGCCTTGCGCGGGGGCGATCTGCGCGGCTGGCTGGGCCAGGACAGCCTCGACGAGCTGACCCGCATGAAGGGCTCGCACGCGACGCGGTCGCTGGCCGACGATTTCAGCCAGCTTGCGCGTCCCACGCGCAGCGACACGGGCGACTGGCGCGTCTTCAATCTGCCGGTCTTCGACGGCGCCCAGCAACAGCAGATCCGGCTCTACCTCAAACGCCGCGGCCGTGGCAGCGACGCCGATGCGGAAACCCCGTCGCGCTTCGTCTTCGAGCTCGACCTCAGTCGCCTCGGCGCGATGCAGCTCGATGGCCTGTCCACGCCCGGCCGCTTCGATCTCGTCGTCCGCTCGACCACACCGCTGTCCGATGAGGTCCGCGGCGACATCGGCGTACTGTTCGGCCAGGTCCGCGAGGCCAACGACTTCACGGGCGACGTCTATTTCCAGACTGTGCCGGCCTTCGCGGCCGCCCCGGCCGGCCAGCCGCCACCGCGCGACGACGGGCTCGTCGTCTAACCTGTCTCAGTGATTGGTGTGCCCGTGACGCAGCGGCGGGCTTACGCCGATGCCTGCTTGCGCCGGTGCATGTCGATGCCGACCTCGTCGAGATCGTTCTGCTCGCGCTTATCGATCGCGGCCCGCTCGCGCTTCTTAACGTGATCCAGCGCCGTTTCGTACTTCTTGAGCTCGCGATAGGCCTCGGCGGTCTCCTCGCGGGCGCGCTCCAGCGCGGCTTCGATCTCGGCGATCGACCGCTCCAACCGGCCGCGGCGTTCGCGGACATGCTGGTAATAGCCCTGGAGCGTGATGAGGCTGTCCATCGAACCCCGTGCCGCATGCTGCTCGCGGCCGAGCTCTTCCTCAAGCTCCGCGACCTCGTTGCGGAACGAAGCTTTCAGGGTCTCGAGATCGCTCACCTTGCGGCGCGCCTCGTCGAGCGCCCATTTGCTGAGCCGGATCAGATTGGGCAGCGCTCTCACGCGGCATCACTCCCGAGTTCGGGCGGCGGGGCCGCCTCTAGGTTTTGCTCCGGCACGGCCGGCAGGCTGGGCGTGTTGGAGAGCAGCGCCGCCAACGCCGCATAGCCCGAAGCCAACTCACCCCGCTCGTGGCGCCCCTGGCTGAGGAACGCCTCAAGCTGCGGGTAGTAGGCAATCGCCTCGTCGATGCCGGGATCGCTGCCGGGCCGGTAGGCGCCCAGGCGGATCATGTCGGCCATGTCCTCGTAACGCGCGAGCATCTGGCGGGCACGCTCCACGAGCGCGTTCTCCTCGTGCGTATTGCAGTCGGGCATGGTGCGCGAGATGCTGCGCAGCACGTTGATCGCGGGATAGCGTCCGCGCTCGGCGATCGCGCGGTCGAGCACGATATGACCGTCGAGAATGCCGCGCACCGCATCCGCGATCGGCTCGTTGTGGTCGTCGCCCTCGACCAGCACCGAGAAGAGGCCGGTGATGCTGCCGCGCTCGGCGCCCGGCCCAGCCCGCTCCAGCAGCTTGGGCAGCTCGGCGAAGACGCTCGGCGTATAGCCCTTGCTCGCGGGCGGCTCGCCGGCGGCAAGGCCGATCTCGCGCTGGGCCATGGCAAAACGCGTCACGCTGTCCATCATGCAGAGCACGTCCTTGCCCTGGTCGCGGAAGAACTCGGCAATAGAAAGGGTCAAGTGCGCGGCCTGGCGGCGCAGCAGCGGGCTCGAATCGGAGGTGGCGACGATGACCACCGACTTGGCGAGCCCTTCGGGGCCCAGATCGTCCTCGATGAACTCCTGCACCTCGCGCCCGCGCTCGCCGATCAGGCCGATCACGTTGACGTCGGCCTGGGTATAGCGGGCCAGCATCGAGAGCAGGATCGACTTGCCGACGCCCGAGCCGGAGAAGATGCCCATACGCTGGCCGCGGCAGCAGGTCAGGAAGGTGTTGATGGCGCGCACGCCGAGATCGATCTTGTCGCCGACGCGCTGACGGTCGCTCGCCTTGGGCGGTGATGCGCGCAAACGGTAGCCCGCATCGCCTTCACGCATCTTCGGGCCGCCATCGGCCGGCGCGCCCATGGCGTCGAGCACGCGGCCCAGCCAATCCTCGCTCGGATAAATGACCGGCTCGCTCGTGACGACCTCGGCTTTGCAGCCAAGCCCCACGCCATCGAGCCCGGCAAAGGGCATCAAAAGCGCCTTGCCGTCGCGGAAACCCACGACCTCGCAGAGCACCGGCGGGCCTCCGATCGCATCAAGACGACAGCGGCTTCCGATCGTTAACTGACGCTCAACGCCGCCCACCTCGACCAGCATCCCCTGGACCGCAGTAACGCGGCCGTAAAGATAGTAGCTGGGCAACTGATTGAGGTCGGTAAGGATATTGTCTGCTAGCACTTGTTGGCCGCCTCCCCAGAATGGCGGCAATCATGGGCTCAACGACTTAAACTTCGGTAAAATGCGGCTCCATGAAGACTTGTTGTTAAGAAATATGTTTTCATGAAAGGAATTGTTAACTATTAAAGAATAGTGTTGCCATAGTTAATGTCCGATGAAATGCCTGCGGGAGCGGCACCTATGCGCGTTTTGCTTGTTGAGGATGACAGCGCCACCGCCAAGAGCATCGAGTTGATGCTGAAGAGCGAAGGCTATGTCTGTGACAGTACCGATCTGGGGGAAGACGGCCTCGAGATCGGCAAGCTCTATGACTATGACATTATTATCCTCGATCTCATGTTGCCTGACATCGACGGATATGAAGTCTTGCGCCGACTGCGCGCTTCCAATGTCGAAACCCCGGTTCTGATCCTCTCGGGCATGGCCGAGCTGGATGCCAAGATCAAGGGTCTCGGCTATGGCGCCGACGATTACCTGACGAAGCCGTTCGACAAGCGCGAGCTGGTCGCCCGGATCCAGGCCATCGTCCGCCGCGCCAAGGGGCATTCGGACTCGATCATCAAGACCGGTCGCCTGACGGTGAACCTCGACACCCGCACCGCGGAAGTCGAAGGCCAGCCGCTGCACCTGACCGGCAAGGAATACGGCATCCTGGAGCTGCTCTCCCTGCGCAAGGGCACGACGCTCACCAAGGAGATGTTCCTCAATCATCTCTACGGCGGGATGGACGAGCCCGAGCTCAAGATCATCGACGTCTTCGTCTGCAAGCTGCGCAAGAAGCTGGCGGCGGCCTGCGGCGGCTCGAACTATATCGAGACGGTCTGGGGCCGCGGCTACGTGCTGCGCGACCCGGTCGACGAGACCCAGGACGAGCCGGCGGAGGCCATGGCGGGCTAATCTGCCACCGCAGGTCTTAGAATAAGAAGACGCGGCGCTCATCGGGCGCCGCGTTTTTCGTTGCAGGTCGCCGAATATTGGATCGCTGAGCCGATTCTCTAGGCCGAGGCCTGGTTGGCGCTTGGCGCGGCCGCCGGAGGCGTTGGCGCCCGCCGCGCTGCGGCCGGGCGCACAAAGACGCCGTCGAGACCCTCGAACGGCAGGAAGCGCTCGGCAAGCCCGGCGATCTCTTCGCCTTGGCCCAGCATCAGGATCCCGCCGTCGTTCATGACCGCAGCCAGCCGGTCAAGCGTCTCGGCCTGGCCCTCGGCATCGAAGGAACCCAGCACGTTGCGGCAGAGGATGATGTCGAAACTGCCAAGCCCCTCGGGGGATTTCAGCAAGTTGGCCGTGCCGAAACGCACCATTTTGCGGATGGGCTCATTGACCTGCCAATGCTCGTCCGGCGCCTCGCCGAAGTATTTGAGCAGCATGCGCACCGGCAGGCCGCGCTGGACCTCAAAGCGGTTGTAGATGCCGCCCGTGGCGCGCTCGAGGAGCTTGCGGTTGAGGTCGGTTCCGACCACCTCGAGCGTCCAGCCGCTGAGCTCGACCGCCATCTGGTCGAGGATCATGGCGACTGAATAGGCTTCCTGGCCGGTGGCGCAGGCCGCACTCCAGACACGCAGGCTGCGCCGCTCGGTGCGCTGGATCTGGATGCGCGGAATGATCGCCTCGCGCAGGCTCTGGAACGTCTCGGAATGGCGAAAGAAATAGGTGTCCTTGGCGATCAGCGCGTCGACCACGTCGCTCGCAACCTCGCCCTCGGGGGCCCGGCGCACGAGATCGACCAATTCGCCGGGATCGCCGCACTTGTTGCGCTGGCCCAGACGGGCGAGCCGATTCTCGACCACGTAGGCCATATCGGGTCCGATCACGTAGCCCGCGCGCAGCTTGACCAATCTGGCGAAAAAATCGAACTCTTCGCGGTTCATCGGGCCGCCTCATCCATGGTCATTGCAGGCCCGCCAGCTCGAGCTTCGAGGCGAAGACGTCGCTGTCGAAGGGCTTCATGATGTATTCCGTGGCGCCCGCCTGGACCGCCGCCTCGATGCTCGCATAGCTGCCTTCGTTGCTGCAGAAGACCACTTTCGGCATCTTGCCTTTGCTATACCGGGGCAATTGCTGAAGGAACTCGATCCCCGACATATCCGGCAGCTGCCACTCGATCAGCACGAGATCAGGGGCCCATTCTTCGCAGGCATCGAGCCCTTCGTCGCCTTCCTCGGCCTCTTCGACCTCATAGCCACGGGCCTCGAGGATCTTGCGCGCGACTGCACGGATCACCCGCGAATCGTCGACGATCAGGCAGCGCATCGCGACGCCCCCTTGCTCCAACACGCGAGACCGTCAAACGCGGCCGCAAGACCGGTAACCTCGCTCACCCCTCACCTCGGCGGCTAGAACAGGCCGGAACAGGCGCAGCAACAGCCGCGCCCTTCATGGCGGAAATCTTTATGAAACTGCCCGAAAACGCTTAAGAACCGGTGAAAACCGCAGAGCGCTTTCAATTATTAGAGGTAATATTGCAGCTTATATGCACGCTTTTCTCGCCTTTGTTGATCTCCACCGCGCTATCGAGCGATCGCGCGTAGCGCGCGGTAAAGAACCCCTGAACGGTGCGCGGGGTCATCGCCGACACATCGGCCTCGTCGGTGAGCCCGGCCAGACACTCCGGCGACAGGGTGGCGCCTTCGCCGCTCGATGTGAGATCGATACGCAGGCCGCCCCCGGCGTCGCTCAGGCGAACCGCGATCGTCCCCCCGCGGGGCAAAGCCTCGGCGGCCAACAGAAGCAGGTTGAGGAGCAGCTTCACCCGGTCCTCGGCGATGGGCATCACCATCACCGCATCGATCGGCCAGTCGAGGGTGATCCCGTGGCCGCCCATCATGCCCTTGGTGATTTCCTTCGCCTCGGCATCCGAGCGCACCGAGTCCGACGCGAGCCCGTAGGCCACGCGGAAGAACTTGAGGCGATCGGCGGCCTTGATCGAGCTGTCGGCGATGAGGCCCAGAATGTCCTCGGCATCCTCGGGACCCATGTCCCGCAGGAGCTCGACCCCATTGCTGACGGCGCCCACCGGGCTGACGAGATCATGGCATAGCTTGGCACAGAGCAGGTGGAACACCCGCAGTTCGATGGTTTCACTCATGAGGGGGGATCGACTCGCAGTTGATTGCGGCGCACGACTATTCAGCTTTGTCACCCTGGCACCGGGGAGAGTTCTTTAACCGACGCTCCTCGGCTTGTAAAATCCACTGCCGCGGTGCGGCCGCCGGGCGCCGCCCGCAGAAATGGAATGCCATGTCCGAGTTCCTCGTTCCGGGCGTCTTCGTCCGCCACCCGACCGAGCAGGATTGGGGGCTTGGCCAGGTCCAATCGGTCGACGGGCACCGGGTCACTGTCAACTTCGAGAATGCCGGCAAACGTCTTATAAATGTCACCGTGATCACATTGATCGAGGTTGAGCCGAACGGCGACAGCGCGTAAGCAACGGCACAACCGAGCGCCCCCTGCAATCTCCCTTCCATGTCCGCTTCGACTGGCGGACGGCATGACCATGGCAAACGCGGATAAGAGCAAAGACGGCCAGCAACCGCCCTACCGGCATCCGGGCAAAGGCGAGCGCCGCACGCGCCGGCAGCCGAAGGGCCGCCAGCTCGATCAGCAGGCAATGGCCGAGGTCGCGGACCTGCTGGGGGAGCGGCCGCGCCAACGTGATCTGCTGATCGAATTCCTGCACCTGATCCAGGACGCTTACGGCCATCTTTCGGCTGCGCATATCGCAGCGCTCGCCAATGAAATGCGATTGGCCCAGACCGAGGTCTACGAGGTCGCGACCTTCTACGCCCATTTCGACGTGGTGCGGGAGGGCGAGGCGCCGCCGCCCCCGCTGACTGTACGCGTCTGCGACAGCCTGAGCTGCGAGATGGCGGGAGCGCAAGCGCTGCTCGACGGCCTGCCGGGCGTGCTCGGCAAGGACGTCCGGGTGGTGCGCGCGCCCTGCATGGGGCGCTGCGAGTGTGCGCCCATCGCCGAAGTCGGTCATCGTCATATCGAGGCGGCGACGGTCGATAGCGTTGCCAAGGCCGTGAAAGCCAAAGACGTAAAGCCGGTGATCCCCGCCTACACCGATCTGGCGGCTTACCGAAAAGGCGGCGGATACGCGCTCCTGGCAAGCTGTCTTGCCGGCGAGCATACAGTCGCGGACATCATCGCGACGTTGGGCGAGGCGCAGCTGCGCGGGCTCGGCGGTGCCGGCTTTCCGACCGGCCGCAAATGGGAGTTCGTGCGCGCCGCGCCCAAACCGCGGCTCTTCGCCGTCAACGCCGACGAGGGCGAGCCCGGCACCTTCAAGGACCGGCACTATCTGGAGACCGATCCGCACCGGGTGCTCGAAGGCATGCTGATCGCCGCCTGGGCGGTCGAGGCCGAGGCGGTCTATTTCTATCTGCGCGACGAATACCCGCATATCCGCAAGATCCTGCTCGCCGAGATCGCGGCCATCAATGAGGCGGACCTGGCGCCACATACCGAGATCCACCTGCGACGCGGCGCGGGCGCATACATCTGCGGCGAAGAGTCGGCGATGATCGAGTCGATCGAGGGCAAGCGCGGCCTGCCCCGCCACCGCCCGCCCTATGTCGCCCAGAACGGCATCTTCGGCCGGCCGACCCTGGTGAACAACGTCGAGACGCTGTTTTGGATCCGCGACATCGTCGAAAAGGGCGCGGACAGGTTCGCCGGACATGGACGGAATGGCGGCAAAGGCCTGCGCAGCTATTCGGTCTCGGGCCGGGTGAAGGAGCCCGGCGTCAAGCTCGCCCCCGCGGGGATTACCGCGAAAGAGCTGATCGACGAATTCTGCGGCGGCATGGCCGCGGGTCACGACTTCATGGGCTATCTGCCCGGCGGCGCCTCGGGCGGCATCCTGCCGGCGAGCATGGGCGACCTGCCGCTCGAATTCGGGGCGCTCGAAAAGCACGGCAGCTTCGTCGGCAGCCACGCCGTGGTCATCCTCTCCGACCAGGACGACGTACGGGCGGCGGCGCTCAATCTGGTCCGCTTCTTCGAGGATGAGAGCTGCGGGCAATGCACGCCCTGCCGGGTCGGCTGCGAGAAAGCGGCGAAGATCATGGCGAACGGCAAGTGGGACGAGGCGCTGCTTGAAGAGCTCTGTCAGGCGATGGCCGACGCCTCGATCTGTGGGCTTGGCCAGGCGGCGCCTAATCCGATCAAGACCGTGCTCAAGTTCTTCCCCGACAAATAAGCGCTGGGACGGCTCACGGCGGAAAGATGCCGCGCGGCGCGCTGTAGGTTTTCCACCAGCCTTCCCAGACCACGTCGGTCGCGCCGATATCGTATTTCACCACCTGCCAGGCCCGCCCGGCGCGAATCATCAATGCCACCACCTGATCCTCGAAGGCGCCGGCCTTGTAATCCTCGGCGTAGCGCGAGCGGCGATAGTCGATGGGCCGGCCATTCGCCCGCAAGGGCTGGGCCATCAGGAAGGCGTGATTGCCGGAAACCCGCAAATGCTGCACGCGGAAGATCACCCGCTGGCGCAAATCGCGCATAACCGTCGGGCGGAGACCATTCATGATCGCCTTGCGCTCAGCGCTGCCGCGGCGCGGCGTGTAGGTTCTGCCCTGGGCCTGGGCGTATTGCATGGCCAACACCGCCAAAAGGCCGGCCAGAAGGCCGGCGGCGGTCCATCTCGAGATCGCCAGGTTCATTGGAAAAGCCCCTCCTCGTTCAATCATTCTGCAATCATAGACGCGTAGCCTGACGATCATAGTGACCGGGATGTCACCCCCTCTGGAGGCAACTGGAAAGACAAGGCTTTAAGCCTAGATTCCCATGGACGGGGGCACGGCGCATCGCTTAAGGATGCGGCGGCAATTCTTCCGGCAGACGAGGCTTGGACAGGACGCGATGGCGGACAGGATCACCTTCACGCTCAACGGCGAGACGGTCGAAGCGCAACTGGGCGAAACGATCTGGCAGGTCGCCGATCGCCTGGGCATCGAGATCCCCCATCTCTGCTACGCGCCGCAGCCCGGCTACCGGCCCGACGGCAATTGCCGCGCCTGCATGGTCGAGATCGAAGGCGAACGCGTGCTCGCCGCCTCGTGCATCCGCGAGCCGGCCGAGGGCATGACGGTCAACACGGCGAGCGAGCGGGCCAAATCGGCGCGGAAGACCGTCTTCGAGCTGCTGCTGGCCGACCAGCCGGACCGGACCGAGGCCCACGACCCGGGCTCAAAGCTCTGGAACTGGGCCGACAAGGTCGGCATCGCCGCGAGCCGCTTCGCCCCGCGCGAAACGCCCGCGAGCGATGCAAGCCATCCGGCGATGGCGGTCAATCTCGACGCCTGCATCCACTGCAATCTCTGCGTCCGCGCCTGCCGCGAGGTCCAGGTCAACGACGTGATCGGCATGGCTTACCGGGGGCACGGGGCCAAAATCGTCTTCGACCAGGACGACCCGATGGGGGCCAGCACCTGCGTTGCCTGCGGCGAGTGCGTGCAGGCCTGCCCGACGGGGGCGCTCATGGAAGCGAACCTGCTGGACGATCATGGCCGGCTCGCCAAGACGCCCGACGAGCAGGTTCACAGCGTCTGCCCCTATTGCGGCGTCGGCTGCCAGCTCACCTACAATTTGCGCGACGGCAAGCTGATCTCGGTCGACGGGCGGCCGGGCCCGGCGAACGAGAACCGGCTCTGCGTCAAGGGCCGCTTCGGCTTCGACTATGTTGACCATCCCCACCGGCTCACCAAGCCGCTGATCCGCAAGGACGGCGTCGGCAAGCGCAAGGACGACTGGGTCGACCCGGCCGATCCTTCGAGCCATTTCCGCGAGGCGAGCTGGGAGGAAGCGCTCGACCGCGCCGCAGCGGGCCTGACGCGCATCCGCGATGCGAAGGGCGGCGGCGCGCTGGCCGGCTTCGGCTCGGCCAAGGGCTCGAACGAGGAAGCGTACCTCTTCCAGAAGCTGGTGCGCACCGGCTTCGGCACCAACAATGTCGACCACTGCACCCGGCTCTGCCATGCCTCCTCGGTGGCCGCGCTCATGGAGTGCATCGGCTCGGGCGCGGTCACCGCGCCCTTCACGGCGGTCGGCGACAGCGACCTCATCATCGTGATCGGCGCCAACCCGACCGAGAACCACCCGGTCGCCGCCACATACTTCAAGCAGGCGCGGAAGCGCGGCGCCGAGCTCATCGTCATGGACCCGCGCGGCCAGGCGCTCAAACGCCATGCCAGCCACATGCTGCAGTTTAAGCCCGGCACCGACGTGGCGCTCTTGAACGCGCTGCTGCATGTGATCGTCACCGAAAGCCTGCACGACGAGCAATACGTCCAGGCGCGCACCGAGGGCTTCGAGGCGCTGACGGAAAGCCTCAAGGCCTTCCCGCCGGAAAAGATGGCCGAGGTCTGCGGCATCGACGCGGAAACGCTGCGGACGGTCGCGCGGAAATACGCCACCGCCGAGCGCGCCATCATCTTCTGGGGCATGGGGATCGCCCAGCACGTGCACGGCACCGACAACGCCCGTTGCCTGATCGACTTGGCGTTGATCACGGGCCAGGTCGGGCGGCCGGGCACGGGCCTCCACCCGCTCCGCGGCCAGAACAACGTGCAGGGCGCGTCCGACGCCGGTCTCATCCCGATGGTCTATCCCGACTATCAGGCGGTGGCGAACCCCGAGATACAGGCCAAATTCGAGGACTTCTGGGGTGCCGAGCTCGACCCCAATGCGGGCCTCACGGTGGTCGAGATCGTCCACGCCATCCTCGCCGGCGAAATCAACGGCATGTACATCATGGGCGAAAATCCAGCCATGTCGGATCCCGACACCGACCATGCGCGCGAGGCGCTCGCCACGCTCGACCATCTGGTGGTGCAGGATATCTTCCTGACCGAGACGGCGTTCCATGCGGATGTGATTTTGCCGGCTTCCGCATGGCCGGAGAAGGACGGCACGGTCACCAATACCAACCGCCAGGTCCAGCGCGGCCGCGCCGCACTCACTCCGCCGGGCGAGGCGCGCCAGGACTGGGCGCTCATCCAGGAGATGGCGCGGCGGATCGGGCTCGACTGGACATACGAAGGGCCGGCCGAGGTCTTCGCCGAGATGGCGGAGATCATGCCGTCGTTCGACAACATCACCTGGGAGCGGGTCAGCCGCGAGAACGCCGTCACCTACCCCTGCGATGCGCCCGACAAGCCGGGCAACGAGATCGTCTTCGCCGAGAGCTTCCCGACGGCCAATGGCCGCGGAAAATTGGTCGCGACCGAAGTGCTGCCGCCCGACGAGTTGCCCGACGACGACTATCCGATGGTGCTGACCACGGGCCGCCAGCTCGAGCACTGGCACACCGGCGCGATTACCCGCCGCGCCAGCATCCTCGATGCGCTCGAGCCCGAGGCGGTCGCGGCCTTCAACCGGCGCGACCTGGCCGCACTTGGCATGAGCTCCGGCGACCGGGTGCGTGTCTCGACGCGGCGCGGCACGGTGGAGCTGGTGGCGCGGGTCGATCCGGCGATCGCCGAAGGCATGCTCTTCATCCCCTTCTGCTATGCCGAGGCGCCGGCCAACCGGCTGACCAATCCGCAACTCGATCCCTTCGGCAAGATCCCCGAATTCAAGTTCTGCGCCGCGCGGGTCGAGAAGGTCGAAAGCGCGGCGGCAGCCGAGTAGCGCTCAGCCGGCCGCTTCAGCCAGCAGGCGCTCGGCCTCGGCCAGATCTTCCGGACGGTTGGCGTTGAAGAACGGGTCGACGGGATCGGCGGGGAACTCGACCTCGGCCAGACGGTAGCGCGCGGTCCAGACGTCGATCTTGCGGATGTCCTCCTCGACGAGCGCCTTGCGAAGCTCGCCCGCCAGCCGCACCGGCCAGAGCCCCACGACCGGATGGTTGCGCCCGTTCGACATGGCGCAGGCCATATCGGCGAAGAGCTCGTCGACGGCGTCCTTCATCGTCGCGACGAGGTCGTCCGGCAGGAAGGGCGCGTCGGTGGGCGCGCTGAGCATCCACGGACAGTTGGGCGCATTTGCCCGCACCCATTCAAGGCCGGTCAAGACGCCGGCGAGTGGCCCCGCGAAGCCTTCAATAACGTCTTGGATCACCGGCAGGCCGTACGCGGCGAAGCGCGCCGGATCGCCGTTGGCATTGAGGACAAGCGTTTTGACCTGCGGCCGCACCCGCTCGATCGTGCGGGCGAGCAACGTCATGCCGCCCAACTCGCGCAGGCACTTGTCGCCGCCCCCCATGCGCCGCGCCTGCCCGCCGGCAAGGAGAACGCCTGCAACGGCGGTCATCGGAAGGTTCCTTCGATCATCGGTCGTTAGGCCGCGCCCTCTTCCACGCTCGCTTTGCGCTGGAGGTGCTTGGGCTCGTCGGCGACGGCCGTCGCATCGGCGTCGTATTCAATCCGGTGCGCGCCGGCGAGCGTCACGAAGCGCTTGCCGCGGGCGCGGCCGATCAGCGTGAGATCGGCCTGCCGCGCGAGCTCGACCCCCCAGGCGGTGAAGCCGGAGCGCGAGATGAGAATGGGGATGCGCATCTGCACGGTCTTGATCACCATCTCGCTGGTGAGCCGGCCGGTCGTGTAGAAGATCTTGCCCTCGGGGCCGACGCCCTCCATGAACATCCAGCCCGCGATCTTGTCGATGGCGTTGTGGCGGCCGACATCCTCCATATAGACGAGCGGCCGGTCGGCCTCGCAAAGCACGCAGCCGTGGATCGCACCCGCCTCGAGATAGAGGCTCGGCGCCGTGTTGATCTTCTTTGTAAGCGCGTAGAGCCAAGATGTTTTGAGAACGGCATCTTTCGGTAGCTCGACATCCTCGAAACTCTCCATGACATCGCCGAAAACCGTGCCCTGCGCACAACCGCTTGTGCGCACTTTCTTTTTCAGCTTCTCCTCGTAGTCGGTCGCGCGCTCGGTGCGCACCACGACCACATCGAGATCGTCGTCATAGTCGATGCCGGTGATCTTATCGTCGGGCCGCAGCATGTTCTGGTTGAGCAGATAGCCGACGGCGAGATAGTCGGGGTAGTCGGAGATCGTCATCATGGTGACGATCTCCTGGCCGTTCAGGAAGAGCGTGAGCGGCCGCTCGACCACCACCGCGGTCTCGACAGGCTTGCCGTCCTGGTCGACGCCGCTCACGCGCTCGGTGAGCCGTGGGTTGGCCGGATCGGGGCGGAGGTGGAATTCGTCCATGGATTCAATATGATCTCGGAGGGCCCGGCGGACAAGCACGGGGGACCCAGCGGCAGGCTCGAAAATCTTGTCAATCTTGCCTAGGAGGCGCGCGGAATGAACGAAGATCAGCCCCGGCGGGTCGTGATCATGGGGGCCGCGGGCCGTGATTTTCACAATTTCAATACGGTTTTCCGTGGAAATCCGGACTATGAGGTTGTGGCCTTCACGGCCGCGCAGATCCCCGGCATCGCCCATCGCCGCTATCCGACCTCCCTCGCCGGCTATCTCTATCCTGACGGGATTCCGATCGTCGACGAGGCGGAACTCGAGGCCTTGGTCGGGCGTGAGCGGGTCGATGAGGTGGTCTTCGCCTATTCCGACGTCGAGCATGCGACGGTGATGCACATCGCCTCGCGGGCATTGGCCGCGGGCGCCGATTTCCGCCTGCTCGGCCCAAGCGCAACGATGCTCACATCCGAGCGCCCGGTAATTGCGATCTGCGCCGTGCGCACCGGCTGCGGCAAGTCGCAAACGGCGCGCTATCTCTCGGTGAAATTGCGCGAGCGGGGGCTCAAGGTCGCGGCCGTCCGCCATCCCATGCCATATGGCGACCTTGCGGAGCAAAGCTTGCAGCGTTTCGCCACAATGGACGACCTCACGGAAGGAAAATGCACCGCCGAGGAGCGCGAGGAATACGAGCCCCATATTGCCGCGGGAAATCTCGTCTTTGCCGGGGTCGACTATGCGGCGATCCTGAACGCCGCCGAGGAGGAAGCGGACGTCATCATCTGGGATGGCGGCAACAATGATTTCTCGTTCTTCCGCCCGGACCTTCAGATCGCGGTCGCCGATGCGCTCAGGCCCGAGCATGTAGCGAGCCACCATCCGGGCGAGACCGTGGCGCGGATGGCCGATCTCGTGATCGTCAACAAGGTAGACGTTTCCGGGGCCGACCCGGAGGCGGCCGAGGCGGCGGTCCGCGCCGTCAACGACCGCGCGACGATCATCCGCGCCGCCTCACCGGTGACGCTCGATAACGCGGCGGCGGTCAAGGGCAAGCGCGTGCTGATCGTCGAGGACGGGCCCACCATCACCCATGGCGGCATGCCGCACGGCGCGGGCTTTGTGGCTGCCGAAGCCGCGGGGGTCGGCGCCATCGTCGATCCGCGGGCCTCCGCAGCGCCGGCGATCGCCGCGGTCTTCGACGCCTATCCGCATATCGGCCCCGTACTGCCGGCGGAGGGGTACGGCGAGGCACAGCTCGCGGCCCTACGCGAGACCATCGAGGCGAGCGCGGCCGACATCGTGATCTCCGCGACGCCGCTCGATCTCGCTGCTCTCATCGCGCTCAGCAAGCCGGTGGTCCGCGCGCGCTACGCCTACGCCGATGCGGGCGAGCCACGGCTTTGGCCGCAGATCGAGGCGTTCCTGGACGAAAAAGGTCTCTAGCCGATGCGCGTCGTGATCGCGCTCGGTGGCAACGCCCTGGTGCGGCGGGGCGAGCGGCCCGACACCGATGTTCAGGCCGAACGTCTCCGCGTGGCCGCCGCTGCCGTGGCCGAGGTTGCAGCAGAGCACGAGGTCGTCGTCACCCATGGCAACGGCCCGCAGATCGGCATGCTGGCGCTGCAGGCGGCGGCACTCCCGCACGATCGCGAAACGCCCCTCGATATCGTCGGGGCCGAAAGCGAAGGCCTCATCGGCTATCTGATCGAACGCGCGCTGGCCGCAGCGCTGCCCGGCCGCGACATCGCCACGCTTTTGACCATGGTCGAGGTCGACCCCGGCGATGCGGCGTTCGCAAACCCCCGCAAGCCCATCGGGCCGTGGTACGACGCCGCCGAAGCCGACCGACTTGAGGCCGAGCGGGACTGGCACTTCGTCGCCGATGCCGATCGCAAGCGGCGCGTCGTCCCCTCGCCCACCCCACAGCGCATCCTGGAGCTTTCGACGATCCGGCTGCTGGTCGAGAACGGCGTTCTGGTGATCTGCGCCGGTGGCGGCGGCATTCCGGTGGCGCTCGGCGCGGATGGGGCGATCCGCGGCGTAGATGCGGTGATCGACAAGGACCGGGCAGCCGCCGTGCTGGCTCAAGGTCTCGGCGCCGATGCGTTGCTCTTGTTGACCGATGTCGATGCGGTCTATCGCGATTGGGGCACGAAAGACGCCGAGCCGATCGCAAGGCTCAGCCCCGATAGCGCGGCGGCGCTGACCCTGGATCCGGGCAGCATGGGCCCCAAGGTCGAGGCTGCCTCTGCCTTCGTTGCCGGTGGCGGCGCTCTGGCCGGGATTGGGCGGCTTGAGGTCGCGGGCGACATCCTCGCCGAACTGGCCGGCACGACCGTCCGGCAGCGATAGGCGCGCAGCGAAAGCGCGCGCTGTATTTCTTTTTGCATATTCCTGCAAATTCATGCTTTCTTTGTGAAGGAGAGGAACGGATGGACCCCCACGCGATAGCCATGGTCGCCAACGCCTTTGGCGAAGCACTGCGTTTGCTGACGAGCTTCGATGCCGAGTTGATCGGGATCGTCGGCCTGTCGCTGCAGGTGAGCCTGGGCGCGCTCTTGATCGCTGCGCTGATTGGCCTGCCCTTCGGCGCGGCGCTGGCGCTCTACGAGTTTCCCGGGCGGCGCTCGATCACGGTTCTCCTGAACGCGCTGATGGGATTGCCGCCTGTTGTGGTCGGCCTGTTTGTCTATCTGGTGCTGTCACGCTCCGGGCCGCTCGGCTTCATGGAGTTGCTGTTCACGCCGACGGCCATGGTGATCGCCCAGACCATCCTGATCACACCGATCGTGGCGGCGCTCACGCGTCAGCTGACGGAGGATCTGTGGCGCGAATACGGCGAGCAGCTGCGCTCGCTCGGCAGCGGCGCCGGCCGCGCCATCCCCACCCTGCTCTGGGACGGGCGCTACGCGCTGGTCACCGTGCTCCTGGCCGGGCTCGGGCGCGCCATGGCCGAGGTCGGCGCGGTGATGATCGTCGGCGGCAACATTGCCGGCTTCACCCGGGTCATGACCACCTCGATCGCCCTCGAGACCTCTAAGGGCAATCTGAGCCTGGCGCTGGGTCTCGGTATCGTCCTCATGCTCCTCGCCCTCCTGGTCAACGCCGCCGCGCATCTCGTGCGCGAGACGGCGGCGCGGCAACTTGGCTGAGCGGGGCGCGGACATGTCGACGCATAACAGCATCCTGCCCCTCCGCCTCGAACAGGTCAGCTATGCGGTGCGCGGCCGCACGCTGATCGATGCGATCGACGCGACATTTCAGGCCGGCCAGCGGACGATCATCCTGGGCCCGAACGGCGCCGGCAAGAGCCTGCTGCTGCGCCTGTGTCATGGGTTGATTACGCCGAGCAAAGGACACGTGGTCTGGGGCGGCCCGTTCGCGAAAGACGCGCGCATGCGCCAGGCGATGGTGTTCCAGCGCCCGGTCATGCTGCGCCGCTCGGCCGCCGCCAACGTCGACTACGCCCTAGCGGTCCGCGGCTTTTCGGGCAAGGACCGAAAGGCGCGCCTGGCCGAGGCCCTGCGCAATACCGGGCTGTCGGAGCTGGCCAGCCAACCGGCGCGGGTGCTCTCCGGCGGCGAGCAGCAGCGTCTCGCGCTTGCGCGGGCCTGGGCGCTGGAGCCGGAGGTGCTGTTCCTCGACGAGCCGACGGCCAATCTCGACCCGGCGGCCAGCCGCTCGGTCGAGCGCATCATCGGCGCCATCCACGCCTCGGGTACCAAGATCATCATGACCACCCACGATCTCGGCCAGGCGCGGCGCCTCGCCGACGAGATCCTGTTCCTGCATGGCGGCCGGTTGGTCGAACGCTCACCGGCGGAAGCCTTCTTCGAAAAGCCGCGCACCGACACGGCTGACGCATTCATGCGCGGCGAACTCTACTGGTAACTCGCTTCACTCGTCCTGGGGGAGACCGATCCAATGAAATCCACGAACATCCTTCGCATCGCACTCGCCAGCCTCGTGCTGGTCGCGGGCACCAGCCTCGGTGTCGCGGCGGACAGGACGATCAAGATCGCCTCGACGACCTCGACCGAGAATTCGGGCCTGTTCGGTCACCTGCTCCCCGCCTTCGAGAAGAAGACAGGCATCAAGGTGCACGTCGTGGCAGTCGGCACTGGCCAGGCGATCCGGCTCGCCAAGCGCGGGGACGCCGATGTGCTGTTCGTCCACCACAAGCCCTCGGAGCTGAAATTCGTAAAAGAGGGCTACGGCGTGAAGCGTTTCGACGTCATGTACAACGACTTCGTGCTGATCGGGCCGGCCAGCGATCCGGCCAAGGTGCGCGGCGAAAAGGACATCACCGTGGCCCTGCAGAAGATCGCCAAGGCGAAGGCGGTGTTCGCGTCGCGCGGCGACGACAGCGGCACTCACAAGAAAGAGCTCGGCCTGTGGCGCGCCGCCAAGATCGACATCAAGGCCGTGGGCGGACAATGGTACCGCGAGACCGGCTCGGGCATGGGCGCTGCGCTCAACACCGCGAGCGGCCTCAATGGATACATCCTGAGCGACCGGGCCACCTGGGTCGCCTTCAAGAACAAGGGCAAGCTGGCGCTCCTCGTCGAGGGCGACAAACGGCTCTTCAATCAATACGGCGTCATCCTCGTCAATCCCAAGAAACATCCGCATGTGAACGTGAAGGACGGCCAGGCGTTCGTCTCGTGGGTGACCTCGCCCGACGGACAAAAAACCATCGCTTCTTTCAGGGTGAAGGGCCTGCAGCTCTTCTTCCCCAATGCCAAACAGACGGCCGCCAGGTGACGAAATCGAACCGCGGAGGGAATTCGGAACCCTTAGTCCCAGTATCTGCCGCCCTGTTGGACAGCATCATCTGTGCTCATACAAAGACAATGAAAACAGCCGCAACCCTATGATAAACAACAATAAACTGTCCTAAAGAGCGCGGCCGAAATGATGACATCAGCGGCGTCGCAAGCAAGGAACACCGTCCAGCACCGACAACATACAAATTTCTACTTGCGAACGCTTCGCAATACAAATAAGACTTATTCGCAATTAGAGCGTGTGCGCTCGGCCAGGACCGCCGTGGCCGAAAGCGCATTGGGAATTCGGGTCCTGTGGTCGAAGGGATCCGACAAGAAGAAAAAAAGTCTCTCGCGATCTGCGTATTCCCCTGACCGGGCCCCGGACTCCCACACATCCGTCCAACCGGGGCCCGGTCAACCTTTTTCAGCCGGATCACGTCTTTTCGTCGCGCGACAACGCGACCGCGGATTCACGACCCCGGCGCATCGATTCTTTTCCACATCTTGGAACGGTCTGCGGAAGGCCGGCTTGGGCCCTGCCCCGGCCTTACCCGGCGAATCACCGTCATCCGCCATCGCTCGACATCGTCGCAACAGCTCGTTCGGAGCATTTTCGGCAATCCACACTGTGGCCCGAACGGCACAGGTCCTGTGAAGTTTTTCGGGACTCCCAACAGTAACAATCAGGTCGTCAAACTGTAACAAACGCTACTTAGAACCAGACCCACAAAAAGTCTCTTAGGGGGACGAACTTCGTTCGGAGAGGAGGTCTCATGAGGATCAAAACAACAAGGACTGCGCTCCTTGGAATGGGCGCAGCGGGGGTTGTTGTGATGGCCGCGATGCCGGGGCTCGCGGCCGACAGCCTGGAACAACGCCGCGCCGAGATGCAGCAGGAGATTCAGAAACTCGAGGCGCGCTTGAACGCGCTGGAGCGCAAACGGGCGAGCGACCGCCGCCGGGTTGCCGCAGCAGCAGCCGTCGAGGCGGGTTCAAAGCCCCGCTCGTGGAAGCTGCCGGGCACCAACACGTCGATGCAGATTGGCGGCTTCGCGCAGCTCAGCCTGATCTATGACTTCAATCACGTCAGCGGGGACGCCGTCTCATCGAACGGCGCTTCGGGCAGCTCGTTTCCGTCCCGAGGATCGGCCGGCGCCAACCGGCAGCAGCATTTCCGCCTGCACGCCCGCCGGACCCGGCTCTTCATCAAGACCT
>CAZBRE010000020.1:0-15986 GCA_964494065.1 uncultured Alphaproteobacteria bacterium
GATGAGCGGAGCTGCAAGCAGATCCTGTTCAACCTGCTCTCCAACGCGGTCAAATTCACCCAACCCGGCGGCACGATCACGATTTCGACCGAACTGCTGGTCGATGGGCGCTGCGTCGTACGCGTGCGCGATACCGGCATCGGCATTCCCGACGAAGACCTGGAGAAGATCCTCGAGCCCTTCACCCAGGTCGAGGCGTCGCTGGTGCGCAACCACGAGGGCACCGGCCTCGGCCTGCCGCTGACCAAGGCGATCGTCGAGTTGCATGGCGGCGAGATAACCGTCGAAAGCACGATCGATGTCGGCACGACGGTGAGCGCGTACTTCCCGGCCGAGCGCGTCGTGGAACCCAAGCGCGAGTCCGGCACCGCGGCGTAGTATATTTTCCACGGCACCAGACCAAAATACCCCCTCTTCCTCGATCGCCTGCGGTCCGTTAAGGTGCGCGGCCTTTGCCCACGAACGGCGGACAGGTGATGACGACTAGCAATGGTGCGAGCGAAGCCGGACCACTCATGGCCGGCAAGCGCGGCCTGGTGATGGGTGTCGCGAACGATCACTCGATCGCCTGGGGGATTGCCCGCACGCTCGCCCGGCACGGCGCCAGCCTCGGCTTCACCTATCAGGGCGAGGCGCTGCAGCGCCGCGTCGAGCCCCTGGCCGCGAGCGTCGGCGGCGTCTTCGTGACGCCGTGTGACGTCGAGAACGAGGCCAGCCTCGATGCCGCCTTCGCCCGCGCGCGCGAGGAATGGGGCGGGCTCGATTTCATCGTCCACTCGATCGCCTTCTCCGACAAGACCGAACTGCAGGGCCGTTACGTCAACACGACGCGCGACAACTTCGCGCGCACCATGGTGATCTCGTGTTACTCGCTGACCACGATCGCACGCCGCGCCGCCGAGTTGATGCCTAACGGCGGCAGCCTGATCACCTTGACCTATGACGGATCGCAGCGCGTGATGCCGTCCTACAACGTGATGGGCGTGGCCAAGGCGGCGCTCGAGGCGAGCGTGCGCTATCTCGCCGCCGATCTGGGCGAGCACGCGATCCGGGTCAACGCGATCTCCGCCGGGCCGATGCGAACCCTGGCCGGTGCGGCCGTGAAGGACGCGCGCTACGTCTATCGCTGGACCCAGGATAATGCGCCGCTCCGCCGCAATCCGGGATTGGACGAGGTCGGCAATGCCGGGCTCTATCTGCTCTCCGACCTCTCCGCCGGGGTCACGGGCGAGGTCCATTACGTCGATGGCGGCTACCACGTCGTCGGCATGTGCGCCCCGCCTCGATAAGGCCCGATACGGCCCGAAATCGGCCCATCGGACGATATTCCTGGTATTTTGAGTTGTTCCAAACTTGGTTAAAGGCTACTGTAAACGCGACCTTAATTCGGGATTGGGGTCTTAAAATGGGGGTCCAAAGACCCCATATGGGAGGCATGACGAAGCCATTGGCGGAACGTCCCTTTGCCGGGACTATCGATCGTTTGCGCGGGGTTGGTCTAAGGCCGACCCGGCAACGGCTTGCGCTTGCCCGCCTGCTGCTCGATGGCGGCGACCGGCACGTCTCCGCCGAGGCGCTCCACCAGGAGGCCCGGGAGGCCGGCTTCAAGATCTCGCTGGCGACGATCTACAACACCCTGCACCAGTTCACCCAGGCGGGCCTGCTGCGCGAGGTCGTGGTCGAGCCGGGCCGGTCCTATTTCGACACCAATGTCAGCGACCACCACCATTTCTTCCACTCCGACACCGGCTCGCTGCAGGACATCCCGGGCGACCAGGTCGCCATGAACCTGCTGCCCGCAGCCCCGGACGGGACCGAGATCGACCGGGTCGACGTGATCGTTCGGCTTAAGAAGTCCGACTAAATACTCCTTTAATTCTGCACGTTATAAAATAGATTAGAATTCTTCTAATCTATTGACAGACGCTGTCCCATTGCTCATATTGAATAGGAACGACGGCTGCAGGCTGACGGGCTGCGGGACCATCGGGTACGTCAACACGGATCCAATTGGAGGGAGAGCATGTCACTCAAGGGCACGAAGACCGAAGAAAACCTCAAGGAAGCCTTCGCGGGCGAGAGCCAGGCCAACCGGCGCTATCTCTATTTCGCCGCCAAGGCCGACATCGAGGGCTTCAACGACGTCGCGGCGGTGTTCCGCTCGACGGCGGAAGGCGAGACCGGCCACGCCCACGGCCATCTGGAGTTCCTGGAAGAGGTCGGCGATCCGGCGACCGGCGAGCCGATCGGCGACACGTCCTTGAACCTCAAGGCCGCGATTGCCGGCGAAACCCACGAATACACCGACATGTATCCCGGCATGGCCCGGGCCGCCCGCGAGGAAGGCTTCGACGAAATCGCGGACTGGTTCGAGACCCTGGCCAAGGCCGAGAAGTCGCATGCCGGCCGGTTCCAGCGGGCGCTCGACGACCTTTAGGCCCCGATCTCTCGGCCTAATCCGCGTGGCGCGGCGTCCAAGAGGCGCCGCTGCCGCCGCGGGCTTTTCCTCGGCCCCACGGCCGCGGCAAGGATTCCGCGACAAAGAACGCAATGACGAAGCGATCATTCGCCGTTTGCGACGCGGCGATGACAGGGGGTTGTTGACCCATGAGTGAAGGCGGCTTGCACGCGCCTGTCCGGCATCCGCTGCCCTGGCAGGACCCGGATTTCACCGACGAGGCCAAGCTCGACGCCGAGCTGCGGCGGGTGTTCGACATCTGCCACGGCTGTCGGCGCTGCTTTAACTTGTGCGATTCGTTCCCGCGGCTTTTCGATTTGATCGACGAGTCGAAGACGGGCGAGCTCGATTCGGTCGACAGCAAGGATTTCGCGCCGGTCGTCGAGGCCTGCACGCTCTGCGACCTCTGCTTCATGACGAAATGCCCCTACGTGCCGCCGCACGAGTTCAATCTCGACTTTCCGCATCTGATGCTGCGGGCGCGGGCGGCGCAGGCGAAGGCCGGCAAGATCTCCTTTTCCGAAAAGCAGCTCACCAAGACCGACCGCAACGGCAAGCTCTGCTCGCACGCGCCGGGCCTCGCCAACTGGGCGAGCAAGCGCGGTAATGGCTTGACGCGCGGGGCGCTGCAGGCGGTCGCGGGCGTGCACAAGGACGCCGACCTGCCGAAGTATCACGGCAAGACGCTGCTCGACCGCGCCAAGGACGCGCCGCCGGTCAACGCGGATGCGCCCGCCAAGGGCCGCAAGGCGGTGCTCTACGCCACCTGTTTCGCCAACTACAACAATCCGGGCATCGGCACGGCGATGCGCGCGATCCTGGCCAAGAACGGCGTCGAAACGAAAGTCGTCTACCCGCAATGCTGCGGCATGCCCCAGCTCGAGCATGGCGACATCGCGGCGGTTGCCGAAAGGGCCAAGGCAATCGCGGCCGAGCTCGGGCCCTGGATCGACAAGGGCTACGACGTGATCGCGCTGGTGCCGTCCTGCGCGCTGATGATGAAGTTCGAATGGCCGCTCATCCTGCCCGACGATGACGCAATCAAGACACTCGCGGAAGCGACCTCTGATGCGAGCGAATACATCGTCGATATCGCCAAGAACGAAGGTTTGGCCGAAGGGCTGAGCGCGCTCGATACGGGCGTCACGCTGCATCTCGCCTGCCACGCGCGGGCGCAGAATATGGGCCAGAAGGCGGCCGAGATGATGCGGCTCATCCCCGATGCCGACCTCGACGTGATCGAGCGCTGCTCGGGGCATGGCGGCTCGTGGGGCGTGATGAAGGAGAACTTCGAGGTCGCGCTCAAGGTCGGCAAGCCGGTGGCGCGCCAGGCGGTGAAGGCGGCCAAGGGCTTCGTTGCGTCGGAATGCCCGCTCGCCGCGGCGCATATCCTTCAGGGCATGGAGGTTCTCGACACCGAGAATGCCGCCCCCCGCCGCTCGCTCCACCCGATCGAGCTCTTCGCCAAGGCCTACGGGATCGAGGTCGAGGCATGATGACTGCTTCTGAGGATATGGTGACCACCATGAAACACGCGATTGCCCGCGAAGACATCATGGATATCGAGGTCTATGGACGCGAGCGCCCCGAGCGGCGGAAGCGCCTGACCGAGGTGAAGCGGAACCGGCGGCTCGAGGTGGGGCCGTTCGCGACATTCTATTTCGAGAGCTTCGAGACCATGCTCCACCAGATCCACGAGATGCTCTACATCGAGAAGGGCGGCGAGGAGCAGATCGCTGACGAGCTCGCCGCCTACAATCCGCTGATCCCCAACGGCAGCGAGCTGGTGGCGACGGTGATGTTCGAGATCGACGAGCCGGTGCGCCGGGCCACCGCCCTGGCGAAGCTCGGCGGCGTGGAGGAGACCGTCACGATCAAGATCGGCGACCAGGTCGTGAAGGGCGTGCCCGAGGCCGATATCGACCGCACGACCGCCGCCGGCAAGGCGAGCGCGGTGCAGTTCATCCACTTTCCCTTCACGAAGGACGCGATCGCCGCCTTCCGTGAGCCCGGCGCCCAGGTGCTCGTCGGCTTCGATCATCCGCAATACGGCCACATGGCGGTGATGCCCGAGGCCGTGCGCGCGGCGCTCGCGGAAGATTTCGACTAGGCACTCATCTTGCCGGGACGTGGCGCGTCCGACAGGAACGCGCTAGGCTCGGCTCCCATGAACAAGCCGCTCGCCACAGCCGCCACATCGGCCGCCGTGATCGACACGGCCGAGCGCCTGCGCGCGACCTTCGCCAGCCGAAAGACGCGGCCGGCCGCTTGGCGGCGCGACCAGCTTTCGGCACTGGAAGCGATGCTGACCGCGCACGAGGACGACTTCGCGGCGGCGCTCAAGGCCGATCTCGGCAAGGGCGCGCGCGAGGCCTACCTGACGGAGATCGAGTTCCTGCGCGGCGAGGCGCGCCGCACGCGCCGCCAGCTTCACAAATGGATGCGGCCGCGCCGGGTGACGACACCACTGTTCGCCCTGCCGGGGCGCGCGCGCATCGTCGCCGAACCGCTGGGCGTGGCGCTGATCATGGCGCCCTGGAACTATCCGCTGATGCTGGCGCTTTCGCCGCTCATCGGTGCCATCGCCGCGGGCAACTGCGCGGTGGTGAAGCCGTCGGAGCTCGCGCCGCACATCTCGGCCGCAATCGCCAAGCACCTGCCGGCCTGTCTCGACACGGAGGCGATCGCCGTGGTCGAGGGTGGGGTGGAGACGGCGACCGCGCTGCTCGACCAACGCTGGGACAAGATCTTCTACACGGGCAACGCCGCGGTCGGCCGCATCGTGATGGGGGCGGCGGCCAAGCACCTGACCCCGGTGACGCTCGAGCTCGGCGGCAAGTCGCCAGCCATTGTGCTCGACGACGCGGCGATCGACGTGGCGGCGCGGCGCATCGTCTGGGGCAAGTTCCTCAACGCCGGACAGACCTGTGTCGCGCCCGATTACGTGCTGGTGGACCGCGGCCAGGAGGCGGCGCTCTTGGAGGCGCTGACCCGCACGATCACCGAATTCTACGGGCCCGACCCGGCGCGCTCGGATGACTTCGCGCGCATCGTCAATGCGCGGCATTTCCAGCGGCTCACACCGTTGCTGGATGACGGCATCATCGTGACCGGCGGGCAAAGCGATGCGGACGATCGCTACATCGCGCCCACCGTGCTGCGCGAGGTTACGCTCGACAGTGCGGCGATGCGCGACGAGATCTTCGGACCGATCCTGCCCGTGCTTGCCGTCGACGGGCTCGACGAGGCGATCGCCTTCGTCAACGCGCGGCCGAAGCCGCTCGCGCTCTATGTCTTCTCCGAGAGCCGGGCGGCTGCCGACCGCGTGATCGCGGAGACGAGCGCGGGCGGCATGGCGGTCAACGAGACGGTCCTGCATCTGGCGGTCCCATCGCTGCCCTTCGGCGGCGTCGGCGAAAGCGGCACCGGCGCATACCATGGCGAGTTCAGCTTTCGCGCCTTCAGCCATGAGAAAGCCGTGCTCTCGCGCTGGAGCCGACCCGACGTCAGATTCCGCTATCCGCCTGTCACCAAACGAAAATTCAAGCTTCTGAAGCGGTTTCTTTGATACCAACGGATCGTAAGAAACGATCCGTTGTATTTCCCTCAAGCGCCGGGCGGCCGCATCCGCGGCCTTGGCTCCCCTCGCACTAGCTCGGGCGCGCGGTCGCGCGCTTTCCAGATACCGATGATTTAGATCATCGGTATCTGGCTCTAACCGTTCAGGCCGAAACGGGCGGGCGCTTGTCGGCCCAGGGCCGCGCCGCCTCAAGCTGCGCGGCGAGGCGGAAGAGCAAGGCTTCGTCGGCGACGGGGGCAACGAAGTGCACGCCGATGGGCAGGCCCTCGTCGTTCCAAGTGAGCGGCACCGACATGGCGGGATTACCCGCGACGTTGCAGATCGGCGTGAAGGCGGCGAAGGAGAAGACGGCCTCATGCGCGCGCGTCTTGTCGGCGTAGTCGAAGCTGCCCACGGGCACGGGTGGATCGGCGAGCGTCGGGGTGAGCCAGAGATCGTAGCGACGAAGAAAGAGCGCGAGGTCGAGCCCCGCCGTCTGCGCATCCTGCACCGCGAGGAGATAGTCCGCCACGCCGAGCTCGCGCGAGGCCTCGAGCATCCGCCAGGTCCAGGGCTCGAGGTCGTCGCCCTGCGGCTCGCGGCCCAACCGGCGTGCGGTATCGGCGACCGTCCAGCCAAGCATGCCGGTCCACACGCGGGAGAAGGCCATGCCGAGATCGTCCGGGAATCCCGGATCGGCTTCCTCGACGTGATGGCCGAGGTCTTCGCAGAGCCTTGCCGCATCCTCCAGCGCCGCACGGCAATCGGCGTGGACCGGGACGCCGTTGATCGGCTTGGCCGAGAAGGCGATGCGGAGCTTGCCGGGATCGGCGCCGACTTCTTGCGCGAACGGCCGCTCGGGCGGCGGCGCCCAATAGGGATCGCCCGGCGCGGGCCCCGCCGTCGCGTCGAGCAGCGCGGCACTGTCGCGGACCGATCGGCTGACGGCATGCTCGGCGGCGACGCCGCTGCCGACCATGAAAGGCGCCATGCTGTTGCGGCCGCGGCTGGGTTTGAGGCCGAAAAGGCCGCAGCAGGAGGCGGGAATGCGGATCGAACCGCCGCCGTCATTGGCATGCGCCATCGGAACGATGCCGGCGGCGACCGCGGCCGCCGCCCCGCCGCTCGAGCCGCCAGAGGTGCGCTCCGTGTCCCAGGGATTGCGGGTCGGCCCGAAGAGCAGCGGCTCGGCCGTCGGCAGCAGTCCGAACTCGGATGTATTGGTCTTGCCGAAGGTGACGAGCCCGGCCGCTTTCTGCCGCGCGACCAGCGTGCTGTCGCTCTCGGCCACGTTGTCGCGCAGATAGCGCGAGCCGCGGGTGAAGGGAACGCCGGCGTAATACGCGCCGAGGTCCTTCAGCAGGAACGGCACGCCTTTGAAGGGGCCGTCGGGGAGGCCGGCCGCGATCGCCGCGCGCGCCTCCGCTTCCATCGGGCGGACGATGGCATTGAGCTGTGGGTTGAGCCGCTCGGCGCGGGCGAGTGCCGCGTCGAGCAACTCCTCGGGGCTCGCGTCGCCCTTGGCGACAAGTTCGGCCTGGGCGGTGGCATCGAGCCAGGCAAGATCGTCGCGCTCGGTCACTGTGGTCCCCCCGGGAATGCCGCTCCGCCGACAGACTGCGCGAATTGCCGGGTCCCGACAAGCCGTGCGCGGCGGCAGCGCGCCGCAACGCACCTATGCTACCGTCGCCCGGCCGAAGGATGTGCGGGAGCCCGTGGGGCATGGATTTTCTGGCCGAGCGCCTGACGCGGATGGGGCCTCTGATCTGGGCCTTCCCGGGCGGGCTTGCGCTACTCTTCGCGCTCTACTTCGCGACCCGCCCGCGCGATCCCGCGAGGCGATCCGACGAGCCGCCGCCGCCCGATCCCAACGCGCAGATGTCGCTGGCACCGACCGGCTCGCGGCTCGGCTGCGTCTGGACGCTCGCCGGCGTCTGGATCTTCGCTTGGCTGTTTTTGATATTTCGCGGCTGAACCGCCTTCGGCATTTCAGCGCTGTAAGCGTTTCAGACCCCTCACCCTCCCATCGCTAATGCGATGGGCCCCTCCCTCTCCCTCAAGGGGAGAGGGGACAAAGAAGCGCCTTGATTGGATTCCCTCTCCCTTGGGGGAGAGGGTTAGGGTGAAGGGCTGAAACACCGACGGTGTTTCAGAACTACGCGCTCTCTTCCGCCAACAGCTCGCTCTTGCGCTTCTTCACGCTATCGCTCTTGAGCTGGCCGCAGGCCGCCATGATGTCGCGGCCGCGCGGCGTGCGGGTGATGGCGACGAGATGCGCGTCGTGGAGGATGCGGACAAACCCGTCGATGCGCTCGGGCGGCGAGCACTCATAGGGCGCGCCGGGCCAGGCGTTGAAGGGGATGAGGTTGATCTTGGCCGGGATGTCGCGCACGAGCTTGGCGAGCGCGCGGGCGTCAGCGTCGCTGTCGTTCACGTCCTTCAGCATGACGTATTCGAAGGTGATGCGGCGCGCGTTGCCGAGGCTCGGATAGGCGCGGCAGGCCGCGAGCAATTCGGCGATCGGGTACTTTCTGTTGAGCGGAACGATCTGGTCGCGGATCTCGTCGTTCACCGCGTGGAGCGAGACGGCGAGGTTGACGTCGAGCTCGCGCCCGCAGCGCTCGATCATCGGCACCACGCCGGCGGTCGACAGCGTGATGCGCTTGCGCGACATCGCCAGGCCGTCGGGGTCCATGACGATGCGCAGCGCCTTGGCAACGTTGTCGTAATTGTAGAGCGGCTCGCCCATGCCCATCATCACGATGTTGGTGATGACGCGCTCGTTGACCGTGGTCGGCCATTCGCCGACCACATCGCGCGCGAGCATGAGCTGGCCGACGATCTCACGCGGGCCGAGGTTGCGCACCAGGCGCTGGGTGCCGGTATGGCAGAAGGTGCAGTTGAGGGTGCAGCCGACCTGGCTGGAGACGCACAAGGTCCCGCGGTCCTCCTCGGGGATGAGGACGGTCTCGGCCTCCTGGGCATCGTCGAAGGCGAGCAGCCATTTCCGCGTGCCGTCCTCCGATAGGAGATCGCGGCTGGCGCGCGGGCGATCGAGCGTGTAGCGCTCGGCGAGCTTCGCCCGGAAGGACTTGGCGAGCGAGGTCATATCGTCGAAGGAGGTAGCGCCCCGGTGATAGACCCAGTGCCAGAGCTGGCGCGCGCGGAAAGCCGGCTCGCCCAGCGCGGCGACCAGCGCCTCGACCTCGCTTCGGTCGAGCCCGATCAGGCTGGCCCGATCGGAGCCGGAGCGTGTCTCGGCCTCGAGCACGGAGGGTTCGGCGGCGCTATCCATGACAGGAGATATAGGGGGCCCGGGCGGTCCGGGCCAGAAGATCGCTATTTCCTCTGGGGGCTATTTTCTGCGGGCCGACTTGCGCTTCCTGCCCTTGCTTTTCGCTGCATTCCCGCGGCATTCGCCATCGATGGCCTTCAAGGCCGCGGAAATGCCCTTCAGCGAGTAGGTATCGACGGTGCGGGTGCCCTTGGACGAGACGCCGACGACGATCATCGAGGCGCCGGCGCGCATGGCCCGGACGATCTTCGCGTCTTCGCCCTTATAGGCATAGGCCTGCTCGCCATTGGTGAAGAGCCGGAGGTCGGTCCCGCCGATGCGGATCACCACCTCCGATTTCGGCTTGTATTTGTAGCCCGCATTGACCGTGATCTCGGCCCAGCGCTTGCGCTTCGGCCAATGGGCGACGATCACGCTGGCCTCGCCGCGCTTCTTGTATTTGCCCGTCGATTTCTTGGGCAGGCTCGAGATGTAGCAGACGCGCTCCTTGCCCACCGCGCGCTGGCTCGCATCCCAGTCGGCGTGCTTGGAGATGAGCTTGGTCTCGGCGGCGGCCTGCGCCGCAGCAAGAATGGTTACGACGGCGGTAACTATCGTCAGTGAAGGTCTCATGGCCTCTTCGATGTGGTTCGGGCGACGTGATTCGGGCGATGGGATTCGGGCGACGTGATTCGGCCCGTTTTCCTCTACTGCAGTGTCTTACGATCCTTTCGCCGATTCTTTGGCCGTCTTCCTGCCGGCGGCGGCCCGGCGGCGCGCCCGCTTGTTCCACATGGGCTCGCCGAATTCGTGAGGCGGGATCTCTTCGGGCGGCCCGCCGGGGATCAGCGGCCGGCGCGCGAACTTGTTCGAACTCAAGAGGCGGTCATACATGACGAGCGCGCCCGCGACGGCCAGATTGACCGAAAACCGCGTCGGGATCTTCACCGTGTGATCGGCAAGATCGAGAAGCTCGGACGTCAACCCGCCGCGTTCGGCCCCAAAAACGTAGGCGGCGCAGCGCGGGTGCCGGAAACTCGGCAGCTCCGCGGCGTCATCGGTGATCTCCACCGCGACCAGCGAACACTCGCGCGGCAGCGCCAACGCGCCCGCATCGTCAAACTCATAGAGGGGCAAGGTCCGGGCGGCATCCGATGTATCCGCAAGCCCAGCCTTTCTCCGGTCATAGTCGGTGGCGATCGAGAAGACGAAACTGGCGCCAAAGGCATGCGCCGTGCGGAACAGGCTCCCCACGTTCATCGCCTTGCTGACGCGTTCCACCCCGATGCCGAAATAGCCGCGCATGGTTCCGACCTTGCACCGATGGCCGGCGTTAAGGCAAGCTGCAAACCGGCGACGGTGAAGGCGCATGAACGATCGGTCTCCCGCGAGCGTGAACGAAGAGGCGGTGCCGGCCAACGACCGTGCGCGCGACGCCAATCCCGTCCTGGTCGAGGTCTGGCGCGGCGATACGGTGGAGAGCCGGCATCGGGGTGCGGCCGCGGTCATCGATGAAACCGGCGCGTTGCTGATGAGCTGGGGCGACGTCGAACGGCCGATCTATCCCCGCTCGGCGGTCAAGCCGCTGCAGGCGCTGGCGCTTCTCGAAACAGGCGCGGCGGAAGCCTACCGCGTGAGCGACGAGGAGCTGGCGCTCGCCTGCGCGTCGCATAACGGCGAACCGGCGCATGTCTCGCTTGCAGGCGCCTGGCTGGCGCGGATCGGGCTCGGCGCGAGCAATCTCGAATGCGGGGCACATCCCCCGCTCGGGCGCCAGGCGAGCGAGACGCTGATCGCGGCCCGCCAGCCGCCCTCGCCGCTGCACAACAACTGTTCGGGCAAGCACACGGGCATGCTGACCACGGCGCGCCATCTGGGCGAGCCGATCGAAGGCTATGTCGACGCCGACCATCCGGTGCAGGTGCGCATCCGCGATCTCTTGAGCGAGATGGCCGGCTGCGATCTGGAGGACGCGCCCCGCGGCACCGACGGCTGCAGCATCCCCACCTATGCCGCGCCCTTGCGTAATCTGGCCCGCGCCATGTCCTGGTTCGCGGCCCCCGACACATTGCCGCCCGGCCGCGGCGAGGCAGCGCGCCGGATCGCCAAGGCGCTCACCACCCATCCCTTCATGATCGCGGGCTCGGGCCGATTCGACACGCAGCTCATATCCCGCAGCAATGCGGCCGCCCTCGTCAAGACCGGCGCCGAGGGCGTCTATATGGGCGCGGTGCCCGCCCGCGGCGGCCGGCCCGCCATGGGCATCGCGCTCAAGATCGACGACGGCGCCACCCGCGCCTCGGAGGTCGCGATGGCCGGTCTTTTGCGCTACTTAGATGTCCTGGACGACGCCGCCTGGGGGCGCCTTCTGTCGATCGCGCAGCCGAGGCTCAAGAATTGGCGCGGCATCGAGACCGGGACGATCAGGACCGCTCCCGGCTGGCTCGACCGCGGTTGAGAACTGGAACGGGAGGAACCGTATGCGGGCGATGCTCTGCACGGAATGGGGCGGGCCGGACGCGCTCAAGCTTCAGACGATCGAACCGAAGAGCCCCGGCGAGGGCCAGGTCCGCATCGCCATCAAGGCGGCGGGCCTCAATTTCGCCGACACGCTGATCATCGCCGGCAAATATCAGGACCGACCGGACTTTCCCTTCTCGCCGGGCCTCGAGGCCGCTGGCGAGGTGATCGAAGTCGGGCCCGGCGTCAGCGGCATCGAGCCGGGCATGCGCGTGATGGCGATGCTGGGCCATGGCGGCTTTGCCGAGGAAGCCATCACCACGCCCGAGCGCGTCTTCCAGATCCCCGATTCCATGCCCTACACCGATGCGGCGGGGTTCCCGGTCGCTTACGGCACCTCGCATGTGGCGCTCCGGCACCGGGCGCGGCTCGAGGCTGGCGAGACGCTGCTGGTGCATGGCGCGGCCGGCGGGGTCGGGCTGACCGCGGTCGAGATCGGCACGGTCATGGGCGCCACCGTCATCGCCTCGGCATCGAGCGACGAGAAGCTCGCGCTCGCCAAGCAGTACGGGGCCAAGCACGGCATCGACTATTCGAAGGAAGACATCCGCGAGCGGGTGCTGGAGTTCACCGGCGGCAAGGGCGCCAACGTGATCTACGACCCGGTGGGCGGCGACGTCTTCGACGCCTCGCTCCGCTGCATCGCCTGGGAGGGCCGCCTCCTTGTTGTCGGCTTCGCGGCCGGCCGCATTCCCGAGGCGCCGGCGAACTATCTGCTGCTCAAGAACTGCTCGGCGGTGGGCGTCTTCTGGGGCTCCTACATGACGCGGGACACCTCGGTGATCGACCGATCCTTCAAGGAGCTGCTTGGCTGGTACGAGGCGGGCAAGCTGAAGCCCCATGTCTCCGACAGCTACGATCTCGCCGATGCCGCCGAGGCCATGAAAGCCATGATGGCCCGCAAATCCACCGGCAAGATCCTGGTGACGATGGAGTAGGGGTGGTTCGAGACGCGCCGCTATTGCGGCGCTCCTCACCATGAAGCTATTTCTTTGACCAACACAATTGCTTCATCCTGAGGAAGGCCGAAGGCCCGTCTCGAAGGACCCCAAACGAAGTGCGGGCGCGGGATCCGGGGCAAGGCGTCCCGAGTCCCGCGCCCGCGTCGCGGAGGCGTCGTGTTGCTTAGCCCCAGTATCCGGGGCGCGACGCCCGCCTAGCGCTTCCAGAAGGGCTTGTCCGCCTCGCGCATCGCGTCGATGCGGTTGAGGCCGATATCCTTCAGCAACCGATCGTCGAGCTGCTGGAGCTCCTTGCGGCCGCGGGTACGCTCCTGCCAGCGAAGGACGGTGTCGACGGCCCGGCCGAGGAGGCCGGTGGCGGCCCGCAGCGGCGCGTGGCGGTGATATGCATAAGTATTAGAATGTGTATAGGCCATTGGGTCGCCCCCGTTGCTCGATGTTTCGCGGTTCATCATGTTCATGGCAAGGAAAATAGGGATATTTTTGGATAGTGACAAACGACCGTTTTTCATGTTATTGATTAGAAAATCTTATCTCTTAACAGTCCGGTAATACCTCCCCAATAGCGCCTCCAATGAGCCGCAGAATTCCTCCCCTCAACGCGCTCCGCGCCTTCGAAGCGGCGGCCCGGCACCTCAGCTTCACCCGCGCCTCGGAAGAGCTCTTCGTGACCCAGGCCGCGGTCAGCCACCAGATCAAGGCGCTGGAGGACTGGCTCGGCTTCAAGCTCTTCCACCGCATGGGCCGCGGCCTCCGCCTCAGCGAAGAAGGCCAGGACTACCTGCCGGTGCTGCGCGACGCCTTCGACGACATTGCCGCTGTGACCGAGCGACTGATGCGGGAGGAATCCGAGCAGCGCCTCACCATGAGTACGACCGATAGCTTTGCCGCCGGCTGGCTGGTGCAGCGCCTGAAGCGCTTCCGCGCCAAACACCCCGATATCGACGTCCGCCTCACCACCACCGACACGCCGGTCGACTTCGCGCGCTCCGACGTGGAGTTTTCGATCCGCTACGGGACCGGTCCCTGGCCGGGCACGGAGACAATCCCGCTTTTCACGGAAGAGATCTTCCCGGTTTGCAGCCCCAAACTCGTCGAGGGTCTCAATCCGCTGCGCGAGCCGAAGGACCTTTTCCGGCACACTCTGCTGCACGACGATATGACGGTGACCTGGGGCAATTGGCTGATGGCGGCGGGGATCGAGGGGATCGATGCCGAGCGCGGGCCGCGCTACATGCATTCGAATCTGGTGACCCAGGCGGCGATCGACGGCGAGGGGGTGGCGCTGGGACGCTCGCGACTGATCGCCCGCGAGCTCGAGGAGGGCCGGCTGGTCAAGCCCTTCGAGCTCAGCCTGCCGTCGAACTTCAGCTATTTCGTGGTCTATCCGCTGGCCAGCAAGGACCGGCCCAAGATCATCGCCTTCCGCGACTGGCTCCTGGAAGAGGCGGCGATGCAGGACGAGGTGATGATGTGAGGGGCATTCGCCCCTAAACCACCCCCGCCTCGAGCGAAGCCGCAAGGCGGTCGAGGGCGGTCGAAAGCCGGTCGGACTGGACCGCGAAGCAGAGCCGCAGATGACCCTCGCCGCCCGGGCCGAAGGCCGAGCCGGGCGCCAAACCGACCTTCTGATCGAGCAGGATCCGCTTGGCGACGGCGAGGCTGTCGTCCATGCCGTCGACGCCGATGAAGGCGTAGAAAGCGCCCGGTGGGTTCGCCATGCGCACGCCGTCGATGGCGGCCAGACGCTGATAGACCATGTCGCGGTTGCGGTGGTAGAGCGCCTTGGTCTCGGCGACGAAATCCTCGCCCTGCTCGACCGCGGCGATGCCGGCGCGCTGTACGAAGACGGGCGCGCAGGAGAAGTTGAACTCGACGAGCTTGGTGAAGGTGTCGACCAGCGCCTCCGGCGCCACCATCCAGCCGAGCCGCCAGCCGGTCATGCACCAGTTCTTGGAGAACGAGTTCACCACGACCAGCGGATCGTCGGGCTTGGCGATATCGAGGAAGGAGGGCGCCCGCTCGCTCTCATAGGACAAGCGCGTATAGACCTCGTCGGCGATGATCCAGATGCCGCGCGCGCGGGCGAATTCGAGCAGCCGCGCCTGGTCCTCGGCCGAGGCGGTCCAGCCGGTCGGATTGTTCGGGCTGTTGATGAAGATGGCCCGGGTGCGCTCGTCGGCCATGGCGAAGAGCTTGTCGAGATCGAGCGTCCAGCCATCGGGCCCGTCATCGAGCTCGATGAGCCGCGCTTCCGCCCCCATGATGCGCACGGTCTGGATGCAGTTGGGCCAGATCGGCGTGTGCACGATGGCGTTGTCGCCCGAGCCGACGAAGGTCTCCATGGCCAGCATGATCGCGCTCATGCCCGAGATGGTGACGACGATGCGCTCGGGCCCGATCTCGCGCCCGCGCAGGCCGCTCTCGTATTTGGCGAGCGCCCGGCGCAGCTCCGGGATGCCGGCATTGCTCGAATAGAAGGTCTCGCCCTTGGCGATCGAGGCGGCGGCGGCATCGCGCACGAAGTCGGGCGTGGTCATGTCCGACTCGCCGAACCACAATGGAGTAACTCCTTCCATTGTCATGCCGATATCGGAGACCTCGCGGATACGCGAGGATTCGATGCCTTCGAGCGTGGCGCGGATCGGCGGCAGGCCGCTATCCGGTCCGGGGGTGTAGTCGTTCATGGGACGGTGCTTACACCTTGGCGGCGACGGCGTCGATCTCGACGAGCCAGTCCGGGCTGGCGAGGGCCGCAACGACGACAAGGGTGAAGGCGGTCCGCGTTTCGCCCAGATAGGGCACCCGGATCTCGCGGAAGGGGCCGACATTCACTTTGTCCGTAATGAAGCCGTTCACCTTGACGAGGTCGGGGATATCCATGCCGGCCGATTGAAGCACGGCGATGAGGTTCTCCCACGTCTGCTTGCACTGGGCTGCGAAGCCCTTGGCCATGACGCCGTCGGGCTTGACGCCGACCTGCCCCGCGATGTGGAGCCAACGCGCGTTCGCCGGCACCTCGATGCCCTGGCTGTAGATGCTGGCCGGCGGCGCGATGGTGTCGGGATTGTGGATCTTGAGCATGTCTCTATCTCCCCATACAGCCCGGTGGCATTCAACGCGTCTTGGGACGCCGGCTACTAAGTATCTTTCGGCCTCCGGCCACTAAGTATCTTTCGGCCTCCGGCCACTAACATCTTTCGGCCTCCGGCC
>CAZBRE010000020.1:16086-42644 GCA_964494065.1 uncultured Alphaproteobacteria bacterium
CCGGCCACTAAGTATCTTTCGGCCTCCGGCCACTAACATCTTTCGGCCTCCGGCCACTAACATCTTTCGGCCTCCGGCCGATGATCTGGATGCCGCGCCAGCTGATCACGGACTGGCCCGTCTGGTTCTGGATGTCGTATTCGACGGTTACATAGCCCCGGTCGTCGCGGCTCCGCGAGGGGCGCTTGTCGAGCACGCGCAGCACCGTGCGCACAGTATCGCCCGGCCGCACGGGTTCATGAAAGCGCAGCTCGTCGCAGCCCGGCGAGCCCATGCTGGCATTGCCGAGGAAGCCGCTGTCGATGACCTGGCGGAAGGCGAGGAGCTGGGTGTGCCAGCTGCTGGCGATGATGCCCCCGAAATGCGAGGCGGCCGCCGCCTCCTTGTCGACATGGAAGGGCTGCGGGTCGTAGCGCGCGGCGAAGTCGATGATCGCGTCCTCGGTCAGCGTGACCCCGGCGGTGGTCACCTCCTCGCCGACCGTGAAGTCCTCGTAGTAACGCTCGCGCATGCCGCCCCCACCCAATGTCACGTGTGCCTTAGCGCACCACGAGGACGCGGCAGGTCGTCTCGTCGAGCCGCTTGCGCGCGGCCGCGTTCCGCAGGAGGGCGTTGTCGGCGCCGAAGACCAGCGCGCCCGCGCCGACCCGCGCCGACAGGCCGCAAAGATCGGCCGCACTCGCCTTGGGCATGGTGATGAAGGCCGCACCCGCCGGCCGCTCGCCGAGGACGCTTCGCGCCTGTTTCTCGAGTTTGGCGGCGGCCTTGTCGTCCGGAGCGATCAACGCGACGGTCAGCTCGCTCGGCGAGGCGAGCCGGGCCGCGACGGCGAGCGCATGATCGGCGCCCGGCGCGCCGTCATAGGCGACGACCAACAGCCGCGCCACCGGCGCCTTGGGGCGCACATAGAGGACGGAGCGCTCGCGGGCCTGTTTGCCGAGCCGGGCCAACGAGGGCGAGCGCAAGCCTGCGAGCAGCGCGTCCTGACCGGCGCCGAGCACCACGAGATCGGCATCGCGTGCGGCCGCCAGCGCCGCCTTCTCGACCTCGCCGCGCACGACGTTGAAGCTCCAGGGCAGGCGGTCGCGGGTCGCGGCTTCGGCGACCGCCGCGCGCACCCGGTTCGCCAGATCCTTGAAGGCGGTCTCGACCTCGTGCTCGCCGAAGGGCTCCCAACGCGCGCTCATCGGCGCATAGCGACGGACGAAGGAATGCCGCGCGGCGTCGAACAGGCTCTCATCCTCGACGAATAGCGCGTTGAGCTCGGCATGCAACGCCGTGGCGAGGCGGATCGCCTCGCTGAGCGCCGCGCGGTAATCGGCCCCCGGATCGAGGGCGAGGACGACGCGCCGGAAGCTTGATGGCACGTTCGACGGGGCCTCGGCGGGGCTCATGTCTCATCCTCCCCGTCATCCGGGGCGCCGGGTTTCCCCTTCGCAAAGGCCCGCGCCTTCTTTGCGAATTCCTCAAGCCGCGCCTCGACACGCGCATTGACGCTGCCCGCGGGAAAGGCGCCGTCGGCTCCGCGCTCGCCCGCCGGCGTGCCGGTGAGGAGCGCGATGCCCTGGTCGATCGTCTCGATCGGATAGATGGCGAAGCGCCCGGCCTCGCAGGCCTCGACGACATCATGGCGCAGCATCAGGTGCTTGACGTTGGTGGCGGGGATCATGACGCCCTGGCGGCCGGTCAGGCCTTTCGCCGAGCAGATGTCGAAATAGCCCTCGATCTTCTGGTTGACACCGCCGATCGCCTGGACCTCGCCCAGCTGGTTGACCGAGCCGGTGACCGCGAAGGACTGGTCGATCGGCAGGCCCGAGAGCGCAGACAGGAGCGCGTAGAGCTCGGTCGACGACGCCGAATCGCCGTCGACGCCGCCGTAGGACTGCTCGAAGACGAGGCTGGCGGAGAGCGCCAACGGCCGGTCCTGGCAGTAGCGCGCGCCGAGGAAGCTGGAAAGGATCAGCACGCCCTTGGAATGCAGCGCGCCGCCCAGCTCGACCTGGCGCTCGATATCGACGACCTCGCCCTTGCCGAGCCGCACGCGGGCGGTGATCCGGCTCGGCTTGCCGAAGGAGAAGTTGCCGAGCTGGAGCACCGAAAGCGCGTTCACCTGGCCGACCTCGGCGCCCTCGACGTCGATCAGCATGACGCCGCGGGTGATCTGCTCGTGGACCAGCTCGCGGATGTAATCGGCGCGGTGGATCTTGGCGTCGATGGCGCGTTGGACGTCGCCCGCGGTGGCGGTGCCGTTGCCGTTCTTGCCGGCCCAATAATCGGCCTCGCGCAGGATATCGAGGATGTCGCGGAAGCTCGTCGAGAGGCGCTCGATATCGTCGGCGAGGCGTTGTCCGTACTCGACGATGCGCGCCACCGCCGTACGGTCGAACGCGCGGAGCTCGTGCTGCTCGGCCAGCGTGGCGATCAGGCGGCTGTAATCGCCGACCGTCTCGTCGGTGCGCGGCATGACATGCTGGAACTCGGCCTGGACCTTGAACAGCCCGCCGAAATCCGGGTCGAGCGCGCTCAGGAGCTGATAGAGCTGGCGGTCGCCGACGAGGACGATCTTGAGGTCCAGGGGGATCGGCTCTGGATCGAGCGAGACGGTGGAAACCACGCTCAAGAGCTGTCCCACCGATTCGATGCGGATCTCCTCCGAGCGCAGCGTGCGTTTCAACTCCTCCCAGGCGAGCGGCTGCATCAGGATGCGCCGCGCATCGATGATGAGGTAGCCGCCATTCGCCTTGTGCAGCGCGCCCGGCTTGATGAGGTTGAAGTCGGTGACGAGGGCACCGAACTGCGCCGAGTGCTCGATGCGGCCGATCAAGTTGCCGAGCACGGGATGGTCCTCGTAGACCACGGGCGCGCCCTCGGCCTCGCGGTTGTCGACCATGACGTTGACGCGGTAGCGGCGGAAGAGCGCGTCGTCATCGGGTGTTTCGGACGCGCCGCGCCGCGCCATAACACCGCCCATCCCGCCTGCCGCTCCGGCCTCCTGGGCCATCACCGAGCGGATGAAATCGAAGGCATTGTCGACGATGTCGGCCTCGACGCGGTCGAGATAATCGACCACCGCCGGCACGTCGGTGAAGGCCTCGCGGACCGTCTGGATGAGATGGCCGACGGCGAATTTGGTGACCTCGCGGTTGAGCTCGCGGATCTTCTCGGCGAGCTCCTTGCCCCAAGCAGGCACCTGCTCCATCGATTTTTGCAAGGCCTGCTGCAGCTCTTCGATATCGGCCTTGAGGCGCTCCTGCTCTGCCTCGGGCAGCTTGTCGAATTCCTTGGGCTCGAGCACCTCGCCGTCGCGCACCGGGGCGAACATGAGCCCGACCGGCGTGCGCATGAGCGCGACACCCTTCGCCTTGGCCTGCGCCTGCAGGGCCTCGAACATCTCCTCCTGGCGGCGCTTGAACTCGCCTTCGAGCATCTGCCGGCGCGAGACGTACTCATCGCCCTCGAAGGCCGCCGGAAGCGCCGTGCGCAGCTCGCGGACAAGCTGCTCCAGCGCTTCGCGGAGCGGCATGGCGCGGCCCGTGGGCAGCTTGATCGCACACGGCTTCCGGGGATCGTCGAAATTGTTGACGTAGACATAGTCCGACGGCGGCGCCTCGGCGGCCGCGGCGCGCGTCAGATAGTCATGGATCAGCGTGTGCTTGCCGGTGCCCGGCGGCCCGAGCGCGAAGAGGTTGTAGCCCTCGCGACGGATACCGATGCCGAACTCGACCGCCTCCACGGCGCGGTCCTGGCCCACGACATGGTCGAGCGGCTCGGCCTCCTTTGTTGTAGCAAAGGGGATCGTCGCGGGATCGCAGATGCGCCGCAAGGCCTCGCCCGGTAACGGTACCGGCGTTCCGCCTACCGCCTCGCTCGCTTCCGTCATGCTCCCTCAGCCCGCGATCCGCCGCGCGCGCCTCTTTGTTATTGGTTTCGTTTGCCGCCCGCCGTCAACCGGCCGCCTCGATCCGCTCCATGTCCTCGTCGGACAGGCCGAAATGGTGACCGATCTCGTGGACCAGCACATGCCGGATGACGTCGGCAAGGCTCTCGCGACCCGCATCCCAGTAGTCGAGAATAGGCCGGCGGTACAGGAAAATCATGTCGACCTCGCCGGGCAACGCACCGGCCGATTTGTAGCCGACCGGCACACCGCGATAGAGCCCCAGAATGTCGTACGGGCTGGCGAGCCCCATCTCCGCCATCGTCGCCTCGTCGGGGAAGTCCTGGACCCGGATGACGACGTCGCCCAGCAGCGCCCGCATTTGCTCAGGAATGCCCGCATAGGCCGCGCGGCCCATCGCTTCGAAGGCATCGAGGTCGGGGGCGCGACGACGGAATACGCGCGCAAGCGGGAAAGGGCGACCGTGTTTCGACATGCCTGATAGATAAACCCGCGGACAGGCGAGTCCAAGGATGCGCGGTCTTTCCATCGGCGCAATCGGGTCATAGCTTCAGCGCATGACGCGCGGGGCTTCAGCGCATGACGCGCAGGGCTTCAGCGCATGACGCGCGGGGCTTCAGCGCATGACGCGCGGGGCATCAGCGCATGACGCGCGGGGCTTCAGCGCATGACGGATCAAACACGAGGGAGGCGGATATGGTGGCGAAACTGACGGGCGACGAGCGGGCCAGGGCCTTGGCCGCGCTGCCGGCATGGAAGGCGGTCGAGGGCCGCGATGCGATTACGCGCAGCTTCCAGTTCGCCAACTTCAACGAGGCCTTCGGCTTCATGACCCGCGTGGCCATGCAGGCCGAGCGCGACGACCATCACCCCGAATGGTTCAACGTCTACAACAAGGTCGAAGTGACGCTCGCGACCCACGATGTCGGCGGGCTGTCCGAGCGCGACGTGAAGCTGGCGCAGTTCATCGACGGATTAGCAGGTGGTTGATTGCCCACCACGAGATCGGTGGAATCCCCTCTCCCCTTGTGGGAGAGGGTTAGGGTGAGGGGTACGCCGCGGAGCGGTTCTACGTAGTGATGAAGACCGGAATTGCCAAAGCTCTTCGCCGCCGCATGACCGATGCGGAGCGAAAGCTATGGTCGGTGCTCCGAAATCGTCAGTTTGCCGAGCTTAAGTTTCTCAGGCAGGTACCGATTGGGCCTTACGTCGTTGATTTCGTATGCTTCGAGACAAGGCTCGTCATCGAGATCGACGGAGTGATAAGAGCTATCGAAGAAGCCCTGCAGACAGAGTGACCCCTCACCCGGTCGGCTTCGCCGCCCACCCTCTCCCACAAGGGGAGAGGGTTATCTGGGCACGCCACAAAATCACAAAAAAGAGGCGAAGGCCTCTACCGCGCCGGCATGCGGGCGGCGGCGTCGAGGCGGACGCACTCGCCGTTCAGCATCACGTTTTCGACCATATGCATGGCGAGGCGTGCATATTCGTCGGGCCGGCCGAAGCGGTCGTTGGGGAATTGCTGCACCGACTTCAGGACGTCCTGCACCTTCTCCGGCAGCGTGTCCATGAGCGGTGTCTGGATGAAGCCCGGCGCGATGGTGAGCACGCGGATCCCGTGGCGGCTGAGCTCGCGCGCCGCCGGCAGCATCATCGCCAGCACGCCGCCCTTGGAGGCCGAATAGGCGATTTGGCCGATCTGGCCTTCGTAAGCTGCGACCGAGGCCGTCGAGATGATGACACCGCGCTCGCCTTCGGCCAGCGGCTCGAGCTTCGCCATGTCGGCGGCGGCCATGCGCAGGCAGTTGAAGGAGCCGAACAGGTTGACCGAGATCACCTTCTCGAACTTGGCCATATCCATCGGCACGCCTTCCTTGTCGACGATGCGGTCGGCGGTGCCGATGCCGGCGCAGTTGACCAGCACGCGGGCACCGCCCACGGCATTGCGCGAGGCCTCGAAGGCCGCTTCGACCGAAGGCGTCGACGAGACGTCACACTCGATGGCGACGCCGCCGATCTCGTCGGCGACCTTATTGGCGCCGTCCATGTTGACGTCGAAGATCGCGACCTTGGCGCCCGCCTTGGCGAGATAACGCGCGGTTTCCGCGCCGAGGCCCGAGCCGCCGCCCGTGACGATCGCTGAATGACCCTTCACATCCATTTTCGGAACTCCCCTTCAGATCTGCCTGTTTCCGTAAGCGTCAATTTGATTGGCCCGTTCTTATCAGATGGCCCCCGCGAGGCAAGCCCCACGGGGAATGTTGTCCATTGCCAGGTCGCGCATGGACGGCCATATCTAGGGGCATGAACGACCTGACCATCCGCCCCAACTTCGATCCCAGCATCGTCGCCGAGCGCGCCACGGAGCACGAACGCATCGTCGAGGACGGTTTCTGGACCAAGGTCCGCCGGACCGCAGGCAAGGTGCCGTTTCTCGAGGATGCCGTCGCCGGCTATTTCTGCGCGATCGACCCGGCCTCGCCGGCCAAGGTCAAGGCCTCGATCCTGGCCGCGCTCGCCTATTTCGTGGTGCCGACAGATCTGGTACCCGACTTCATCGCCGGCTTCGGCTACACCGACGACGCGGCCGTGCTCTACGGCGTGTTGAAGCTCGTCCACCATCACATCACGCAGGCGCACAAGGCGCGGGCGGCAGACGTGCTGCTGAAGGATCCGCCGGTCGAAGAGGCGAAAGACCCGTCCTAGCGTCCATCGCGCGCGGCCGCGGCTTCCGCAGCGAGGCGTTCGGAGCGGGCGACCCGGGCTTCGCGGTGGGCGATATAGACCGAGGCGCCGACGATGACGGCCGCCCCTACGCCGCTCCAGACGTCGGGCACCTGATCGAAGAAGATGTAGCCCACGGCGGCCGCGAAGATGAGCCGTGAGAAGTCGAAGGGCAGCACCGCGGAAGCCTCCGCCGCCGCAAAGGAGCGCGTGAGACACTGGTGGCCGCCGGTCGCCACGAATCCCAACACGAAGAGCCAGCCCAGCATCTCCCAGCTCGGCGTCTGCCAGACGAAGAGCGCGGGAATGAGCGCCATCGGCGTCAGATAGATCACCATGTAGATGACGATGGCGTTGGGCGATTCGGTGCGCGAGAGCATTTTGATCGTGGTCGCGCTCGCCGCCATCATCGCGGCGGAGAACAGCACCATCGACTCCGGCAGCCCAATGGTCTGAAGCCCGGGACGCAGGATGATGAGCGCGCCCAGGAAGCCGACGCCGAGCGCGATCCAGCGCCGCGCGCGCACCACCTCCGACAGCACCAGCGCCGCCAGCACCGTGGCGAAGAGCGGCGAGGTGAAGCTGAGCGCCGTCGCATTGGCGAGCGGCAGGACGGAGATCGCCCAGAACCAGCTCAGGAGCGCTGCGATCCCCGTTACGCCGCGCAGCGTGTAGAGCCCGATCCGCTTGGTCTTGAGCCCGCCGATCCCGACGCGCAGCAGCCAGGGCAGCATCACGAAGAAGCCGAAGAGATTGCGGAAGAAGGCGATCTCGAAGGGATGAAGCTCGGTTGCGATGTAGCGGATCAGCCCGCCCATCGAGGCGAAGCAGGCGCAGGCCGCGACCATCCAGATCGCGCCCGCAACCGTTCCCCGCGCCGGCTGGACCGGCTGCGCTGTGCTTTGCGTGCTGTCGCCCATGGGCCTGACTATAGGTGCCATGCTCGGGCGCAACCAGCGGGGCGCGGGCAGGGTATCGATGCACAGTGCGCGGGTGTTTAAGCTGGTAGGCTCGCAGCGTCCGCGCTTGTGGAATTACCCGGCAGGATACGCATACTGCGCTCTCAAATCGCTGGAGAGATCATCGTGAACCAACCGCTCTGGACGCCGTCGGCGGCGCGCATCGAGGGCTCGAACCTGGCGCGCTTCGTGGAACACGTGAAAGCCCAATGGGGCGTCGATCATGGCCGCGACTATGCCGGCCTGTGGCAGTGGTCGATCGACGAGATGGAAAAGTTCTGGCTTTCGGTCTGGGACTTCTGCGGCGTCAAGGCCGAGACTCGCGGCGAGCGCGTGCTGGTCGACGGCGACAAAATGCCGGGCGCCGCCTTCTTTCCCGATGCGCGGCTAAACTTCGCGGAGAACCTGCTGCGCAAGCGCGACGACAGCCCCGCGATCAGGTTCCAGGGCGAGGACAAGGCGCGCTCGGAGATGAGCTGGGCCGAGCTCTACGATGCGACGTCGCGGCTCGCCCAGGCGCTCAAAGGCGCGGGCATCGGCCCCGGCGACCGGGTCGCCGCCTATATGCCGAACCTGCCGGAGACGATCGTCGCCATGCTGGCGACGGCGAGCCTCGGCGGGGTGTTCTCGTCGTGCTCGCCCGATTTCGGCATCCAGGGCGTCGCCGACCGCTTCGGCCAGATCGAGCCCAAGGTGCTGATCTCCGCCGACGGCTATCACTACAACGGCAAGACGCATCCTTCGCTCGACAAGCTGCCGGCCATCGCCGAGCGCATCCCGAGCCTGGAGCACATCGTCGTCGTGCCCTATGCCGAGGCCGAACCCGATGTGTCGGGCGTGCCGATGGCGACGACGCTGCCCAACTTCACGGCAAACTACCCGGCGCGCGAGATCGACTTCGCGCAGATGCCGTTCAACGCGCCGCTCTACATCATGTTCTCCAGCGGCACGACGGGCGTGCCCAAATGCATCGTCCACGGCATCGGCGGCAGCCTGCTGACGCATCTGAAGGAGCACCAGCTCCACTGCGACGTGAAGCCGGGCGACCGGCTCTTCTGGTTCACCACCTGCGGCTGGATGATGTGGAATTGGCTGGTAACCGGGCTCGCTTCCGAGGCGACGCTGTTGCTCTATGACGGCTCGCCCTTTTATCCCGACGGCAATGCGGTGTTCGACTTCGCCGACACGAACGACATGACCTATTTCGGCACCTCAGCGAAGTTCATCGACGCCTGCAACAAGGCGGGGTTGGAGCCGATCAAGACGCACAAGCTCACGAATGTGCGCGCGATGGGCTCGACCGGCTCGCCGCTGGTGCCCGAGGGCTTCGACTACGTCTATGAGCATGTGAAGGCGGACATTCATCTGGCCAGCGTCTCCGGCGGCACCGACATCCTCGGCTGCTTCGTCGGCGCCAACCCCTTCGGGCCGGTCTGGCGCGGCGAGATCCAGGCGCCGACCCTCGGCATGGCGGTCGACGTCTTCGACGAGACGGGCAAGCCGGTGCGCGGCGAGAAGGGCGAGCTCGTCTGCACGCGGCCCTTCCCCTCGATGCCGGTCGGCTTCTGGAACGATCCGGGCGATGCGAAGTACCGCGCCGCCTATTTCGACAAGTTCGAGAACATCTGGTGCCACGGCGACTGGATGGAGGTGAGCCCGCATGGCGGCTACACGATCTACGGCCGCTCCGATGCGACGCTCAACTCGGGCGGGGTGCGCATCGGCACGGCGGAGATCTACCGCCAGGTCGAGCAGATGGAGGAGATCCTCGAGGCCCTCGTGATCGGCCAGGACTGGGACAACGACACGCGGATCGTGCTTTTCATCCGCCTGCGCGACGGCGTGAACCTGGACGAGGCGCTCACCGACAAGATCAGGAAGCAGATCCGCGCCAACACGACGCCGCGCCACGTGCCCGCGCGCATCCTCGCCGTCCACGACATCCCGCGCACCAAGTCGGGCAAGATCGTCGAGCTTGCCGTGCGCGAGGTGGTGCACGGCCGGCCAGTCAAGAACATCGAGGCGCTCGCCAACCCCGAAGCGCTGAAGGAATTCGAGGCGCGGGTGGAGCTGCAGGCATGAGCGAAGGAACGGATGTACGGGCGACGGGTCACTGCCTCTGCGGTGCGGTCGCGTTCGAGGTGCACGGCGAGCTCACCCCGCCGACGGCGTGCCATTGCAGTCAGTGCCGGCGCCAGACGGGGCATTACATGGTCAGCAGCAATGCCAAACGCGCCGACTTTCACGTCACCAAAGACGACGGGCTCGCCTGGTATCGATCCTCCGACTTCGCCCAGCGCGGCTTCTGCAAGGACTGCGGCTCGACGCTCTTCTGGATCGCTGATGGTGCCGATTACGTCAGCATCGCCCTGGGCGTCGTGGACGTGCCGACCGGGCTCAAGATTGCAAAGCACATCTTTGTCGGCAGCAAGTCGGACTACTACGACATTACCGACGACGTCCCGATCTTCGAAGCCGACGGCTAACGGTACGCAGAGGTAGGCACATGACGGATGACATTCGAGCCAGGGGCCGCTGCCTCTGCGGTGCGGTCGCGTTCGAGGTGCACGGGCCGATGCGGCCGGTGGTTGCCTGCCATTGCGGGCAGTGCCGGCGCTGGTCGGGACACTACGTCGCGGCGACGGCGGCGCGGCGCAGCGACATCCGCTTCAACGCAGACGAGGCGCTGACCTGGTTCCGGTCGTCCGCACGGGCGAAGCGCGGCTTCTGCCGGGTCTGCGGCTCCTCGCTCTTCTGGTCGGAGGACGATGCGCCGACCATGAGCATCATGGCCGGTGCCCTCGATCCGCCCACCGGACTCCACACTGTCGTCAACATCATGGTCCAGGACAAGAGCGACTATTACGAACTCGACCCGGATGTGCCGCATATCGAGGGGCACGATCACCGGATCGCCGTGCCGGAGACATGATCGCGCCGGATAGACGACCGTGACAGGGCGCGGCTTCCCTTCCAACGACCGCATCACGACATGAAAAGCAAGACCAAGGCCATTCTCCTGGGCGCGGTGATCGCCGTGCCAATCGCCACGATCATCGCCGGGCTGATCATCATCTACACGCCGATCGGCATGCACACGACGCCCTTCTATGGCGCCAGCTTCGACAAGGACCGCTGGCGCACCGCGTATCTGGGCAAGACGCCGAAGGAGATCGACAAGAAGCTGGCGCACTGTATCCGCGGGCCCATGTTCGGCGATTTGCGGAACCGCTATCTGCGCCCCGGCACGGCCAAGGCACGGGCGATCGAGCTGCTCGGCAGGCCCGATTTCGGCTCCGAGGGCGTCAAGGACGGCAACACATGCCAGCGCTGGCACCTCGGTTACTGCTCGGGCTTCAAGATCGATCTCGACAGCCTCAACGTCTGCTTCGATAAGGCCGACCGCGTTACCCACGTGTTCCGGTTGCAGCATTGAGGGCAGGGTTCCGTCCTTCCTATTCGTAGCGGCGGATTTGAAACCCGCCCCTACAATTAATCTGGGCCGCTGGCCCCGCACCGCCATCCCCGCTAAGCTCGCGGCAGGCGGATCAACCGAAGGACCGAGGCGTGGCGGCGAAGAGCACACGAGCGGTGCTGATTACGGGCGCTGCCTCGGGCATCGGGGCGGCGACGGCGCGGCGCTTTGCCGATGACGGTTGGTTCGTCGGTGTCGCCGATATCGACGGCAAGGGCGCCAAGGCGTTGGCCGCTGAGCTCGGCGAAGAGCGTGCGCTGGCGCTGGCGCTCGATGTGCGCGATGAGGTGAGCTGGGCGCGCGCGGTCGAGACCTTCGGTGACGCGAGCGGCGGCCGGCTCGATGCGCTGATCAACAATGCCGGGCTGCTCGCTTCGGGCCCGCTGGCCGACATGCCGGCGAACACGCTGCGCGCGATGATCGACGTCAATCTGACCGGTGCAGTGCTCGGCGTTCAGGCGTGCCTGGCGCGGCTCAAGACCACGCCCGGCGCGCGCATCGTCAATGTGGCCTCGATCGCGGGACTGCGGGCGATGCCCGAGGCCGCGGTCTACTCCGCGACCAAATACGCGCTGCGCGGCCTCTCCCAGGCTCTGCGCGACGAGCTCCGGCCCCACGGCGTGGCGGTCAGCACGGTCTATCCCGCTTTCGCATCGACGCCGATGCTGGCCGGCGCGCTCGACGCCAAGCTGCGCGCGCGTCTCGAAGCCGCCGGCTTCCGCCACTATGCGGCCTCGTCGATCGCCAAGGCGATCTGGAAAGCGGTGACGCGCGGCCGCGACGAGGCCGGCGCCGGCGGCCAGGCACGGTTCATGCGCCTGCTCGCCGCGAGCTGCCCGCCGTTGCTCACGCTCCTCTGGCGGCTCGGTGGCCTGCGGGCGAAACGCGCCGCTAAAGCAGGGCGTGAACCCGGGCCCGCAGATCGGGCAGCGCCTCGGCCTCGAACCACGGGTTCTTCTTGAGCCAGTTGGTGCTGCGCCAGCTCGGATGCGGCGTGGGGAAATAGTCGGGCGCGAAGTCGCGCCAGCGCATCACCGTTTCCGTCAAGGTCTTGCCGCGGCGCTTGCCGAGATAATGCCACTGCGCGTACTGGCCGACGAGGAGCGTGACCGCGATCTTCGGCATTCGCGCGCGGAGCGGGTCGTGCCAGAGCGGCGCGCATTCGGGCCGGGGCGGCAGGTCGCCGCCGCGCTCGTGCCGGCCCGGATAGCAGAAACCCGAGGGCACAATGGCGATGCGCCTTTCGTCGTAGAAAGTGTCCTTGTCGAGATCGAGCCAGTCGCGCAGCCGGTCGCCCGAGGGATCGTTCCAGGGAATGCCGCTCTCATGCACCTTGGTCCCCGGTGCCTGGCCGACGATGAGCACGCGCGCCGTCGCACTGGCACGCAGAACCGGGCGCGGGCCCAACGGCAGATGCGCCTCGCATTCGCGGCAGGCGCGGATGCGGACCAGCAAGTCGTCGAGCGTTTCGCCGATTTCGTCGCTCACCAGAGCCCGCCCGCGGGAACCTGCCAGCCGACCGTCAGCAGCTCGTCGACGAAGGCCGGCACGATCTCCGTCGCCTTGCCGTAGCGCGTGTCGGCGAAGGCGGTGGCGCCTTCGGACGGCTCCAGGTTGAGCTCGACCGTATGCGCGCCGGCCATCGCCCGCGCCTCCTGCACGAAGCCCGCCGCCGGATAGACGTTGCCCGAGGTGCCGATCGACAGAAACAGATGGCAGCGGCCGAGCTCGTGCTCGATGCGGTCCATGTCGAGCGGCATCTCGCCGAACCAGACCACATGGGGGCGCATGCCGCCGGTGTGCCCGCAAGCGCCGCAGCCGAGCTGAAGCGTCAGCGTCTCGGTCCAATCGATGACAGTCTGGCAGATGTCGCAGCGCGCCTTGGCCATCTCGCCATGCATGTGGATGAGGTTGGTGGAGCCGGCGCGCTCGTGCAGATCGTCGATGTTCTGCGTGACCAGCAGCACCTCGTCGGGCCATTCGCGCTCCAGCCGCGCCAGCGCCTCGTGTGCGGCATTGGGGCGAATGTTGTGCCCGACCATGCCGGCGCGGCGGTCGTTGTAGAAGGTGAGCACGTTCACAGGATCGCGCTTGTAGGCCTCGTAGGTCGCGACATCCTCGATGCGCACCTTCGACCACAGCCCGTCCTCGTCGCGGAAGGTGTCGAGCCCGGATTCCTTGGAGATTCCCGCCCCGGTCAGGATCACGATCCGCCCGTCCTTGCGCATGGCCGCTCACTCGCTTCAGCACGTCTTTGGAACCGCCGTTCCGCCGCTTATGATAGCGTCCGGCCGCCATGTTGTGAAAAGGATGTCAAGTTGGTTGGGGTTCTGTTCGTTTGCACCGGAAATATCTGCCGCTCGCCGACCGCCGAGGGCGTGATGCGCAAGCTCGTCACCGATCGCGGATACGGCGAGCAGATCATCATCGATTCGGCCGGGACGCACGGCTATCACGAAGGCGAGCCGCCGGACCCGCGCAGCATCGAGGCGGCGTTGGCGCGCGGCGTCGATCTTTCGCAGCAGCGCGCGCGGCGCATCCGCGAGGATGATTTCAGCGAATTCGACCTCATCCTCGCCATGGACCGCGGCCATGCACGCATCCTGAACCGCGCCATTCCCCAACATAGCGAAGCGCGCATCGCGATGTTCCTCGACTATGCGCCGCATCTGGGCGCGACGGATGTGCCCGATCCCTATTACGGCAGCGGCGGCGGGTTCGAGCTCGTGCTCGACATGGCCGAAGCCGCAGCCACCGGCCTGCTCGAGGCGATCGAGCAGGAATACATGCTCGACTGAGCGGACACGGGGTCAAGAAGGAAAGCGCATCATGCCCACACCCACAATGTACGACTATGTGATCGTGGGCGCGGGCTCGGCGGGCTGCGTGCTGGCTAACCGGCTGTCGGAAAGCCCCGAAAACCGCGTCTGCCTGCTCGAAGCCGGCAAGCACGACCGGAGCTTCCTGGTGCGCATCCCAGCGGCCGTGCCGCTGATGGTCGCCTTCAAGCAGCGCAATTGGGCCTTCAAGACCGTGCCGCAAGCGGGGCTCGGCGGCCGCAAGGGCTATCAGCCGCGCGGCAAGACGCTGGGCGGGTCGAGCGCGACCAATGCGATGATCTATATCCGCGGGCATCCGACCGACTATGACGGCTGGGCGGCGGCGGGCAATCCGGGCTGGGCTTGGCAGGATGTGCTGCCCTACTTCCTCAAGGCCGAGAACAACGAGCGCCTCGACGGGCCGCTGCATGCCAAGGGCGGGCCGCTCAACGTCGCCGATGGGCGCTCGCTCAATCCCTTCGCCGCGCGCTTCGTCGAGGCCTGCCGGGAGCTACAGCTGCCGATCAACGACGACTTCAACGGCGAGACACAGGAGGGCTTCGGCACTTATCAGCTCACCCAGATCGGCGGCGAGCGCATGAGCGCGGCGCGCGCCTATCTCCATCCCGCGGCCGGGCGGCCGAACCTCGACATCATCACCGACGCGCAGGCGACCGCCATCGCCTTCGAGGGCAAGCGCGCGGTGGGCGTCGACTACCGCAAGGGCGGCACCGATCACGAAGCGCGCGCCGAGGGCGAGGTGATCCTGTCGGGCGGGGCGATCAACTCACCGCACCTCCTTCAGCTCTCCGGCATCGGCCGACCCGAGGAGCTGCGCGCCCACGGCATCGATCCGCGCCACGAGCTGCCCGGGGTGGGGCGCAACCTGCAGGACCATGTCGACTACGTGCATGTCTACAAGACGGGCTCGCGCGAGGCGTTCGGCTTGTCGCTCGGCGGCACGCCGAAGACGATTGCCGCGATGCGCGAGTTCAAGAAACACCGGCGCGGCATGATGACCACGAACTACGCAGAAGCCGGCGGCTTCTGGAAGACCGACCCCGGGTTGGACGTGCCTGACGTGCAGTTCCATTTCGTCGTCGGCATCGTCGACGATCATGCGCGCAAGACCCATTTCGGCCACGGCTATAGCTGCCATGTCTGCCTGCTGCGGCCGAAGAGCCGGGGCGCGGTGACGCTCGCCTCGGGTGATCCATTGGCCGCCCCGGCGATCGATCCGAACTACTTCGCCGATGAAGCGGATCTCGACGTCATGGTCGAGGGCTACCGGTTGCAGCAGCGCATCATGGACGCCCCCGCCTTCGACGCGGTGCGCAAGAAGCAGCTCTACGTGGTCGATGCCGAGGACGACGACGCGGTGCGGGCGATGATCCGCGACCGCGCCGACACGGTCTATCACCCCGTCGGCACCTGCCGCATGGGCGACGACAGCGACGCCGTCGTCGATGCGACCCTCAAGGTGCGGGGCATGGACTGCCTGCGCGTGGTCGACGCCTCGATCATGCCGACGATCGTCGGCGGCAACACCAACGCGCCGACCATCATGATCGCCGAGAAGGCCGCCGACATGATCCTCGGCCGGGCCTGAGCGTAGGGTCGGTGGACGCCGCCGAACGCATCGAGGCCGCGATCGGCCGGCGGCCCGCGCGTCTGTCGCCGCTTTCGGGCGGCTGCATCGCCGAGATCTACCGCGTCGATTTCGAGGACGGCGAACGGCTCGTCGCCAAGCTCGCGGGGGCGGACGGCGATCTGGCACTCGAGGCCTACATGCTCGGCTATCTGGGCGCGCAGTCCGAGCTGCCGGTGCCGGCGGTCGTCTACAGTGCGCCCGATCTGCTGATCATGACGTATATCGAGACATCCGGCAGCCTCAGCGCGAGCGCCGAACGCCATGCCGCCGAGCTGCTGGCCGCGTTGCATGGCGTCACCGCGCCGGCCTTCGGACATGAGCGCGACACGCTGATCGGGCCGCTCCATCAGCCGAACCCGCAAAGCCCGTCCTGGCGCGACTTCTTCCGCGACCAGCGCTTGGTCCACATGGCGCGCGTAGCGCTGGAGGCCGGACGCCTGCCCGCCACGACGATGGCGCGGATCGAGACGCTTGCAGGAAAGCTCGACGAGTGGATCGAGGAGCCGGACCAACCCTCGCTCATCCACGGCGACATGTGGGGCGGCAACGTGCTGGCGCGGGACGGGCGTATTGCCGGCTTCGTCGATCCCGCGATCTATTACGCCGACCCCGAGATCGAGCTCGCCTTCTCCACGCTCTTCTCGACCTTCGGCGCGCCGTTCTTCGAGCGCTACACCGAGATCCGGCCGCTCAAGCCCGGCTTCTTCGAGATCCGGCGCGAGCTCTACAATCTCTATCCGCTCTTGGTGCATGTCCGCCTCTTCGGCGGCGGCTATCTCGGCGGCGTCGAGGCGACGCTCACAAAGCTGGGGTGTTGAGGTCGGGGCTTATGCTTCGTCGAGCGGATAGACGGCCTCGGGCGTGTGGATCGCGCCGGAATGCGAGAGAAAGCTCGAAAAGAGCGTAAAATCAGCTACTTGGAACGGCTCCGTCTGGAACGGATTATGCGCGGCTACGAATTCGCCGACGCGGCCCGACTTGGCCGTCTTGACCCGCGCCAACGTCACATGCGGCATAAACTTGCGGCCCTCGGGGGGCAGGCCGGAGCGGACGAGCGCCGACTCGATCTTGCCGTGCAGATGGTCCAGCGCCGGATTGCGCGTTACGCCCGCCCAGATCACGCGCGGCCGGGCGCCGTTGCCGAAGTTGCCGATGCCGTCGAGGCTGAGCGGGAAGGCGGGCGCGTGCACACCGGCCAGCGCCGCGTCGATGTCGCCGAGCGCCGCCTCCTGCACCTCGCCGATGAAGCGCAGCGTCAGATGCATTGTCTCCGGCGACAGCCAGCGCGCGCCGGGCACCCCGCCGCACAGCACGGCGAGACGCTCGCGAATGCGCTCGGGCAGCTCAATGGCGACGAAGAGGCGGAGCATCGGGCGAAGTCCAGCGAAATACGCCGATGGTCAAATCACAGAAACAGCAACAATACCCCGGTATAACCGTAAAGCCGGTCGTGCGAAATCTCGCCGTTGCCGAAGAAGCCGGCGAGCGGGAAATCGCCGAAGGCCTCGCGGATCGCGGTCAGCTCGTGCCCCGGCGGCTGGAAGAGGTTGGGCCCGCGCGCGATGCAGGAGAAGTAAAGCCCGCCCTTGGGCTTGCCGCCCGCGCGCAGCTTCAGGTCTTCGAGCATGCGCTGCAGGTCCTTGGCCGCCGCTTCGGCGTCGCGGCGCACGAAGAGCAGGGTCTCGCCCGCTTCGGCCGGCTCGCCGATGACGACGAGCCCGGCCTTGGGCTCGATGCCGACCAGGTTGCGCACGAGATAGTCGGCGGTGTCGGTGCCAGGGATCAGCTTGGCCGCATGGATGTTCTGCAGCCAGCGGCGCGGATCGGCGCCTTCCGCCACGCCGACATCTTCAAGCAGCACCTCGAGCGCCGGGCGGCCGTCGAGCGAGATGACGATGCTCTCCTCGGATTCGGTCACCTCGTGCAGGGTGCCGACGGGCGAGCAGCCTTGGCTCAGCCCCACCACGACCGGCACATCCTGGGCGATCAACACGCCGGAGACACCGCCGTCGGTGATCCCGCCCGCGACCTGCGGCTGCAGCCCGTCGGACGCGCTCAAGCCGCCGACCAGAAAGGCGCCGCGCTCGGCCGCCACGGCGCGCACGATCTCGGGCGTCAATTGGTTGCGGGGATCGCCGTGGACGATGCCGAGGCCCGCCGCGAAGGCCGGTCCCGCGCCGTCCTTTGCGCGGTCTGGCCGGTCGATCAGCGGGATCATGCGATGGGCGCCGCCGGGCAGGTTCGCGGTCATCACGCTGAGCGCCGGCTTTTCGAAATGCTCGGTGCCCGTGGCGCAGACCCCGAGCCCGACCGTGCCGACCCAGTCCTCGATGCCGGTCGCCTTGCGCAACACATCGACCACGCTGCCGAGCGAAGCCGCGACCTGCGGCGTTACGTAGACGAAGCCGAGCGAGTGGCCGCGCGCGCCCAGCTTTTCCGCGCAACGGGCGGCGAGCGTCGCTGCATCGGCATCGGCCGCCTCGGCGAATGCGAAATCGGTCATGGAACTCCCGGAGCCTGCCTCTTGTCCGCCGCGGCACCCGTCATAACAAGGCCGGCCGGAAGTCCCAACAGAAAGCGATGGGGAATCGTCGATCGATGTGAATTAAGGCTGCCTACTCGCCGTTCCGGGCTTTCGCGATCAGCCGTTTCACATATGGCAGGATGCGCGCGACGATGATCTTCACGCCCTCGGCATTGGGATGGATGCCGTCGGGCTGGTTGAGCGTCGGATTCGCCGCGACGCCGTCGAGGAAGAAGGGATAGAGCATGACGCCGTACTTCTTGGCGAGCGCGGGAAAAACGGCGTTGAACTCGGCGCCGTATTCCTTGCCGAGATTGGGCGGCGCCAGCATACCGGTGAGCAGCACCGGCACCTTCGCCGCCTTCAGCCGGCGCAGGATGGCGTCGAGATTCGCCTTGGTCTGGCTGGGCTCGAGCCCGCGCAGGCCGTCATTGCCGCCGAGCTCGACGAGGGCAACGTCCGGCTTGGCCTGAAGCGCCCAGGTGAGGCGCGCCCGACCGCCCGCGGTGGTGTCACCCGAAACGCCGCCCTGCTGAACCGTGGCTTTGATACCGAGCGTCGCCAGCGCCGCCTCGAGCCGGGGCACGAAGCCTTGCTCGGCCGGCAGGCCGTAGCCCGCCACCAAACTGTCGCCCAAGGCCAGAATGCGCACCGGGCGGCCATCGGCCGCTGCGATGCCCGAGACAGCTAGGCCGGAAAAAACGACCGCATTGAAAACCAGCGCCGTTACTACATATCGGATGAAGGCGAAATACCGCCTCCGCCCGCCGCTTCCTCTCGCCTTACGCCCGGGTTTCATGGATTCCGCCAGTCCTGCCGCACCGACCGAAAGTTCCGCCGGACACGACATGGTCGTGCTCGACGACGTCCGGCTAACACTTGGGAGCGCGGCCGGCGAGGTCAACATCCTGCGCGGCATCGACCTCAAGATCCGCGCCGGCGAGGCGGTGGGTGTGGTCGGCCCCTCAGGCTCCGGCAAGACCACGATGATGATGGTCGTCGGCGGGCTCGAGCGGCCAAGCGCGGGCAGGGTCCTGATCGACGGCGAAGATCTGGGCAAGCTCGACGAGGATGGGCTGGCGCGCTTCCGACGCGACCGCATCGGCATCGTCTTTCAAAACTTCCATCTCGTGCCGACCATGACGGCGCTGGAAAACGTCGCGATTCCGCTCGAATTCGCCGGGCGGCGCGACGCCTTCGAGCGCGCCCGCGAGGGCCTTGACGCTGTCGGCCTGGCCGAGCGCGTGACCCATTATCCGGGCCAGCTTTCCGGCGGCGAGCAGCAGCGCGTGGCGCTCGCGCGCGCCGTCGCGATCAAGCCGAGCCTGATCATGGCGGACGAGCCGACCGGCAATCTCGACCGCGATACGGGCCAGGCGGTGATGAAGCTCCTTTTCGGCCTGCACGACGAGCTCGGCACGACGCTTCTCCTGATCAGCCACGACGAGGCGCTGGCCAACCGCTGCGACCGCGTCATCCGTATCGCTGACGGGCGGATCGCCGACGGCCGGATCGTAGAGGCATGACCACGCTGGCCCTCGCGTTCCGGCTGGCCCGGCGCGAGCTGCGTGGCGGCCTCAAGGGCTGGCGGGTCTTTCTGGCGTGTCTGGCTTTGGGGGTCGCCGCGATTGCGGCCATTGGCGCGCTCTCCGAGGCGGTGCAGGAGGGCATCCGCGCCGACGGCAAGATCATTCTCGGCGGCGACGTCGCCTTCCGCACGGTGCACCGGCCGGCGAAACCAGAGCAGCGCACCTATCTCCAATCCGCGGGAACCGTCTCGTCCTCCGTTGAGATGCGGGCGATGGCGCGCGCGGAAGACGGCCCCAAGACCGCACGCACGCTGGTCGAATTGAAGACCGTCGACGGCGACTATCCGCTCTACGGGCAGATTGAGCTCGCACCTCAACAATCGATCTCGGCCGCGCTTGCGACGAAAAACGGGGTGCCCGGCGCGGTGGTCGGCGCCGATCTGCTGCAGCGTCTCAAGCTCAAGATCGGCGACCGCATCCGTATCGGCGACGCCACCTTCGCCATCCGCGCCGCCATCGCGCGCGAGCCCGACCGCGGCGGGCGCGTCTTTATTCTCGGGCCGCGCGTCATCGTTTCCGCCGATGCGCTGGCCAGCACCGGGCTCATGCGTCCGGGCAGCCTGGTCTACTACCACTACCGGATGAAGCTGCCGGCGGGCACCAATCTCAAGGGCTGGGTCGAGGACGTGCGGGAGCGCTTTCCCGATGCGGCCTGGCGCATCCGTGACGCCTCCGGTGCAGCGCCCGGCATGCGCCGCACGGTCGCGCGGGTCACGCTCTACATGACCTTCGTAGGGCTTACGGCGCTGCTGATCGGCGGGGTGGGCATCGCCAATGCGGTCGGCGCCTATCTCGGCGGCCGGCGCGAGACCATCGCCACGCTGAAATGCATGGGCGCCTCCGGGCGGCTCATCTTCGCGACGTATCTCATTCAGGTTGCGGCGATTGCCGCGGTCGGCATTGCCATCGGGCTCGTGATCGGGGCCGCCGCGCCGTTCGCCTTGGCGGGCGTCGTCGCCGACGAGTTCCCGGTGCCGGTGCGCACGGGGATATATGCGGGTCCGCTCGTCTTTGCGGCCGTCTACGGCGCCTTGGCGGCGCTCGCCTTCTCGATCTGGCCGCTCGCCCGGGCGCGCGAGATCCAGGCCGCCGCGCTGTTCCGCGACGTGGTGGCGCGGACGCGCCGGCTGCCGCGCTGGTCCTACGTGCTGGCGACGGCTGGTCTGGTCATCGCGATCGCGGGCCTGGCGATCTGGAGCGCGCCGAGCCGCTATCTTGCAAGCTGGTACGTGATCGCCGCCGCCGGCTCGTTCCTCGCCTTCCGGCTGGCCGGACGCATGCTCGCGGTCGTCGCCGCGCGCGCGGGCAAGGTGGCGCAGGCGAGCGGCCGCGCGCCGCGCCTGCGCCTGGCGCTTGCCAATCTCCATCGGCCGGGCACGCCGGCGCCGAGCGTCGTGCTCTCGCTGGGTCTGGGTCTCACGGTGCTGGTGGCGATCGGCCTGATCGAGGGCAACATCACCAACCAGATCCGCAACCGCATGCCGGCGGCGGCGCCCACCTATTTCTTCATCGACATCCAGTCGACCCAGATCGCGCAATTCGATGCGGCGCTCAAGAGCGTGCAAGGCGTGGAGAAGGTGGTGCGCATGCCGGCCTTGCGGGCACGTATCGTCAGGATCGCGGGCGTGCCCGTGCGCAAGGCGCAGGTCGGCCCCGCCGCCCGTTGGGCGGTTCGCAGCGAACGCGGCCTCACTTATGCGACGAAGCCGCCGCCGGGCACGCGCATCGTCGCCGGTCGCTGGTGGGATGCGGACTATGCGGGGCCGCCGATCATCTCCTTCGATGCGCGGATCGCGGCGGGCATGGGGATCGGCGTCGGCGACACGCTGACCTTCAACATCCTCGGCCGCGAGATCACCGCCAAGATCGCCAACCTGCGCGAGATCGACTGGCAGAATCTCGGCATGAACTTCACCGTGATCTTCGCGCCGGGAACCTTGGAGAAAGCGCCGCACACCTTCATCGCGACCGTGCGCGCGGCGCCCGGCACGGAAGCGGCGGTGATGGCGGCGGTGACGAGCCGGCTCGGCAATGTCTCGGCGGTTCGGGTCAAGGACGCGCTCGATACGATCGGGCAGATGCTGCAACGCCTCGGCGGCGCCGTGCGCGCGACGGGTGCGATCACCATTCTCGCCGGACTATTGGTGCTGGCCGGTGCGGTCGCCGCGGGGCACCGGCGGCGGGTCTACGATTCGGTGGTGCTCAAGGTGCTGGGCGCGCGCCGGCGCGACATGCTGCGCGCCTATCTCATGGAGTTCGGGTTGCTGGGCCTGGCGACGGTCGGCATCGCGGCCATCCTGGGCACCGGTGCGGCCTGGGCCGTGATCACGCAGATCATGGGCGCGCAGTGGACCTTCCTGCCCGCGCCCGTGCTGGTGACGGTGGCAGCAGCGACCGTGGCCACGATGATCTTCGGCTATGTCGGGGTATGGCGGGCGCTCGGGCGCAAGCCTGCGGAGTTCCTGCGCAACGATTGATGGGGGCCCTGGAACGCACGAAAGCGGCGTTTGCGCCGATATTTCTCAAATGCTCGCGGAAATTCCCGGTTTTTGGCGTTTTTTGAATGCGGATTCGACGGGATTCCGTTCCGCCAACCGTTGATTTCTTAACCCAACAACGCCAAATATAAGCGCGGGTTTCATCCACTATAAGGACGAGGCAATCAATGGTCGACTTTCGTACGCAGGGCGGGGTCGTCAGCCGGCCGGGCACCGCCGTAGACGTCGATGAGGGTCTGCGCAGACATATGCTGCGCGTCTACAACTACATGACCCTCGGCCTGGGCCTGACCGGCGCGGTGGCGTTCGCGGTCTCGAGCGTGCCAGCGCTGCGCGATATTTTCTGGGTCATGCAGGGCAATGTGCTGGTCGGCGCAAAGCCGCTGGCCTATGTCGTGATGTTCGCCCCGTTCGCCTTCATCCTGGTGCTGTCCTTCGGCATTCACAAGCTGAAGGTATCGACCGCCCAGTTCCTTTTCTGGGCCTTCGCCGCCGTGTTGGGAGCATCGCTGTCCAACGTGCTGCTGATCTACACCGGCGCCAGCGTTGCGCGGACCTTCTTCATCACCGCCGCCGCCTTCGGTGCGCTCAGCCTGTACGGCTACACGACCAAGCGCGATCTTTCGGCGATGGGCAAGTTCCTGTTCATCGGCCTGATCGGCCTGATCCTGGCGATCATCGTGAACCTCTTCCTACAGGCGCCAGCCCTGCAGTTCGCGATCTCGATCATCGGCGTCCTGATCTTCGCGGGCCTCACCGCCTACGACACGCAGAAGATCAAGGAAGCCTACCTGGAGAGCGACAGCCAGGAGGTCGCCCAGAAGAAGGCCATCATCGGAGCGCTGGAGCTCTATCTGGACTTCGTCAACATGTTCCTCTTCCTGCTGCACTTCCTGGGCGCGCGCGAGTAGCGACGTCCTAGTAGCAAGGCGAAGACAAGGAGCCGCCCGGGCCTGATGGTCCGGGCGGTTTCTTTTTGGGTGTGCGGATTTCTAAACGGCCCGGAACGCGGTAAGCCCGTAATAACCCTTGTCGTCGGTCCAGGTCTGGATCGCCTTGAAGCCCGACTTGGCGAAACGTTCCTTCAGGACCGGCAGGTCGAACTTGCGGCTGATCTCGGTGCGCACGGTCTCGCCGGAGCCGAAATCCACCGTGAGATCGAGGTCGGCGAGGGTGACGCGCTGGGCGCGGTGGCTCACCAGATGCATCTCGATGCGGCGCTCGGGCGCGTTGTAGAAGGCGTGGTGCGAGAAGGCGTCGAGGTCGAAATCGCCATCGAAGCGCGCGTTCAGATGCCGCAGCATGTTGATGTTGAATTCCGCGGTGACGCCGTCGGCGTCGTTATAGGCGGCCTCCAGGACATGCGCCGGCTTGTGCAGATCGGTGCCGACGAGGAAGCATTCGCCGGGCTCGAGCGCCCTGCGGACGCGGGCCAGGAACCGGTCCGCCTCGTCGTCGGAAAGATTGCCCATCGTGCTGCCGAGGAACATCGCCATGCGCCAGGGCAGCTCGCGCCGCGGCAGATGCGCGAGCGCGCTCTCATAGGTGCCCACGAGGCCCCAGAGCTCCAGCGTCGGAAATTCCTCCAGCAGCGCCTCGGCGCTCGGCTTCAGGATGCCGTCGCTGACGTCGATCGGCAGGTAGCGCAGCCGGTAGCCGCCGTCGAGATAGGCGCGCAGCAGCGCGCGCGTCTTGGAGGAGCTGCCGCTGCCGAGCTCGATCAGATCGCAGTCGCCCGTCATGGCCGCGATCTCGCCCGCGCGATCGCGCAGGATCGCCTCCTCGGTGCGCGTCAGGTAGTACTCAGGGAGCGCGGTAATGTCTTCGAACAACTCGGAGCCGTGGGCATCATAGAAGTAGCGCGCCGGCAGGGTCTTCGGCGTGGCCGTGAGCCCGGCAACGACGTCGGCGCCGTCGTCGCCCTCCGGCTGATCCGAGGCGATCTCGGTGATCCGGAACCGGGTGCCGAGATCGGGATGCTCGAGGACCGTGATGTCGGACATGGCGCGTTACCTGTTGTGGCTTCGGGTGCGTGGCGGGAAAGGTCTGGCCGGTGCGGTTCGCCTAGCCATCGACGAGCCCGTCGCGGGCGAGGCGAAAGCCCGCCAGGATCTGGCGGATCTGCGGCTGGTACCAGTTGCGGAAGCTGGCGCGCACCGCCCAGGGCCGCGTCGCCCAGCTGCCGCCGCGCAGGACCCGGTGGGCGCCGTCGAAATAGATTTTCGAGTAGCCCTCATAGGGCCAGGGCTCGAAGCCATCATAGCCGGCGAAGGTCGAGGCCGTCCATTCCCAGACATTGCCGATCATGTCCTCGACGCCGTAGGCGCTGCGCCCTGCGGGATAGCGGTCGACCGCGGTGGTGCCGCGATGGGCGCGGTCGCAATTGGCGGTCGTGCGGCCCGGCAGCGCATCGCCCCAGGGAAAGGCCGAGGCGCGCTGCGTCGCGGGGTTCCAGGCGGCGGCCTTTTCCCACTCGGCCTCGCTCGGCAGACGCGCGCCCGAAAACCGCGCGAACGCGTCAGCCTCGTGGGCGCTGACGCCCATGACGGGCACGTTGGCAAGACCGTCGCGCCAGTAGAGCGGTTTGGAGACTTTCGATTTTGCAAGCCAGGCCCAGCCGGCGTCGTCCCACCAGCGCCGCTCACGGTAGCCGCCGGCTTCGATGAAGCGCGCGAACTGGGCTTGGGTGACCGGATGCTTGGCGATGCTGAAATCGCCCAGCGTGACCGTGTGCATGGGCCGCTCGTTGTCGATCGCCTCGAGGCCGTCGCAGCCGATTGATACCGGCCCGGCCGCGATCGGCACCCAGTCAAGCGGCACATCGGCGCCGTCTTCCTGCGCCGCCGGGCGGTCGCCCATCAGGTGCCGCAGGAAGGTGATCGTCTCGCCGTGCTGGCTCTCATGCTGCAGCACGAACTGCCAGACGCGGCCGTGCTGCGCGAAGACCTCTTCGTCGAGCTGGCCGATGATGCGTGCCCGGATGGCTTGCGCGTAGTCGACCACCTCGTCCTTGGGCGGCAGCTTGGAGGCGCGCTCGGGCTTGGCCAGGCCATCGACGTCGAAGGTCGTCTTGAGCTCGGGATAGGGCAGCGGCTCGCCCGCGCAGTGGCAGAGCAGCCACATGGCCTCGGTATAGGCGACATGACCCAGATGCCAGCCGGGCGGGCTGAACTCGGGGTGCGGCTGGGTGCGGAAGTCACCCTCGGCCAGATCGTCGAACAGCGCGTAGGTTCCCGCCCGGCACGCGAGATAGGCTTCGCGCAGCGCGAGATGCGCGTCAGGCGGCGAGGGCGTCGACGGAGATGGTGCGTGTGCGGTCAATGGAGATCAGGCTCCCTTCGGGGATCGGCGTCCAGGCAGGGTCATCGAAGAGCGGCTCGGAGGCGATCAAAACGGCGTCCGGAAATTCGTCATGTCCCGCCAGGCTGTAGAGCGAGGGTGTGGCGACATTGTGGGCAAGCCGCGAGGCGACGAGCTGCTCGCCGTCGCTGACGATGAAGTTGAGGGTCATCTCCGCCCGCGGCGCGAGCGCCATGAGCGAGGCGAGGCCGGCATTGAGGCCGGCACGGAGATCCGCCGCTCCCCGTAGATGCTGCAAGAGCCAGGCGAAGAGATGCTCGGAGTCGGTGGTGCCCTTGATCGCCGCGTAGCTCTCGTCGTCGAGGGATTTGCGGATCGGGCGCAGAAGGGAGGCCTTGAAGTCGGTTACGAACCCGTTGTGCAGGACCGAGAGCGCGCCGGAGACGAAGGGCTGGGTGTTGGCGGCGGCGAGCAATTGGCCGGGCGTGGCGCTGCGCACATTCGCCATCACGCAATCCGCCTTCACGAAGGCGCAGAGGTCGGCGAGGTTATCGTCGTTCCAGATCGGCAGCACGCTGCGATAGACGTAAGGCTCGGGCCGCTCGGCGCGGTCGTACCAGCCGAAGCCGAAGCCGTCGGCATTCACATGCCCCGAGGTCATCTCGCGCGGCTTGTAGGACTGCTCGACAAGCGAATGCGCCGGCTCGGTGATCAGACGATCAAGCCGCACAGGCGGGCCCAGATAGGCAAGGAGGCGGCACATAAAGCACGCGCGCCATCGTTAGAGGCGCGCCATCCGTGGTTCATCGACCGCCGGGATTGTTCCATACCCGTGCGCGATAATCAAATCACGGGATCGCAGGCTACTGACAAAGGGTGTCAGGATGGTTTGCGGAACACACGGTCTGTCACCCCGGCCGAAGAGCCGGGGTGACAGACTGTGTCAAATATGGGAACCGTCGGCGCTTTCCCCGCACAGCCGATGGACCCCGGATCAAGTCCGGGATGGCACTCGGGGAAGTGGCCGGGGCATGAGGCCTAAACGTCGAGGTTGGCGACTTCGAGCGCGTGGGTCTGGATGAATTCGCGGCGCGATTCGACGTCGTCGCCCATCAGCGTGG
>CAZBRE010000021.1:0-18608 GCA_964494065.1 uncultured Alphaproteobacteria bacterium
ACGGTGATCCGCGCCGATGGCTCGACCCCGCGCGGGGTGGGCGCGCGTATCCTGGTCGGCCCCAAAGACGTCAAGGGCACGATCGGCGGCGGCACGCTCGAATACCGGGCGATTGCGCTCGCACGCGAGATGCTGGAGAGCGGCGAGACGGTGCGGCGCGAGGCGCTGCCGCTCGGCCCCGCGCTCGGCCAGTGCTGCGGCGGACAAGTCGATCTGCTGCTGGAACGCCTCGAACTAGAGGCGGCATTGCCGCCCTGGATCGAAACCTTGCGCGCCGCGCAGGCCGAGGGTGAGCCCGCGGTGATCGTCACCGATCTCGGCGCGCCGCCGGTGCGCCACCTGACCGTGACGCCTTTCACGACCGGCGGCGACAAGCTCACAGGCAACAAGGCGGTCGTGCAGCGGGCGCGGCGTATGCTGGCCGAAGGCGCGGAGTCGGCCGAACACGACGACCTCCTCTACGAGGTGTTGCGGCCCAAGGGGCTGCGGCTCACGCTTTTCGGCGCCGGCCATGTCGGGCGGGCGCTGGTAGGCGTGCTTGCGGGCGTGCCGGCGCATATCGACTGGGTCGACAGCCGCGCCGAGCAGTTCCCCGAAGACTTGCCGGGCAACGTCGTGCGGCACGTCACCGAAGACTATGAGGCGAAGATCGACGACGCGGCGACCGGCGGGTTCTTCCTCGTGATGACGCATAGCCACGCCATCGATCTGGAAATCGTCGAGGCGGTGCTGCGGCGAGGAGACTTCGCTTATCTGGGGCTGATCGGCTCGGCGACCAAACGGGCGCGTTTCGAGCGGCAATTGAAGAGCCGCGGGCTCACCGACGCGCATTTGGCGCGGCTCACCTGCCCGATCGGCATCGAAGGCATCGGCGGCAAGGCGCCGGCGGTGATCGCGGTCGCCGTGGCGGCGGAGATTCTGCGCAAGCACGACCAAATCATGGCCAGCGCCGCGATCGAGCGCTCGGCATGACGCAAGAGATGTCCAGGGCCGACTTCATGCGCCGCGCCATCGCCCTCTCGCACGAGATGATGGACGCGAACAAAGGCGGGCCCTTCGGCGCTGTCGTGGTCAAGGATGGCGCGATCATCGCCGAGGGCTTCAACCAGGTGACCTCGGCCAACGATCCGACGGCGCATGCCGAAGTGACGGCGATCCGCGAGGCCTGCCGCAAACTCGGCTCGTTCAAGCTCGAGGGTTGCGAAATCTATACGAGCTGCGAGCCCTGCCCGATGTGTCTCTCGGCGATCTTCTGGGCCCGCATCGACCACATTTACTATGCCAACACCCGCGAGGATGCGGCGCGCATCGGCTTCGACGACGACGAGCTTTACCGCGAGGTCGCGCGCCCGCTCGATCAACGCACCATCCCCAACGAGCAGCTCCTGGCCGAGGAAGGGCGCGTCGCCTTCGATGCCTGGGACGCCAAGCCCGACAAGATCCTCTACTGAACGGACCAGCCATGACGGCGGATGCCCCGGACAACACGGCCACCAGCGCGCTAGGCGATATCTCCCATCGCCGGGACCACGGCACGCCGCAGCTCGAGCTGCGCGGCATCACCAAGCAGTATCCGGGCGTGCTCGCCAACGACAATATCAGCCTCGCCGTGGCGCCCGGCGGCGTGCATGCGCTGCTCGGCGAGAACGGGGCGGGCAAGTCCACGCTGGTCAAGATCATCTACGGCGTGGTCAGGCCCGATGCCGGCGAGATCCTCTGGAACGGCGAACCGACGATGATCCAAAACCCCGCCCATGCGCGGCGGCTCGGCATCGGCATGGTGTTCCAGCATTTCAACCTGTTCGACACGTTGACGGTGGCGGAGAACATCTCGCTCGGCATGGAGGGGGCGGGGGACTTGAAATCCCTGGCGGGGAGGGTCTCGGAGATCTCCGAGCGCTACGGCCTGCCGATCAACCCACACCAGCACGTCCACGCGCTCTCGGTCGGCGAGCGTCAGCGCGTGGAGATCGTGCGCTGCCTGCTGCAGAACCCCAAGTTGCTGATCATGGACGAGCCGACCAGCGTGCTGACGCCGCAGGAGGTCGAGAAGCTCTTCGTCACCCTCAAGCGCCTGGGCTCGGAGGGCTGTTCGATCCTCTACATCTCGCACAAGCTCGAGGAGATCCGCGAGCTTTGCGACGACGCGACGGTCTTGCGCGGCGGCAAGGTGGTCGCGGTCTGCGATCCGCGCAACGAAACGCCCAAGAGCCTCGCCGAGATGATGATCGGCAGCGAGATCCCGGTGATCGACCGCGCCGCGCAGGCGAGCGGTGGAGCGCCCCGCCTTGAGGTGACGAAGCTCTCGCTTCCCTCCGACGATCCGTTCGGGACGACGTTGAAGGATATCGACCTCACCGTGCGCGGCGGCGAGGTGCTGGGCATCGCCGGCGTTGCGGGCAACGGCCAGAAGGAGTTCCTGATGGCACTCTCCGGCGAGAAGCCGGTCGCCGACAACGACGCGGTCAAGATCGACGGCAAATCCTGCGGGCGCATTGGTCCGGCGGCCCGGCGCGCGCTCGGTCTCGCCTTCGTGCCCGAAGAGCGCCTCGGCCGCGGCGCGGTGCCGGAGATGAGCCTCGCCAAGAACGCGCTCCTGACGGGCTATCGCACCGGCATGGTGCGTAATGGGCTGATCCAGTTCGCCCGGATCGCCGATTACGCCGGCAAGGTGCGCGAAGCCTACGACGTCAAATCTGCTGGCGTCGAGGCCGAGGCGCGCAGCCTCTCCGGCGGCAACCTGCAGAAATTCATCATCGGGCGCGAGATCGGGCTCGAGCCGGGGCTGCTCCTCCTCGCCTATCCGACCTGGGGCGTCGATGTCGGGGCGGCGACGACCATCCACCGCGCAATCATGGAGCTCAAGAAATCCGGCACGGCGGTTCTCGTGGTTTCAGAAGATCTCGATGAGCTCTTCGAGATCTGCGACCGCCTCGCCGTGATCGCCGAGGGCCGCCTCTCGCCCGTGGTCAACAACGGCGAGATCACGATCGAGGAGATCGGCCTCTGGATGAGCGGCGACTTCGCGGCGCGGACGGAGGGCGGCGGGACTGCGCCGTCGCAGACGGAGGCCGCGGATGCGCATTAAGCTCGAACCGCGCGTCGCCTCTTCGCAATGGATGCGCTACGGCGGGCCGGTGATGGCGCTCGCGGCGACGGTGATCGTCGGCGCCATCCTCTTTGCCGCGCTCGGCAAGAACCCGGCGGCGGGCATCTATGCCTTCTTCATCGCCCCACTGACGACGTTGCCGGGCATCGCCGACCTCCTGGTCAAGGCAACGCCGCTCGTCATTTGCGCCATCGGGCTTTCGATCGGCTTCCGCGGCAATGTCTGGAACATCGGCGCCGAGGGCCAGCTCATCGTCGGCGCGGTCTGCGGAGGCTCGATGGCGCTCGCCTTCTATCCCGACGATAGCTGGTACGTGCTGCCGCTCATGGTGCTGGCCGGGATGGTCGGCGGCATGGTCTGGGGCTCAATCCCGGCCTTCCTGCGTAACCGCTTCAATGTCAACGAGATCCTGACGAGCTTGATGCTGACCTACGTCGCTATCGAGCTATGGAAGTACATGATCACCGGGCCGCTGCTCGATCCGGGCGGCTCGTCCTTCCCGCAGTCGCGTGAGTTTCCGCCGGGCCTGCTCTTCGGCGTGATCTTCGAGAGCGCGCGCACCTCGGTGCTGTTCGCCGTGGTCGCGATCGTGATCGGCTGGCTCTTCATGACCCGGGCGCTGCAGGGCTTCAAGGTCGACGTGGTCGGCCAGGCGATCCAGGCCGCCCAATATGCCGGCTTCAGCCAGCGGCGCGTTGTCTGGCTGAGCTTTCTCGTGGCGGGCGGCGCGGCGGGCTTGGCCGGCCTCATCGAGATCACCGGGCCGATCAAGCAGCTGCCGCTCAAGTTCACGCCGGGCTACGGCTTCGTCGCCATCATCGTCGCCTTCGTCGGCCGGCTGCACCCAGTCGGCATGACCATCGCGGCGCTCCTGATGGCGCTCATGTTCCTTGGCGGCGACGAGCTGCAGTTCGAGCTCAACCTGCCGCCGGCGATCGCGGGCATGTTCCAGGGCTTGCTGCTGTTCTTCGTGCTGGCCTCGGAAGTGCTGATCCGCTTCCGCATCAAGGTAATCCGCCCGGCCCGAAGCACCGCCGGGGCGGTGCCCGAAGGGGGCGCGGGCGAATGAACGAAGACCAGATCGTCCAGCTCCTGATCCTGACGCTGAAAGGCGCCTCGCCGCTGATCTTCGCGGCGCTCGGCGAGCTGATCGTGGAGAAGTCGGGCGTCCTCAACCTCGGCGTCGAGGGCATGATGCTGATGGGCGCCGTTGCCGGCTTCATCGGCGCCTACGAATACGGCTTCGTCGTCGGCATCCTCTTCGCCGTCGCGGCCGGCGTACTGATGTCGCTGCTGTTCGGCGTGCTGACGCTGTCGCTGGTCTCCAATCAGGTGGCGACGGGGCTGGCGCTCACGATCTTCGGCATCGGGCTCAGCGCCTTCGTCGGCATTCCCTTCGAGGGCAAGAAGCTCGCGGGCTCGATCGGCATGATCAATATCCCGCTGCTGGCCGACATTCCGCTGCTCGGCCCGCTGCTCTTCAAGCACGACCCGCTGCTCTATCTCTCGATCGTGCTCTTCGGTCTCGTCACCTGGTTCCTCTACAAGACGCGCGGCGGGCTGATCCTGCGCGCGGTCGGCGAATCGCACGACGCGGCGCATGCGCTCGGCTATTCGGTGATCAAGATCCGCTATATCGCCGTCGCCTTCGGTGGCGCGATGGCGGGGCTCGGCGGGGCCTATCTCTCGCTGGTGCTGACGCCGGGCTGGGAGCAGGACATGACGGCCCAACGCGGCTGGATCGCCTTGGCGCTGGTGGTCTTCGCGACCTGGCGGCCGGCGCGGGTGCTGGTCGGCGCCTGGCTGTTCGGCGGGCTCACCATCCTCAATCTTTGGGCGCAGTCCCAAGGCATTGGCTTGCCGCAACAATTGCTGACGGCTCTGCCGTTCTTGGCTACGATTGTGGTATTGGTGCTGATCTCGCGCGATGCCGCGATGATCCGTCTGAACGCGCCGGCATCGCTCGGCAAGCCATTTCATCCAACAAGCTGACGTATCAAGAAATCTCGGAAAACGGGAAACGCCCAAGAAGCTAATGGAACGCAAAACGCATATCGAAACATCGACGGGAAGGGAGAGAACGGAATGCAACTGGCAACGATAGTGAAAGGCGCTGCGGCCGCGGCTGTGGCCGTGAGCCTCGCCACGGCGGCGCAGGCCGAGCAGCTCAAGGTCGGCTTCGTCTATGTGAGCCCGATCGGCGATGCCGGCTGGACCTACCAGCACGACGTCGGCCGCAAGGAGATGGAGAAGAACCTCGCCGGCAAGGTTTCCACGCGCTACATCGAAAAGGTGCCGGAAGGCCCCGATTCGGAGCGCATCATCCGGCGCCTGGCGCGGAGCGGCCACAAGCTCATTTTCACCACGTCGTTCGGCTACGGCCCCTACACGCTGCGCGTCGCGAAGAAGTTCCCGAATACGGTCTTCATGCACGCCACCGGCGACAAGACGGCCAAGAACGTCGGCACCTACCTCGCGCGCTTTTATGAAGGCCGCTATCTGACCGGCGTGGTCGCGGGCAAGATGACCAAGTCGAACAATCTGGGCTACGTGGCGGCGATCCCGATCCCCGAGGTCATCCGCGGCATCAACGCCTTCACCATGGGCGTGCGCTCGGTCAATCCCAAGGCGCAGGTCCGCGTGATCTGGACCGGATCCTGGTTCGATCCGGGCAAGGAGCGCCAGGCGGCCGAGACGCTGATCGCCCAGGGCGCCGACATCCTCACGCAACACGTCGATTCGCCCGCGACGGTGCAGGCGGCCGAGGCCAAGGGCGTCTATGCAATCGGCTATCACTCCGATATGTCGAAGCACGGCAAGAAGGCGCATTTGACGGCGACCGTCCACAATTGGGGCGCCTATTACACCAAGATCGCCAAGCAGGTGATGGCAGGCACGTGGAAGTCGGGCGCCTATTGGGGCGGCATCAAGGACGGCATCATCACGCTGGCGCCCTTCGGCCCGGCCGTGCCGGCCGATGTGAAAACGCTGGTGATGGAAAAGCAGGCGGCCATCGCGGCCGGCAAGCTCCATCCGTTCCAGGGACCGGTCAAGGACCAGGACGGCAAGGTGATCGTGGCCACGGGCAAGGTCATGTCCGACCATGACATGCACGGCATGAACTACTACGTCGAGGGCATCGTCTCGAAGCTGCCCAAGAAGTAGTAAGCGGGGATGCAAGGGCGGGCGGGTTATACGGCCGCCTCGAACCTGAGAAAGCGGCTCCTTCGGGGGCCGCTTTCACCGTTTTGGGCGGCAATCCGACATCGGCGCGCATGCCCATCCCTCGTCCAGAGCAATTCTCGGACTGTCGCCTGGACCGGGGCAGCACGGTAGTCTGGCGCGAAACCGGCAGCATAAAGCGGGGCCATGCGGGAAGAAATTGACGGTGTGCCGATGCTCTCCGAGCATATGCCGATCTACGTCGCCGAATGGGGCGGCGGCCGGCTGGTGCTGGAGAGCGCGTTCGGCGACGAGCATCTGAACCGGGCGGGCATCGTCCATGGCGGACTGATCGCGGCCTTGCTCGATATCGGGATCGCCGCCGGCGCCTACGCCGACGCCGAGGAGCCCCGCCAGTGGTACGGCATGACGGTAACCATGACGGTGAACTTCGTGAGCGCCATCGGGCCGGGGCCGGTGTCGTGCGAGTCGGGACCCACGGGCGGCAGCACGCGGACGCGCCATGTCGAGGCGCGCCTGCTGAACCAAGGCCGCGACGTGGTGGCGGCGGCCACCGGCGTCGTCAAGGTCGTCGAACGGCCAAAATAACGAGCCGAGGGAGGCTTAGAATGGACTTCAATCTCGAAGGCAAGACGGTCGCGATCACCGGGGCGTCCGAGGGGATCGGCCGCGCCATCGCGCTGCAGCTGGCGGCGCTCGGCTGCAACCTTCGCCTTGCCGCGCGCACGGCGGCCAATCTCGATGCAGTGAAAGAGGCGGTGCGCGCGAGCGCGAATGTGTCGGTCGAGACCTATCCGCTCGATCTGTCCAAAAGCGAGAACCAGCTGGCCTTCGCCAAGGCCTGCGTCGATGACTGTGACATCCTGGTCAACAACGCGGGCGCCATCCCGGGCGGGCGCATCGACGAGATCGACGAGGCGACCTGGCGCGCGGCGTGGGACTTGAAGGTCTTCGGCTACATCAACATCACCCGCGAGTTCTATGCGGCGATGAAGGCGCGGGGGCAGGGCACGATTCTCAACATCATCGGCACGGGCGGCGAGAAGCCGGTCGCCTCGTACATCGCCGGCGCGGCCGGCAACGCCTCGCTCATGGCCTTCACCCGTGCGCTCGGCGGCAGCAGCCCCATGGACCGCATCCGCGTCGTCGCCATCAATCCGGGGCCGGTCGCGACCGACCGCCTCATCACGCTTTTCAAGAAAACCGCGCGCGACCGCTTCGGCGACGAGGAGCGCTACGCCGAGCTGTTCGACCCGCTCCCCTTCAACCGGGCCGCGACGCCCGAAGAGATCGCGCGCATGGCGGCGTTCGTCGTCTCCGATCTCTCGAGCTACACCTCCGGCACGGTGATCACCATCGACGGCGGGCAGGTCAACAAGGGCCAGCTCTTCTGAGCGGGCGCATGTGAGCGGACGGATGTGAGCTGACATATGTGAGCGAAAATACGGGGGATCATGGCGCGCTATAAGATCGGCATCGATGTCGGCGGGACCTTCACCGACTTCCTGTTGATGGAGGCGGGCGGTGCCACAGGGATCTACAAGGTCCTCTCAACGCCCGACGATCCCTCGCGCGCGGTCGTCGAAGGGCTGGAGCGCATGGCCGCGGCGCACGATACGGCGTTGCAAGCCTTCCTGGCCGAGGTCGAGATCATCGTCCACGGCACAACAGTGACGACCAATGCGGTGCTGACGGGGCGGATCGCCAAAACGGGGCTGATCACGACCAAGGGCTTCCGCGACGCCTTGCAGATGCGCCGCGGGATCCGCGAGGAAACCTACGACAACAAGGCGAAGCCGCCCGAGCCCCTGGTGCCGCGCTGGCTGCGGCGGCCGGTCGGCGAGCGCGTGCTGGCCGACGGCACGGTGCGCGCGCCGCTCGACGAGAGCGATGTCGACGATGCCGTCGCACGCTTCCGCGAGGCCGGGGTCGAGGCCGTCGCCATCTGTTTCATGCATGCCTACGCGAACCCGGCCCACGAAGCCGCCGCCGCGAAGCGGCTCGAGGCCGCGTTTCCGGGAGTCTATTGCTCTGCGTCTTCCAATGTGCTGCCACAGGTGCGCTTCTACGACCGGGTCTCGACTACCGTGCTGAACGCGGCGGTCGGCCCGATCCTCGATCGCTATCTGACCAACCTGACCGCCCGGCTCGACGCGGCGGGGTTCGGCGGCATTCTGCTGATCATGCAGTCGAATGGCGGCGTCACGACGCCCGGCGTGGCGGCGAAGCTGGCGGCGAGCACGCTCTTGTCGGGACCGGCGGCGGCGCCCGTCGCGGGGCTGGCCTATTCCGAGCCGCATGGCGAGCGCAGCTTCATCACCGTCGATATGGGCGGGACGAGCTTCGATGCCGCGCTGGTCCGCGACGGCGCGCCCGAGCTCACCACCGATGCCCGCATCGCCAAGCACGCGCTCGCCTTGCCGAGCCTGGAAATCAACACGATCGGCGCCGGCGGCGGCTCGATCGGCTGGATCGACGAGGGCGGGCTGCTGCGCATGGGCCCGGCCAGTGCCGGCGCCGATCCCGGCCCAGCCTGCTACGGCCGCGGCGGCACGCTTCCGACCTGCTCGGACGCCAACCTGGTGCTGGGCTATCTGAGCGCGGAGTTCTTCGCCGGCGGCGGCATGGCGCTCGACCGAAACGCCGCCGCAGCGGCGATCGAGCGGGAAATCGCAGAGCCGTTGGGCCTGTCGCTCGCCGAGGCGGCATACGGCATGTTCCGGGTGATGAACGTCAACATGGCCTCGGGCATCCGCGAGATCACGGTGCAGAAGGGCTTCGACCCGCGCGACTTCCCGCTGATCTGCGCAGGCGGCGCGGGGCCGATCCACGCCGCCATGATCGCCGAGGAGCTTGAGATCGCCCGCATCCTGGTGCCGCGCGAGAGCTCGATCTTCTGCGCCGCCGGCATGCTGTGCTCCGACCTCAAGCACGACTATGTGCGGAGCTATCACACGCCGTTCAGTACCGGGGGACTCGACACGGACCGCTTCCAGTCGGCGCTTCGCTCGATGCTGGATGAGGCAAACGCGACCTTGGCCGGCGAGGGGATCGGGCTGGAGGCGCGGCGCTTCGATTACGCGCTCGATCTGCGCTATCTGGGGCAGTATCACGAAGTTCGCGTGGACGTGCCCGAAGCCGAGCTGAACCGGCCCGATATCGATGCCATCGCCGGGCGCCTCCACCGCACCCACAACCGGCTCTACGGCTATGACCTGGAGAGCGACGGCACGGCGATCGAGCTGGTTAATCTGCGGCTGTCGGCGACCGGCATCACCGAAAAGCCGCCGATCGCCCGGGAGGCGCGGGTGAAGGCGGCCGCCGAGTGCGCGCGCAAGGGTGCGCGCCCGGTCTTCCTGCCCCATGAGGGCGATTTCCGCGAGGTGGCCGTCTATGACGGCGACAAGCTGCGCCACGGCCAGCGCATCGAGGGGCCGGCGATCGTCGAGCAGGTCAACACGACCGTGCTGCTGCCGGGCGGCTATGGGCTCGGCTGCGACGAGCTGGGCAGCTTCGTGATGGAGAAGGGATCATGACCGCAACTGTCACCATCGATCCGGTCCTCGTCTCGGTCCTGCAACGGCGCTTCAAGTCGATCACCGAGGAGATGGGGCTGACGCTGCTGCGCACCACGCGCTCGCCGATCCTGAACGAGGCGCGCGACTTCGTGACGGGCTTGTACGACGCCAAGGGCCGCATGCTCGAGCAGACCGAGTACATCCCCGTGCTCGCCTTCGCGCTGCAGCCGGTCTGCGAGTACATCGTGGAGTATTTCGGCGACGACATCGCCGAGGGCGACACGATCATCCACAACGATGTCTTCACGCGCGGCAACCAGAACGCCGACGTTGCGATCTTCAAGCCGATCTTCCACGACGGCGCGCTCGTCGCCTGGTCGGCCTGCAAGGGCCATCAGGCCGATATCGGCGGCGCGGTCGCCGGCGGCTACAATCCAGAGGCGCGCGAGGTCTGGCAGGAGGCCTTCCGGATTCCGCCGGTGAAGCTCCACGAGAAGGGGAAGCTGCGCCGCGACGTCTGGGACCTCATCTTCGCCAACGTCCGCTACGAGGTGGTGCAGGAGGACATCAAGGCGCAGATCGGCGGCTGTACGGTGGGCGAACGCGGGGTGAAAGGGCTGTTCGACCGTTACGGCGCGGACACCATGCTCGCGCATATCGACGAGCTGTTCCAGTCGACCGAGCGGATGATCCGCAAGGAGATCGCCGGCCTGCCCGACGGCACTTACGAGGGCAAGAGCACGGTCTACTACGACGGCGTGCGCGACGGCTCGGAGATGACCATCCGCCTCGCCGTCACCGTGAAGGGCGACGAGGTTACCTTCGATTTCACCGGCACCGACCCGCAGACGCCGGGCTTCGTCAACGCGCCGTTCTCCTCGACCGCTTCGGCGGTGATGCTGACCTTCCTCATGCTGATCAACCCGGACATCCCGCACAATGACGGGATCGTGCGGCCGATCAACATCGTGAACCCAGAGGGCTCGTTCTTGAACGCCGCCTATCCGGCAGCGACCACCTTCGGCAACTCGATCTGCGGGCCGACCTCCGACGCCATCTTCCGCGCCTTCGCGCAGGCGCTGCCCGGCATGGTGAGCGCGGGCTGGAACCGCTCGATGAACTTCGCCATCGTCGGCAAGGACCCGCGTCACGGCCTTCGGCCGTATGTCGATATCCTGTTTCTGGCGCTCAAGGGTGGGTCGGGCGCGACCGCGGGGGCCGACGGCTACGACCATATCGGGCTCATCAACTGCGCCGGCGGTCTCCTCGCCCAGGACTACGAGATGTTCGAGATCCAGGACCCGCACGTCCTAGTGAAGCATGAATACTGGACCGATTCTGCGGGGCCCGGACATTGGCGCGGCGGCTACGGCACCGAATGCGAATTCGAGATCGAGGGCGCGGAGCTGACCGGCATCGCCTTCGGCGACGGGCTGGAAGAGGGCGCGCGCGCCTTTGGGCTCTTCGGCGGCGCGGACGGGCCGCGTAACACGCTCGTGCTGTGCTATCCAGACGGCGCGGAACGCGTTCCGCGCGCCAAGGAGGTCGTCCGCAACATCCCGACCGGGGTCGTCTATCGCCAGCAAGCGGGCGGCGGCGGCGGATATGGCGATCCGTTCGAGCGACCCGCCGCGCTGGTCGCCGAGGATGTGCGCAACGAGTTGGTCTCGGTTGCACGGGCGGCCGAGGATTACGGCGTCGTCGTCGATGCCGCGAGCTTCACGGTAGACGAAGCCGCCACGGAAAAGCTGAGGAGCGCCCGGACATGAGCGAGACCGACACCCGCCCGATCGTCGACCATATCGGCGTGATCGTGCCCGACCTCGACGCGGCCGTGACGCTTTTCACCAAGCTCTTCGGTGCCGGCCCGGTGAAGACGAAGGAGATGGCGGATGTCGGCCTCCGCATCGCCGAGTTCGCCGCCGCCAACGTCACCGTCGAGCTCCTGCAATACACCAGCGAGAACGACGGTTTCGCCAAGGACGTCATGGGCGAGGCGCCGGGGGTGAACCACATCTCCTTCCGCGTCGAGGGGCTGGCGGCGGCGACTGAGGCCGTCGAAGCGGTGGGAGCGAAGCCGATGGCGGGATTCCCGCGTCAGGGCGCGCACGGGCAGGTCGTCTTCTTCGAGCCCGCCAGCACTAGCGGCGTGCGCTTCGAGCTCTGCGAGCCCGATGGGTAGCTCGCCAGACATCACCACCTCGTCATTCCCGCGAAAGCGGGACTCCAGGACAGGCGACGCGTGGATCCCCGCTTTCGCGGGGATGACGAGTAGGGGCGGTTGAACGATGACCTTAAACCGCCCGCCCAATAGCCAATCCCTCTGGAACCCGGGGATCGAGACACTCTCGGCGGAGGCGCTGCGGGATCTGCAGTGGGAGCGTCTCGGCCCGCAGCTCCGCTACGACTACGAGCGCTCGCCGTTCTATCGTGCAAAGTTCGACGCGGTCGGCCTGACACCCGACGACGTGCGGTCGTGGGAGGACTTCGTACAGATCCCCCTCATGACCAAGGACGAGCACCGCGCGGCGCAGGAGCAGGGCCTGGCAGAGCAGGGCGATCCCCTGGCGCTCTTGAACTGCGCGCCCCGCGACGAGGTGGTGCGCATCAACGCGACTTCGGGCACCACGGGGATGCCGACGCTCTATGCGCTAACGCAAGCCGATGTCGACGTGGTGAATGAGATGCACGCGCGGAAATACTGGCGCTGCGGCATCCGGCCGGGCGACGCGATGATCCAGGCGCTCTCGCTCAGCATGTTCACGGGTGGCCTGCCGCTCAGCCAGGGTATCATGCATCTGGGCGCGGCCTGCGTGCCGGTCGGCATCGAGGGCGGGACCAAGCGCGTGCTCGACTTCGTGCAACTGACGCGGCCGAGCGCCATGATCGCCACGCCGTCCTTCGGCCAGCACCTGATCGAGGAATGCCGCAAGCACACGGGTGCGCCGGCCGATGCCCTCGGCATCACGCGCTTCTTCTGCGCCGGCGAGCCGGGCGGCGGCGATCCGGCGGTCCGCGCGGCGCTGTCGGAAGGCTTCGGCGGCGCGGCGATCTTCGATCACACCGGCGGCGGCCATGCTTTCCACGCGATCTCGCTCGAGGAGCCCGCGGATCAGTTCAGCGGCATGTATTTCGTCTCGGGCGACCACTGCATCCTCGAGTTGATCGACCCGGAAACGCGGGCGCCCATAGCCCTCGCCGACGGGGCGGTGGGCGAGATGGTCTGGACCTTCCTGCAATGGCGGGGCGGGCCGTTCCTGCGCTACGCCATGGGCGACGTGGCGGAGGTGTTCACAAGCCCGTGCCCCTCGGGCACGCCGGGCATGCGCTTCCGCATCATCGGCCGCGCCGACGACATGCTGATCGTCAAGGGCGCCAACGTCTATCCGGCCGCGATCCAGAATGCGGTCTTCGCCTTCCGGCCGGACGTCACCGGGGTCTTCCGAATTGTGCTCGACAAGCCGGGCCCGAAGGTGACGCCGCCGCTCCGCCTTCGCATCGAACACGGAGCCAATGTAGGGGCGGGCGACCTCGACGCCTTGGGCGAGCGGATCAATGCGCATCTGCGCGAGACCCTTCGGGTGTCGGCCGCATTTGAATGGGTGCCATCCGGAGCATTGCCGCGCGAGGCGCATAAGAGCCGTCTGGTCGAGGTGGAGGAGACGAAAACGTGATCGAGGAAGCGCACGATTTCCGTGAGGAATGCGACGTGCTGGCCGAGCTGCTGGAGCCGCTCCAGGATGGCGACTGGGCACGCTCGACCAAGTTCAAGAACTGGTCGGTCGACGACGTGCTGACGCATCTTCATTTCTTCAACGTCGCCGCCGATCTGTCGCTCACCGACGTGGACGCGTTCGACGCGCTCTTCGCCGGGCTCGCCACGGCCATGGGGGACGGCACCGGCCATCTCGCCTTCAGCCATCAGTGGCTTGGCGGCGTTGCGGGGCGGGAGCTGTTCGAGCAATGGCAAGACTTCTATTCGGGGATGGCCGAGCGCTTCGCCGCCGCCGATCCGAAGGCGCGGCTCAAATGGGCCGGGCCGGGCATGAGCGCGCGCATGAGCATCACCGCGCGCCAGATGGAAACCTGGGCGCACGGCCAGGAGGTCTTCGACCTTTTGGGCAAATCGCGGCGGGAGAGCGACCGGATCAAGAATGTCGCCGTGCTCGGGGTGAAGACCTATGGCTGGACCTTTTCCGTCCGGGGCCAGGAGCCGCCCGGCCCGCCGCCGCAGGTGCGTCTTACTGCGCCGTCCGGCGGCCAATGGCTGTTCAACGAGGAGAATAGCGAGAATCTCGTGGAGGGCGATGCAGTCGCGTTCTGTCAGGTCGTGACGCAGACGCGCAACGTCGCCGATACGAACATCAAGACGACGGGCGAAGCGGCGGCGCAGTGGATGGCGATCGCGCAATGCTTCGCCGGCCCGCCCGAAGACCCGCCGCCGCCCGGCACACGGGGATGACACCGCCGGCTACGCCGCCTTCCTCGCCGCCATCGCTTCGTCGGGATAGGTCTCGATCAGCTCGCGGACCTCGTCCATCGGCGTTTCGGGATCGAGCCAGGCCTTGAAAGCCGACCGGTCGAGGATCACCGGCATGCGGCCCTTCGGGTGATAACGGGTCACCAGGTCGTTCGCGGCCGTGGTGACGATGGTGAAGCTTTCGAGCGGGCCGTCGGGAAGCTGTTCGGCGCGCTCCCACAAGCCCGCCATGGCGAAGAGGCCGCCATCCTTCAGACCCAGCCAGTGCTTTACCTTCTTGCCCTCGATCACCGGCCATTCGTAGAAGCCGTCGGCGGGCACCAGACAGCGCTGCGTCTTGAAGGGCTCGCGGAAGGAGGCGCGCTCCGAAAGCGTCTCGGCGGCGGCGTTGAACATCGTGTATTTCTGGTTCACCTCCTTCGCCCAGCGCGGCACCAGCCACCAGCGGAGCGCCACCAGCTCACGCTCGCCGCGTTCATTGAGGCGCACGATCGGCGCGCGGTCGGTTGGATGGATCTCGGGCAGCGGCTCGAAGTTCCACGAGATCGGGCCAAGGAGATCGAAATAGTGCCGAACCGCGTCGGCCGGGCTGGTGAAGTTATAGAGATTGCACATTGAAGATAGGTTCAGTGGCGGGCGACGACGCCAAGGCTCGGCCAATCGGGCCGGGCGTGCAAGTCCTTCGAGCCGCAGGCCGAGCAGCGCAGATGCCGCGCGAGATCAGGCACCGGGCTGGCGGGGCCGAGCCGCGCGATTAGAAGCGCCGTCTCGATGACGCCATGATGGCAGCAGCTCTCGCACCAGGCCCAGACGTTGATGTTCTCGCGGGCGAGGTCGGCGAGGGTCGCGGGTTCGGTGTCCGGGCGGCGCGGCATGGCGGCATGACGCATGGTTTGGAATGAAACAGGAACAAATGATTCCATGCCCCGTCCGGGCGATCTAGCGATCGGCGGTGGTACGGTAACTCTTTGATTCTCGTGGGATTTTTGTCCTGTGTAGCATACCGACATACTCCCTCTCCACATACGGGAAAGGGGTGCCAACGGTGTCCCACTCTTCAGGTCTTCTCCGTCTTTCGCCGCGCCATCTTCTCCGCCAGACGCGGGGCGGTGCCGGGCCGGCTCCATGGGCAGACGGCGATGCAGATGCCGCAGCCATAGGTCTCGTTGAAATACGGCACGCATTTATCGAAATCGACATACCATTTGGTCGTGCCGCGCACGGTCTGCTTCTCATGCGCGATCGCCTGGGGCGGACAGGCGCGGGCGCAGACCTGGCAGCTCGCGCAGAAGTCGTCGGCGCCGAAGCTGTCGGGCGCATCGGCGACGAGCGGGACCGAGGTCGTCACCGCCGCGAGACGGAAGGACGAGCCGTAGTGCCGGTTGATGATCGAGCCGTGCTTGCCGAGCTCGCCGAAACCGCAGGCCAGCGCCGCCGGGATCATGGTGACGGGGCCCGCGATCGGCCCGCCATGGCCGTGGGCGTCCCAGCCGAGCCCACGGATATGGTCGGCGAGCGCCTTCGCCGCCCGGTCGCCACGGTTATAGGCCGCCATGACCTCTTCGACCGAGGCGACTTCGGGCCAGACGCCCGCAAGGCGCGGCTGGTCCATGGCGATGCCGAGGACGATGATCCAGTCGGCGTCACAGTCGTAGCCCTCGAAGACCCAGTCGGGGTCGAGCGGCGCGACGCCGACGAGATCGGCTTCATGGGCGAGCGCGAAATCCTTGAGCCGTTTGCTCCAGCCTTCCGGCGTGTCATCGGTGCGGGTCTCGGCGATGGCTGCGGGTTCGGCGGGGCCGCGCCCGCCGAATTTCTCGTGCAGACGGTCGACCGAGGGCTGCTCGCGCGAGGTCCGCTCGAGCATCCATTTCATCACCGGGCCGTGCGCGATCTTGGAAGGATGGTGCCAGTAGATCGGCGAGGGGCGCCTTACCGTATCCTCGCCGAGACCGTTGATCGCATTGCCCGAGACCTCGGGCAGCAGCGCCTTCTGCTCGTCCGACGGCTGGTAAGGTCGCGCGGCAGGGTCGGGGGTCTGCGGCATGGCCTGATCTCCCTCACAGAGGCCCCGCCAATAAGAATTTATGGCAAAGCCGTCCAATTGGTATCATGGTGAGGGCAATTAGTACGAATACGAAGGAATTCGAGCCGTGACGGCGAAGCAGGACGAGACCGACAAGAGCACGGTTGGCATCGCGACGATCGACGGTAGCCGCCTCACGCGCGGCAAGGCCAAGCCCGCGGCCGCCGAGCCAGATACCGAATCCGGGCCGGCGCATCGCCCGAACCGCGTGCCCCATGCCAAGCCCATCGATGCCGAGACCGGTTTCGAGATCGGCGAGGATTTCGAGCTCTTCGACCAACGGAACGACGTCTTCAGCCGCGCCAACTGGGACGAGACGGTGCGGACCGACAAGGCGATCGAGTTCTGGACCGCCTACATCATGCCCAACGCTCGGGCGCGCAAGGCTGACGGGTATTCCCAGCGCGACTATGCCCTGCGCAACGCCGCCTGGCATTTCACCAAAGCCTTCGCGACCCTGAAATCGGGCGACGAAGGCCGCCACGAGGGTTTCAACGACACCTTCACGCTGCACGGTCCGGGCTGGCCGGAGAAATGGGCGCTCGACAGCCCCGCGGAAACCACGGCCGAGATCAAGAAGGTCGCCAAGCTCTTCGGCGCCGATCTGGTGGGGGTATGCGAGTACGACGAGCGCTGGGTCTATTCGATGAAGTTCAACCGGATGGACCAAAGCTCGCGCCCGCTCGACGTCGACGAGCGCATGACCCACGTGATCGTCATCGTCACGGCGATGGATCACGATCTGACGGCGACCGTGCCGTCTGCGCTCGCGGCGACGGCGACGGGCATGGGCTACACCAAGGACGCGGTTTCGCTCATGTCGCTCGCCCAATACATCCGCAATCTGGGCTACGAGGCCCATGCGAGCATGAACGACACGGGCCTCAACATCCCACTCGCGGTGCAGGCGGGGCTGGGCGAATACGGCCGGCACGGGCTTCTGATCACACGCGAATTCGGGCCGCGCGTGCGCATCGGCAAGATCTTCACCGACATGCCCCTCGCGCCCGATAAACCCGACTATTTCGGCGTCACCGAGTTCTGCCAGATCTGCAATGCCTGCGCTGCCGGCTGTCCGCCGAAAGCAATTCCGTTCGATGATCCAACGACCGAAGCGCCCAACCGCTCGAGCTTCTCGACGATCCGCAAATGGACGACCGACGCCGAGAAGTGCTTCAAGTTCTGGACCTCCCAGAACACGGAATGCTCGATCTGTATCCGCGTTTGTCCCTATAACCGGACCTTCAAGAGCCGGTTCGACCGGTTCTGGCGCTGGCTCGCCGGCACCAAGGCGCGCAAGCTCGCCCTGTGGCTCGACCGCTTCCGCGAGGCGGGGCGCCAGAACGCCACATCGTGGTGGCGCAGCCACTAGGCGCCGGGCTGCGGTTCAGGTCGGGGGGAGTAAGCGGGTAGATGGATCTCGGTATTATCTCTGAAACCGCCCTCGTGCTCGGCGGCACGCAGGGCTTGGGGCGGGCCTGCGCCGAGGCGTTGGCCGATGCCGGCGCGCGCGTCGTGCTGGTCGGGCGCGACGCGCAGAAGGGCAGAGCAACCGCCAAGGACATCGGCGACAACGCCTTCTATGTGCAGGGCGATCTGGCCGACCCGGCCGATCGACGGACCCTGTTCGCCGCAGCTAGCGAGCCGGCGGGCGCACCGTCGATCCTGGTGACCAACGCCGGCGGCTCGCCGCCTGGCCCATTCGCGGAGAAGACCCACGACGACTGGCTGAAGGCGCTGGAGCTCAACATGCTGGCGGCCGTGGAGATGGCCCGGCTCGCGCTTCCGGCCATGATCGAGCGCAAGTTCGGGCGCATCGTCAACATCACCTCCTTCGTCGTGCGCGAGCCCTATCCCAACATGGCGCTCGCCAACGGCGTGCGCGTGGGCCTCACCGGCGCCATGGCGGCGCTCGCCCGCGAGGTGGCGGACAAGGGCGTGACCGTGAACAATCTGCTGCCGGGTCTCATGGACACGCCGGCGCTGCAGCGTGTCTACACGGCGCAATCCGAGAACGAGGGCATCAGCATCGACGAGGCCAAGACGCGGATGGCCGCGTCGATTCCAGTGGGCCGGCTTGGGACGGCGGAGGATTTCGGGCCGCTCTGCGCGTTCCTGTGCTCGCGTCACGCCGGTTACATCACGGCACAGAACTTCACCGTCGACGGCGGGCTGGTGCGAGGGCTCCTCTGAGGTATACCTGGATACTGGCCTAGATACCGGCCTAGATAC
>CAZBRE010000021.1:18708-23840 GCA_964494065.1 uncultured Alphaproteobacteria bacterium
GGCCTAGATACCGGCCTAGATACTGGCCTAAATGCCGGCCGCCGTGACCGTGAGGATCGCCGCGACCTCGTCGGGGCGCGCCACGTTCAGGAAATGGGGGCTGTCGACGGTACGAAGCGTCCAGGCCTTGTCCCCCGCGACACGGTCGGCGAATTGCTTGAAGGGGCTTGGATCGTACCCGCTGGCGCGCACATAGATGTGCTTGCCGACCCGGGTCTCGTCGCCGGTAAGGGCCACCGGTTCGCTCATCGCAGCCAACGGCTGGTCGACGGAATGTCGGTCGAGCCAGGCTGCCTGGCCGGGATTCTCGATGCCCCATACGCTGGCGGGGATCGGCGGAATGCGCCAGCCCTCTCCGTGCTCGGCGGCGGCGGTCTCGAACTGTGTGCGGCGTTCCGGTGAGACCAGATCGAGCGCCGACTGGCCATTCTCGGGCAGGAACGCGTCCAGATAGACGAGCGCCTTGATCTTGCCGGCCGCCCGCGCGGCGACGCCGGAGATCACCATGCCGCCGTAGGAATGACCCGCGAGCACCACGTTCTCGAGCTCATGGCTCTCGATGATGCCGAGGATATCGGCGATATGCGTCGAGAGGTTGACGGACGGTGCCATCAGATGCGCGCGGTCGCCGAGCCCGGTCAGCGAGGGTGTGAAGACCTCGTGGTTCTGCGTGCGCATGCGCTGGGCGACGGCGCGCCAGTTCCAGCCACCGACCCAGGCGCCGTGGACGAGGAGAAATACGGGTGCGGTCATGGCTGGCCTCTCATTGGTGTCATATCGGTGCCCTAAATCGGTCCATAGGGCGTCATCTTGGTGCCGTCGAAGAAGCGGCTGAGGCGGAAGGGGCTGAGATCGACCCGCGCCTCACCCTTCATGATCAACTCGGACATCAACAATCCCGCACCGGGCCCGAGGCCGAAGCCGTGCCCAGAAAAGCCCGTCGCGATGTAATAGCCTTTCGGCTGCTCGACCGCGCACAGCACGGGGATGACGTCGGGCGTGACGTCGATCATGCCGGCCCAGCTTTCCTCCATCTCGAGTTCGGCAAAGCCGGGCAGCGTCGCACGCGCCGCCGCCAGCGCCTCGGCGAGCACCGCCGCATCGGGCGCCGGGTCGAGCACGCGGGTGCGCTCGAAGGGCGTCACGTCGTCCGGTCCCCAGCGCTTGGGCATGGCTAGCTGCCGGAAGAACTCACCCGAAAGCCTGATCCGCAGGTCCTTGCGGCTCATCTTGAGGGCGTTGAAGAAGGGTCGGAAGAAGCGGAAAGCGTCGGGCACGATCTCGACGGTCGCGCCGCCGTCGCCGGCGATCGTGTAGCCGCCATCCTGCCGCCGCCGGAAAGCGAAGTCGCCGCACCAGGTCGCCGACTCGGTGACGAGCGGCGCCGGCTTGGTGCGCATCACCGAGGAGCGCACGCGAAGCTGCGGCAGAGTGATGCCGAGATTGCGGTTGAAGAGCGACGACCAGGCGCCCGCGGCACACAGCACCGTCGGGCAGGCGATGCGTCCGTGCTCGGTGACGATGCCGGCAACGCACCCGGCCGCGATGTCGAGCGTACGCACGGCGCAGTGCTCGATGATCCGGCCACCGAGGCGCTCGATCGCCTTGGCGATGGCCGGAACAGCCTTGGCGGGCTCGGCACGGCCGTCGCTGGGCGTGTGCAAGGCGCCCAGGTAACGCTCGCCCGAGGTGCCGAGCATCTCGTCGGTTTCGCCGGGGCTCAGCAGGCGCGAATCGAGCTGATAGGGCTTGGCGAAACCGAGCCATTCCTCGAAGCGGGCCATCTGCGCTTGCGTGGTTGCGACATAGGTGACGCCCGCCTGCTTCCAGCCGATATCGGCTTCGATCTCGTCCTCGAGCGTCGGCCAGATCTTCAGGCTTTCGATGATCGCGGGCAGCTCGCGGGGGTCGCGGCCCTGCTTTCGCACCCAGCCCCAATTGCGCGAGGACTGCTCGCCGGCGATGCGGCCCTTTTCGAGCACCACCGCCGGCACGCCGGCCTTGGCGAGGAAATAGGCGGTGGAGCAGCCTGCGATCCCGGCGCCGATGATCGCGACCTCGGTGCGCTCGGGAAAGTCGGTTGGGCGGGCGGTTCGGGTGTCGGCCATCGTTGGGTCCGGGCCTGATCTAATCGCCGTCGAAGATGGCTTCGGGCAGGAGTGCCGATACGACGTAGTTCGGCACGTCGACGACGTTGCTGATGCGCAGGTCGACGGCAACGCTGCAGATCACGTAGGCCTGTTCGCGGCTGTAGCCGCGTTCCATCAGGAGCTCCATCATGTTGAGCACGGCGTTGCGGCAGGCGAGCGTCAGATCCTCGCCATGGTTCTCACCCTCGGCGTCGACCGGAATGCCCATGACGCCGAGCAAGCGCTGGGGTGCGGCGAAACGCGGATCAGCGAAATAGTCCTCGCGCGTGAAGATCGGCGCTTTGAAGCGGCGGTTCGCGAAGGCGCCCTTCAACACTTTGAACCGGACCGAGACCGTGGCGCCGACCTCGACTGCGGTCACGCAGACCTCGCCGTCGCCTTGGGCGAAATGCGCGTCGCCAGTCGAGAACAGGGCGCCTTCCGTGAAGACCGGCAACGTTAGTTTCACACCGCGGGTCAGTTGCTTGACGTCGAAGTTGCCGCCATTCTCCCGCGGCGGCATGGTCCGCAGTCCGCTGAGCCCGCATTTGCCTCCCGGCACGGCACCGTCCGGATCGGGCGGCAGCGCCAGGCCGCCGCGGTCAACCAGCCGCGCCTCCCGCTCGGTCCAGGCCTTCAGCTCCTTTGCCGATGGCGCCACGGCGGAGATGCCCATGAAGGGCGCGCCGGGTATGCGGACACCGGGTATTTGCGCAGACGTGGCCCAGCCATCCTTGATTTGCCAGTGGACCAGAAACGGCGTCGTCATGATGTCGCGGAGAAACCCGATGCCTGGCCGGATGAGGCTGAAGCCGACCGGCTGGGGCTCGATGTCGAGGAATTCGATCTCGAGGCCGTCGCCCGGCGCCGCGCCCTTGACGTAGATGGGGCCGGTAAGCGGGTGGGTCGCGCCCCGATCCACGGTTTCGAGGATCGCTTCCGTGTCGCCGGGGGCAATCTGCCCATCGACGGCATCGCGCGTATCGATGAAAACCTCCTCGCCTTCGCCGACTTCGAGTATCGGCTCGATATCGGGGTGATATCGGTTGTGGCCGAGATGCGGCTCGTCGGCCAATCGCTTGCTGCGGTCAATATCAATCCGGTGAGCCATGCGTCTGCCCCGCGATCTTCGGTTGCTCGTCGATATCAAGCTTAGCGTAGCAAGGGCCGGCGCCGAAGACCGCGATGACCGGCAAATCGGGACCGGGCCATGCGTTCGCTGCGGCACCTCGGACGTTGCAAGCCCCGGTCTGGCTGGCCATGATCGCCGCGCCCTGCCACCGAAGCATGGGCGATCAGAAGGTAGGCGACCGGGGAGGGGAGGCATGCTGACCGGCGACATGCTGCGGCGCTCGGCCGCGCGGTTTCCGACCAAGACCGCGATCATCTGGGGCGAGGAGCGGCTCGCTTACGGCGAGCTCGAGGCGCGAGCGAACAAGCTCGCCAACGCGCTCATCGACCTGGGGCTCAAGAAGGGCGCCAAGGTCGGGATCTTGAGCCGCAACCGCCCCGAATTTGGCGTCGCCTTCTTCGGAGTTGCGCGCTCGGGTCTCGTGCTGGTCAACGTCTCGGTGCTCTATTCGCCCGAAGAGCTCGCCTTCGTGCTCGACAAGGCCGATGTCGAGGTGCTGCTCTTCGAGGACGTCTTCGCCGAGAAGGTCGCCGCGGTTGGTGCTGCGGCACCGCAGATCGGCAAGCGGATCGTCATCGGCGGAGATGCGGCGAATTCCGAGGCCTTCGAGGATTTCATCGCCGGCGTGTCGGACGGCGCGCCCGACGTCGTCATGGACGAACGCGATCCCTTCTGCATGACCTATACGGGCGGCACGACAGGCCGACCCAAAGGCGTGCTGGCGAGCCACCGCGCGCGGGCGGTGACGGCGCACACGGTGATGGTGGAGGAGGCGCTCGACGAGCGCGACATCGTCGGCATCGTCACGCCGATGTTCCACGTGGCCGCGCTCAACATCATGTTTCAGCCCGCGATCCTGGCCGGCGCCACGGTGACGCTGCTCTCGCAGTGGAGCCCGGACGGTTTCGCCAAGATGGTGCGGGAGACCGGCATGACCGCGAACTTCATGGTGCCGACCCAGGCGAACATGGTGATCCAGGACCCGGGCTTCGACCCGGCGAACTATGCGACCTGGCGCAAGATGAGCTTCGCCGGCGCGCCGATGCCCGATTGGGTGCAGCGCGAATTCATGGCCAAGCTGCCCGACGTGAAGATGACGCAGATCTACGGCCAGTCCGAGATGGGCGTGATCGCAGCCCTCCGGCATTGGTATCTGCCGGAGAAATTGGGCGCGGTTGGGCGCGCGCCCTACAATGTCGATACCGCCGTCGTGCGGCCCGACGGGTCGTCAGTGGCGCCCGGCGAGATCGGCGAGGTCGTCTCGCGCGGCGACAATCTGATGACCGAGTATTACGACGAGCCCGAACAAACCGCGGGCTTCTTCAAGCTCGGAGACGGCTGGGGCTGGTCGGGCGATCTCGCGACCATCGACGCGGACGGCTTCATCACCCTCGTCGACCGCTCCAAGGAGATGATCATTTCCGGCGGCGAGAACGTCTATCCGAGCGAGATCGAGCGCGCGCTCTATGAGCACGACGGCGTCGGTGAATGCGCCGTCTTCGGCATTCCCGATCCGAAATGGGGCGAGGTGCCGGCGGCCTATGTGGCGCTCAAGGCGGGGGCGAGCGTTAGCGAGGACGATCTGATCGCCCATTGCGCCGAGCGTCTGGCGCGCTTCAAGCGGCCACGCCTGGTCAAGTTCGTCGACGATTTCCCCAAGACACCGATCGGCAAGATCCAGAAGAACCTGTTGAAAGAGCCCTATTGGGAAGAAAGAGAGAAGAAGATATGAGCGACCCCTACGCCAAGTACGAGCGCCTCAAATTCGACCGGCCGGCCGACCGTATCCTGCGCATCACGCTCGATACGCCGGGCAAGCTGAACGCGGTGGATCAGGTCATGCATGACGAGCTCGGCCAGGTCTGGCGCGA
>CAZBRE010000021.1:23940-40967 GCA_964494065.1 uncultured Alphaproteobacteria bacterium
AGCTGAACGCGGTGGATCAGGTCATGCATGACGAGCTCGGCCAGGTCTGGCGCGATATCGACCGCGACGAGGATGTCGCCTGCGTGATCCTGACCGGCGCGGGCGATGCTTTCTCCGCCGGCGGCGACCTCAAGATGGTCGAAGCGATGACCCAGGATTTCGCCACCATGACCCGCGCCTGGAAGGAAGCGCGCGACCTCGTCTACAACGTCATCAACTGCGGCAAGCCGACGGTCTCGGCGATGACCGGCCCGGCGGTCGGTGCGGGACTTGTCGCGGGGCTCCTCTGCGACGTCTCGATCGTCGGCAAGAAGGCGCGCATCATCGACGGGCATACGCGGCTCGGCGTGGCCGCGGGCGATCACTCGGTGATCATCTGGCCGCTGCTCTGCGGCATGGCCAAGGCGAAATATTATCTCCTGACCTGCGACCCGCTGTCGGGCGAGGAAGCCGAGCGCATCGGGCTGGTCTCGATGTGCGTGGAGGATGCCGACCTTCAGGACACCGCGCTCAAGGTCGCCCAGAAGCTCGCCAACGGCGCGCCGACCGCGATCCGCTTCACCAAATACGCGCTCAACAACTGGCTGCGCATGATGGGCCCGAACTTCGACGCCTCACTGGCGCTCGAGTTCATGGGCTTCTCAGGGCCCGAGGTGCAGGAAGGCATGGCCTCGCTGCGCGAGAAGCGCAAGCCCGAGTTCCCGAAAGACAGCGTGGTTTAGGGACAGCGTGGTTTAGGGACGGCGTGATCTAGGGGCAGCAGGCGGCATCGTCGCCGTTCGCCCGCGCTATCTGGATAGGCGGGCAGGGCACGGTGCCGTAGGAGCAGAAGACGCAGCAGTCGCCGGGCTTGGGCTTGAGAACCGCGCCGCAACCCCGACAGTCGTAAAAGAACTGGCAGGCATCGGTCGGCATTGTCTCGGTCGCCTGATGCCCACATTCAGGGCAGGTGAGGGTCGAACGGAGTTCCAACGGCGACTTCGGCTCACTCATTTCCGGCCTCATGGGTGGAGCCTGGGCCACGACCGGGTGAACGTCGAAACAAGGCGTAAACCGCGACCGCGACAAAGACGCCGAGAGCGCCCAGAAGCACCATGTCAAGCGAAGCGCTGCTCGCCCGGCCCGCCAGCCCGACCGCCGAAAGACCCAAGACAAGCGCCGGTGTGAAGCAGCAAATCGCGGCAACCACCGTGCCTACAATTCCGATCCCGAGCAGGCTGATCCTTTTCACCACCGCCTCTTGCCAAAGCGTACCGGTGGCGAAGCTATCAGCAACGCCGCGCTTGGCGAGTAAATACGGTGTGAGGTCGTCGTGTTAGGGTTTGGGCAGGCAGGAATAAGCGTCGCGGAGCGCGGCATCGAGGCCGATCGCGGCGGGCAGCTTGTTGCGTTCGGGATCCTTCTTGGCCCAGCCGCCGAGCAGCGCGACCGCGGTGCGGACCTCGACCTTGCCGGGGGCGCAATAAACCCGCGCGGCGCGGCCGAGCCGCGTGAACAGGACGACATGGGTTTCCAGCGAGCCCCGGATATACGCGATGCAGACGAGGTGCCGCGCAATGCGGGTCAGCGTGACTTTCTTGCCTTTCCCCGGCGGTGTCCCCTCCACCGTCTGAGTGGCGCCGAGGCTGAAATCGCAGTCCTGAAGAAGCTGACCGACGGTGAGGTCTTCAGCTCGCGTCGTTTGGGCCCCCCCGAGCAATCCCACAATCAACGCCAAACAAGCAGCGTACCGCATGGCACTCCCGTGGAACGTTCTCGACATTGCCAACAATACCACGGTTCTGCGCGCGCGGCGTTGCGATATCGCCACAGATAGTTAATTTCTAGCGCATATCTGGGCTTGCGTGGCGTAGAGGCCGGCCCTGGTATCCTTTTGAAATCAGGATGAAATTCCGGATCAAACCCTATTCGCGGTCTCGCCGGAAGCGCCGGTGGCGGCGCCAATGCCGTCGGCGGAAATAGGATCGGCGCTCCTCGGCGTTGAGGGTCTCGGCGATCCGGCCGATCAGCGCATGCATGGCGATATGAGCCCCGTCCGTACTGGCGCGCAGGGCCGCGAAGGCGCGGTCGAGCGCGGCCCGATCAAGCGTATCGGCGCGGAGCTGGCGGCGGATTTCGCGGCGGGCGCGGCGAATCTCGTGCATGCGGGTGCGCAGATTGGGCCGCGCTTCCCGCCAAATCTCATCGACCTTGTCGCGGCTCTTGCCGTCGAGCGCGCGGCGCGCCGACCTATGGGGGAAGGGACGGTCGGGGCCGGCCCAGCCGCGGCCATCCTTGTGATAGATCGCGGCGGTCACGATCATGCCGGCCAGAAACAGATTGATGCCGAGCGACACGATCAGCGTGATGCCAAGCCCTTTTTTGGAAAGGCGGATCACTGCTCGTTCTCTATATCGAAGACGGTGGTCATGGCGAGCTCGCCGATCTCGGTCTCAATCGGCTCGTCGCCACTGCCCAGCGGATTCGGCAGCACGACGCCCGCGATGATGCCGAGCAGTACTGCGGCGGCCAGGGCCGAGGCCGGCTTCCAGGCGGCCCCAAAGGGCCACAGGGCTTGGATCCAGCTTTCGCGGGGCCGGCCGGCGGCGGCCAGCACCTCGGCCTTGAGCTCGGGCGACGGCTCGATCGTGCTCGCCTGGCTCAGCAACCCGTCCAGCGCCCGGGCGTCCTCATAGAGGGCGCGCGCCTTGTCGTCCACTTCGATCAGCGCCCAGGCAGACGCGCGCTCGGCTTCGGGCCAGCGCGTGCGGTTGGCGCCGTAGGCGTCGAGCAGGGTGCTCAGCCGATCGAGATCGATATGTTCTTTGGCCGCCATCACGGCTCCCCCAAGAGATCGGCGCGCAGATCTTCCAACGCGCCGCGTAACGCCCGTCTGCCCCGGGCCAAAAGCGATTCCAGCGCCTCCACGCTGACATCCATGATCTTTGCCGCTTCGATATTACTGAATTCCTGGAAATGCACGAGGGCCACCGCCAAACGCTGGCGTTCGGGCAATCCTGCCACCGCGGTGTCGATCACGCGCGACACCTGTTTTTGCTGGAGCGCGCCTGACGGTCCCGGTCCGTTGCTCGCCAGCTCCATGCCGTCGATCGGATCGGAGGGCTTGCGGGCCCGGATCCGGTCGATGCAGAGATTGCGCGCGACCCGGTGCAGCCAGGTGCGGATCTTGGCGTCAGGCCGCCATTTGGGCGCAGCCTTCCACAGCCGCAGGAAGCATTCCTGGCCGACGTCTTCGGCGTCCGACCGGCTGGCCAGCATGCGGTAGGCGAAGGCCACGATGGCCGGCAGCTCGCGGTCGACCAGGAAACGACACGCGGCGGCGTCACCCGCCGCCACGCGCCGCATCAGCTCGGCATCGGCCGCTCTCGCATCGCTTCCCGCCATGCCCCGAACTATAGCGTGAACCGGGTCACTGGCGGTCAGCAATGCAGTTTGGGTGGACACGAGGCCTCCAAGATCAACTGCCCAGGGGTGCCTAGTTATCCTGGGGCCAGTCGCCGCCACGGTGCATGCCGTGCTGCATGCCATGTTGCATGCCATGCTGCATGCCGCGACCACCGCCCCAACCGTCGCGGTGACGCCTGTAGCCGCCGCGGTGATGATCGCCACCGCGATGCCAGCGACGCTCGCCGTGACGCCGGCGGAAATTGGCCATCGCCTGCTGCACTTCCTCGCGGGTCACGGCGCCGTCGTCATTGGAGTCGAACCGGCGGAACAGGCGGGTCCGTGCTTCGACGAACTCCTCCTTGGAAATGAGGCCATTGCGGTTTTCGTCGAGCCGCGCGAAGCGGAAGGCAACCCGGCGTTTGCCGCGGCGTTGGGCGGCCTGCATGAACTCGTCCTTGCTCACCGCGCCGTCGCCGTCGCGATCAAGCCGCCAGAACATGAACGAGGCATGCCGACGACGGTTCATCCGATAATGTACCGGACGACGCTCGTCGCCACGCGCGCCACGACGCTCACCACGGCGTTCGCCGCGGCGGGCACCGCGCTTGGCGTTGCGGCTGCTGCGCATTTCGTCGAGGGTGATCTTGCCGTCTTTGTTCTTGTCCAGGGCGGCGAAACGAGCGTTCACGCGTTCCGTCATCTGTGCCTTGACGTAGGCGGCCATCTCGATGCTGTTGATGGTGCCGTTACCGTCGGTATCGGCCGCCTTGAATTGGGTCTCGCGATACTGCTTGAGCTCGGCACGGGTGATCTTGCCGTCCTTGTTGAGGTCGAGCCGCTCGAAGATGCGGTTGATCCGCGCATCCTTTCCGCGGGCGGGGGCTTCGGCCGATGCGGCGACCGGCACCGCGACGGCGGCTGCGGCCAGAACGGCCAGGGTTTTGAGCTTCATTTAGGTGGTCTCCTGTCTCATTTCGGTCCCGTCATCGGGCGCCGATCACTGTCCCATGCACTCGGAGGGGTTAACGGCCAAGGTCGCCCGTTCCGTCGCCAGTTGGTTAAATGATAGGCAGGCGGTGGAACAGACGCGGTAAATTCCCAATATTTCAGCGGATTCCGGCTGGCTTCGGCCCGATTCCAGGCCGCCGCCGTTGATCTGCGCGCTGCAAGCATGGGGGATTACGGTATAGAATACGTAAGCGAGCCGGCCCGGCTCCCCTCGCATCGCAAGCAAAGGGGTCCTTATATGCGGCAGACCACGGGCGTTCGGCCGACCCGGCCCGGAAAAGTAGCCCAGAGCAAAGCGGCAAAAATCACGGCCCCCGAGGGACAGACGGCGGGGAAGGCGCCCGGCAAGGGCCACAACGTCCCCGACCGGCTCTCGCTCGACAACCAACCAACCATCGAAGAAAAGTTCGATGGCGAACTACATCGCGCCTCCGATAAGACCTGCGGTTTCGAGATCGAGGAGAGCTTTCAGCGCTTCAACGCCTGCAACGACGCCTTCGCGCGGGCGCAGTGGGACGAGCGGGTGCGCACCGAGCGCGGCATCGACTGGTTCAAGAGCATGTTTATGCACGGCATCGGCGTGCGGAAGGCCGAAGGCTATCAGCGGAAGGACTTCGCGATCCGGAATGCCGCCTGGGTGGGCGCCAATCTGCTGATCGAGCGCAACCTGGTGAACGACCGCCACGAGGGCTTCCTCGATGACCTCACGCAATATGCCCCGCCGGCGGCGGACAAGGAGCCGGTCGAGGACCCGGCGGAGATGGCCAAGGAGCTGAAGCAGGTGGCGGCGATCTTCGGCGCCGATCTGGTCGGCATCACCTCGACGGATCTGCGTTGGCACTACACCAAGCGCTTCGCCAGCAAGACGATGGCCGAGAAGGAGAACGCCGATTGCAGCGAGCTGCCCAACTGCATCGTCATCGGCACCGAGATGCCTGGCAAGGTGATCCAGACCATGCCCTCTGCGCTCGGCGGTACCGCGGCGGGCTATGGCTATTCCAAGGATGGGCTGACGCTGATGTCGATCGCCCAGTTCATCCGCAACATGGGCTATCAGGCGGTGGCGAGCCTCAACGACACCGCGCAATGCGTGCCTTACGCGATCCAGGCAGGGCTGGGTGAGTACGGCCGCCACGGCCTCGTCATCACCAAGGAGTACGGGCCGCGTCTGCGCTTCGGCAAGATCTTCACCGACATGCCGCTCGCACACGATGCGCCGATCAGCTTCGGGGTGAAGGAATTCTGCGATCTCTGCCGCAAATGCGCCGATGCCTGTCCGCCCAAGGCGATCCCCCACGGCGAGCCCGACGGGGCTTTTCACAATCAATCGAACTTCGTCGGCATCAAGAAATGGAATGTCGACGGCGAGAAATGCTTCCAGTTCTGGGCCAAGCAGGGCACCGAGTGCGGCATCTGCATCCGCGTCTGCCCTTACAACAAGCTGCCCGAGACGGCCATGGGCCGGCTTTATTTCCGGATCTGGAAGCGCCTGGCCGGCTCGCCGCTCCGGCGTTTCGCGCTCTGGCTCGACAACGCGCTCGGCCACGGCAAGCGCCTGCGCCCCGAATGGTGGTGGAAGAACCGGCCGGGCTGGTAAGACGGGCGAACCCGATCAGGCGATTTTTTTTCAAGACAAGAGGCACGACAAACGATGGCGCAAACGGCAAACGGCAGCTGGACGGTCTATCTCTCCGGCGAAATTCACAGCGACTGGCGCGAGCAAATCAGGAAAGGCGTGGAAGAGCATCAGCTTCCCGTCGAGCTCGTCTCGCCGGTCACCGACCACGACAGCTCCGACGACTGCGGCGTGGATATTCTGGGTGACGAGGCGAACCCGTTCTGGAAGGACCACAAGGGCGCCAAGGTGAACGCGATCCGCACCCGCAGGCTGATCGAGAGATCCGACGTCACGGTGGTGCGCTTCGGCGACAAATACCGCCAATGGAACGCGGCGTTCGATGCGGGCTATGCCGCGGCGCTCGGCAAGTCGATCATCGTGCTGCACGATCCGGGCCTGACCCATGCGCTGAAGGAGGTCGATGCGGCCGCGCTCGCCGTGGCCGAGACGCCCGATCAGGTCGTGCGCATCCTCAACTACACGATAAACGGTACGCTCTAGACGCAGCGTCGCGGGGCGGGAGGGCGCCATGCAGACGATGTACGATCTGGTCCGCATCCAGGCCGATCGCACGCCCGACGCGCTCGCCCTCGTCGACGACCGCAGCGAGCGCAGCCTCACTTATAAGGCGCTGATCGAGGAGATCGATGCGATCGCCGCCGGCTTTGCGGCGCGCGGGGTGGGCACGGGCACGATGGTCGCGACCTGCCTGCCCAATCTCTACGAGCACTGCCTTGCGGTACTGGCCCTCCAGCGTCTGGCGGCCGTGCCGGCGCTGATCAATGCCCGCCTCAAGCCAGAGGAGGTCGCGCGGCTGATCGAGGCGGGCGGCCTTGCCGGCGCGGTGACGATGCCCGATGCGGCCCTGGTCGGCGCGGTTGCGGGCGCGCTGCCGAAGGACGCGCTGTTGCTTGCCGTCGGCGGGTCGGTGGCTGGCGCCGACGATTTTGCGGAGTGCCGGGGCGCGCCCACCGATCTGCCGCCCATACCGCGGCCCGACCCCGAAGATCCCTGCATGATCTTCTACACCTCCGGTACGACGGGACTGCCCAAGGGCGTCGTGCTGGCGCACCGCACCAGCGAGCACCGCATCGTCTGGCTCTCCACCCAGGCGGGCCTGCGCTACGGGCCGCACAACAGGGCGCTCGGCTTCATGCCGCTCGCCCATGCCATCGGCTTCTACGGCATGTTCCTGGTGACGCTCGCCTTCGGCGGCACCTATTACGTCATGTCCGCCTTCGATCCCGCCGCCGCGGTCGACCTGATCGAGACGCACAAGATCAGCTATCTCTTCGCCGCACCCACGCTCTACTACGCGATGGTCAGCGCGCCCAACTACGCGCCGACTCGCATGGCCTCGCTCGAGCTCGTGCTCTACGGCGGGGCGATTATCGATCCCAAGCTGGTCGACCATATGGACGGCGAATGGGCCAACGCGACTGTGCGGCATATCTACGGCACCACGGAGACCATGTGCTCGGGCCACAACCCCGATCCTGTGGGCGATACGGCGGCGCTCAGGCCCGGCTACTACACCGCCGTGCGCTACATCCGGCAGGGCGGCGGCCCTGACGATCTGATCGGCCCGGGCGAGGAGGGCGAGCTGATCGTCGATGCGACCGGCGATACGATCTTCAGCGAGTATCTGAACCGCCCCGATGCGACGGCGGAGAAAATTCGGGATGGCTGGTACTACACCGGCGACGTGATCGCCGTCGACGAGCGTGGCTATTTCACCCTGCGCGGCCGGGTCGACGACATGATCAAGACCGGTGGCGAGAACGTGCATCCCGAGGAGGTCGAGGCGGTGTTGCGCGACCACGATGACGTGGCCGACTGTTCGGTGATCGGATTGACTGATACCAAATGGGGCCAGGTAATCGTCGGCTGCGTCGTTTCGAATGGCGCCAAGGATGCGGCGGCGCTCGATGCCCATTGCAAGGCGAGCGCGCTTGCCGGCTTCAAGCGGCCGCGTGCTTATGTCTTCGTCGACGAGATCCCGCGCAATCCGGGCAACGGCAACGTGCTGCGGCGCATCCTGCGCGAGCAGGCGGGCGCCATGCGCGAGCGCGGCGAGGGCTTGATCAGCGTGTCTGCGTGAAGCCCTTGGGCACCTGGAACAGCTCCGCATCCTGCGGGGAATAGTTGAGGTTGCTGAGGCGGTATTCCACGCGACGGCTTTTGCCCAGGATCGGCGTCTCTCCCTCGAAACGGACGATGATGCCCGTCTTGGTCACCCACAGGACGAAATCGGCGCCCCGGTCCTTGATCGCATAGACCGTGACGCTTTCGTTTTCGAAGGTCTCCGTTCCGGTCGGCCGGATCTTTTCGCCGTGTCGGTTGAGGAAGTATTTGAGGATCGCCATCGAGCGCTCGCGCATGGCGACGTGCCGGCGGCCGTATTTCCGCTCGGCCGGGAAGATCACGTAGGTCCACCGCTCCGACCAGCGGTCGAGCACTACGGTTGCGGTGTCGAAATGACTGAACTCGCGCCGCGTGGCGCCCGGAACGTGCCGGGTGATGCCTTCGATCTCGTAGCGATCGACCTTGAACGAGAAGCTGGCTTCATAGGAGACCGGCGCATTGAACGAGACCGGCGACCGTTCGGGGCCCTTGGTCGGATCGAGATCCAACTGCGTGAGCCCGAGCAGCGCGCCCCCGATAAAGAGGATGGCAAATCCGAATTCTCTGGTCATGGCGCCCACCGCATGGTTGGCGCACCGCCCGGCCAAGGCGCGCAGCCGGGAATGCGCGAAATATCCAGTAATTCCCGAAGTCTAGCGGCTCCATGCTGCCAATTTCTTAACTGCCGGACCCGGCCACTGGATGGCGTGGCCGTGCTTGTTGGACCGGCTCGGCTTCACTAGGCTGGCGGGGCTGTCGTTCCATGGGAGGCCCTGACCCGTATGCCCGATCTCGATGCCCTGCTGCACGATCTCGCGATCGCCAACCGCATCCTCGCGCGCGAGGACGTCGTCGACGCCTTCGGGCATGTGAGCATCCGCCATCCAGAGCGGCCCGACCGCTATTTCCTGTCGCGCTCGCGCAGCCCGGGGCTGGTGACGCGCGCGGATCTGGTGGAGTTCACGCTCGACGGTGCGCCGGTCGATGCCGATGAGACCCGCTCCTTCTATATCGAGCGGCCGATCCATGGAGGCATCTACGAGGCCCGGCCCAACGTGCAGGCGGTGATTCACAACCATGCCTATGCGGTGATCCCCTTCGCGGTGACGCCTTCGCCGCTCAGGCCTATCCTGCACGTCGCCGGCGGCATGGGCGCTTCGATCCCGGTCTGGGATATCCGCGCGAATTTCGGCGACACCAATCTGCTGGTCACCACGATGGATCAGGGCCGTGATCTCGCCGCGACTCTGGACAAAGCCTCGGTGGCGCTGATGCGGGGCCATGGCTGCGTGGTCGCATCGGACGGCCTCAAGCAGGCGGTCTCGACGGCGATCTACCTGCAGGTCAATGCGGCCGTCCTGCTCGATGCGCTGAAGCTGGGTGAGGTGACCTATCTCTCGCCCGGCGAGGTCGAAGCCTGCGCGGCGATGACGGCGCTGCCCGTCGCGGTCGAGCGGACCTGGGAGTACTGGGCGGCGCGCGCCGATCTCGAGGGGATTTGAGCCCGCTCCAGCGCGTTAGCGCGCGGTGCCGAGGGCGTTCTGCTTCACCTGCGCCCGCAGCCAGGCATGGCCGGGATCGGTCTGGTGGCGCTCGTGCCAGATCTGGCCGATCGGCGCCGGCGCGATCTTGAACGGCAGATCGACGATCTTGAGCCCGGCCGTGGGGGCGAGCCGCTCGGCCAGGCTCCGCGGGGCAGTGTGGATGAGATCGCTGCTGGCGACGATGAAGAGGGCGGCGATGAAATCGGGCGTCCGCAACGCAATTCGCCGCTTCTCGTCGAGCGCGGTGAGCGCCGCGTCGATATCGCCGGAAAGAAGGCCGCCCGCATCGGTCGCGCAGTGCGGATAGGCGCAGTAGTCCTTGAGCGTAAGCCCGCCCTTCAGGGCCGGATGGCCTTCGCGGACCGCGCAGACATAGGGCTCTTCGAGCAGCAGCTGGACCAGATGGCCGGCCCGCGCCATGGACGGCGGGCGTCCGATCAAGAGATCCGCATCGCCATTGGCCAATTGATCGAGACTGTCGCTGTCGAGCCGCTCGATCTCGATGTCGATGCCCGGCGCCTGGTCGCGGATCGCGCCGACGAGATCGGGCAGCAGCACGAAGCCGCAGTGATCGTTGGTGAGGATGCGGTACTGGACGCGCGCGGTCTTGGGATCGAAGAGGCCGGGCTCCAGCAGTGCCCGCGATTCCTGTAGCACCCGGCGCACCGGCGCGATCAGGTCTTGCGCCCGCGAGGTCGGAACGTAGCCGTTTTGGCCGCGTACCAGCAGCTGATCGCCGAAGGATTTCCGCAATCGCCCGAGCGCGCGGCTCATCGCGGGCTGGCTCAAGCCCAGCCGCGCGGCGGCTTTGCTGACGTTACGTTCCTCTAGCAGAGCGTCGAGCGCGACCAGCAGGTTGAGGTCGAAGCGCCGAACTTCGGATTCCCGCATCATCACCGTTAAGTAGCATTCAAGTCGAACGCATGGCCAGCACGTATCAGCGTATGCCGCGCCGAAATTGCGGTGTTGCCGGCTAGGCGAGCCCCATGCGCGAGAGGATCGCCAGTCGCAGCGGATCGTCCGCCCGGATCATGTCAAAAAGCGGGCGATAGTGATCGGCGCCGGGAAAGTCGATGCGCTCGACCGGACAGCCGGCCGCTTTCGCACAGTCCTCATAGAGCCGCGACTGGCGCACCCATTCTTCCGATTCCGCGAGACCGACCGCGACGATCAATGGGATTGGTGCGCGCGGAGGATTGGCGAGCGGGCTGTAGGGCGCCACATCGTCGGGCTTGATGCCGATCTCGTCGTTCACGGCGGCGCGGACCACCGGATCGAGATCGTAGATGCCGGCCACCACCGCCGCGCCGGTGATCGCGTCAAAAGGCACCGAACCGGTGTCGTCTGCAAGCGCCATCGCCACCAGATGCGCACCGGCCGAATGGCCCAGAAGGAAGAGTCGCGATGCGTCGCCGCCATGCGCGCCGATATTCGCCGCGATCCAGCCGATCGCCGTGCGGGTCTGGGCGACGACGGTGCCGATGGGAACGATCGGGCAGAGATCGTAGTTGACCACGGCGACACAGACGCCGGCATCCACGAAAGGCTCTGCCATGTAGTTGTTCTCGCGCGCCGAGCCCGTGCGCCAGTAGCCGCCATGGAAGTAGACCAGAACCGGCGCACCGGGGTCGTCGGCCGGGAAGATGTCGACGAATTCCCGCTCACGCTCGCCATACGACAGACCGAGGATATGCGGCCGCCGTGCGCGCAGCGCGTCGCTCAATGCCGCGCGGCGCGACGGAACGCTGTCCGGATCCTCTGCCGTCAGACGTGGATTGAACTGACGGTCGAACTCCGCCTGGTCGTACTCATTGCCGCGATATTCCGTCATGGGCATTCGCTCATCGCCAGTCGTCGATCGCAAAGATGCCGGGGTGATTATAGAGGTCGCCCGCCGGCCGCATCATCGCGATGCAGTTGATGATGCTCCGGAACCCGGCCGCCTTCATCATCTCGTAGGCCTCCAGCCGCGCCGTATTCGTGCCGGCGATCAATGTATCGGCGCCGCGCGCTGCCGCCCGGGCCTCGCAGGCGCTGAGGAGCGCGCCGAACCGTTCCGCTGCCTCCGCGCCGGGCGGCACGCAGGCGAACTTGACGTAATACTGCCCCGCGCTCGCCTCCGAGCCCGGCCCGTGATGGCAGATGGCGAAGCCGTTCGCGCCCGGCGTGGTACCTTCGACGACCACGAACTCGCCGATCTTCTCGCTTGCCACCGACGCGATCTCCGAGCCGAGATCGAGCCCCGGGAAAATGGCGCCGCTCGCCACGCGCGCGCCCTGCGTCAAATGCGTAATGGCGATCGTGTCATGCGCCGGGATTACCGCGCAGCCTTCGAGCCCGGCGTCCTTGCCGGGGGCCTTTGCCATCACCGTCGTGATGCGCTGCATGGCAAAGCCGAAGGATTCGTAGAGCCGCACATGGGTCGGGCTCTGGACATGGGTGATGAGGGCCATGTGCTCCAGGCCCGCCGCGTCGGCGCATTCGACGAGCTTTTCCATGAGCCGGCGGGCGTGGCCCTTGCCCCAATCCTCCGGGAAAATCGTGACCGGGCCGACGATGGCGACGCTGCCCCAGCGCATCATGATGGCGACGCCGGCCAGCTGGTCATCCTCGGTCACGGCGAAGCAGGCCTCGCGCCAGGCGCGGAAGCGCGGCCCGGTCGTGTCGGCGCCGGGACGGAAGAGATCAGGCTCGGCCAGGCCGAGGAAAGTCGAGAAGGCCGCTTTGTTGCATCGCTGTGCCTCGGCGATGTCCTCGTCGCCGAGGGGACGCACGACAAAATTCGGGGACGACGTCACTCAACAAACGCTCATTGGGCGGCGCGGACGGCGACGTCCATCTCGCCGATGATCTCGAAGCGACAATGCAATACATCGCCGGGCGAGACCGGCCCCACCCCCTCGCACGTCCCCGTCATGATGATGTCGCCGGGATGGAGCGTGTAGAACGCCGAGGCCCAGGAGATCTGCCGGCGCGTGTCGAGGATCATGTGACGCGTGTTGGAGTCCTGGCGCGTCTCGCTGCCGATGGTGAGGGTGAAGTCGAGATTGTCGGGATCGGGGATCTCGTCGGCGGTGACCAGCCACGGCCCCAGGATCGCGTAGCTGTCGCAGGATTTCCGCAGGCTGCGGTCCTCGGGGCCACGGATCGACATATCGAGCGCGATCGCATAACCCGCAACATAGTCGAGCGCTTGCGCCTCCGGGACATTCGCCGCCGTCTTGCCGATGACGACGCCCAGCTCGAGCTCGTGATCGGTGCGGCGTTCGGGAAATCGGAGCGCGATGCCGTCGCCGGGGCCGACCAGCGAGCTGTTGGCCTTAAGGAACAGTCCCTGTTGCTCGACCTTGCCCTGAAACCGCTCGGTGATGATCTCGGGGTCGAGCTCGGCCTCCTCAACATGCTTCAGGTAGTTGGCCGGCGTGCCGATCACCTTGGAGGGGTTGTTGACCGGGCTGCGGAACGTCGCCTCGGCGATCGGTTTCCCGTCCGCCTTGTCCGCCGCCGCCTCGAGTTGCGGACGCAGCTCGTCCAGCCTGGCGATCAGCGGATCGCCTGGCGGGTAGGGATAGGTGATCGAAAGCGCGGACAGCACACCCGTGACGTCGTGCACGCGGTCGCCACGCACGACGCCCAGGCGATTTTCATCGAACCAGGCCAATCTCATCGAAACATGTCCTTCATGAGGTCGAAGTATAGGGTTTCCGCCAGCTTGCGCTATCGGCTTAACCCCATACCTCCTTTGCAACATCGACAAGCAGGCCGAGCTTGGCTTTCTCCACGTCGACGTCGACGGGGTTGCCCGCGACGGTGCTGGCGAAGCCACATTGCGGGCTGATCGAGAGGTCCTCCAGCGGCACGTATTGCGCGGCCTCCTTGATGCGCTCCTTCAGGCGTTCGGCGTCTTCGAGCGTGGCCACCTTCGAGCTCACGATGCCGAGCACGACCTTCTTGCCCTTCGGCACGTGCTTGAGCGGTTCGAAGGTGCCGGCGCGATCGGTGTCGTATTCGAGGAAGAAGGCGTCGACATCGACTTCGCCGAAGACCTTCTCGGCGATGTCGTCATAACCGCCGGTGGTGAGCCACCGCCCCTTGAAGTTGCCGCGGCACATATGCATGCCGGCGACCATGCCCTCGGGGCGGCCCCCGGCCGCGTCGTTCATCGCCTTGATGTAGAGGTCGATCACGTCCTCAGGGTCGTAGCCGAGCTCGGCGGTGCGCTCGCGGATGTTCGGGTTCCCCAGCATAATGAGCGGCACCTCGTCGAGCTGCACGTAGCGGCAGCCAAGGTCGTAGAGATCGGAGATCTCCTGGGCGAATATGGCGCAGAGATCGTCCATGAAGGCCGCGTCGCTCTTGTAGGGCGAGCTCTCCACGGTGCGGTGAAGTCCATAGAAGTGCAGCGTCGAGGGCGAGGGCATGGTGATCTTCGGCGTCGCATGGGCGACCGTCTTCAGATACTTGAACTCCTCGGTCGAGATCGGTTTCGCCTTGCGCAGCTTGGCCGTACACATGGCGGCCGTGAAGGGCACCTCGTTGCCCTCGGCATCGGAGAACTTGAAGACCGCCTCGCCGACTTCGAGCCCGTCGATCGCGTCGACCCAATGGCCCCAATAGGAGGCGCGCCGGAACTCGCCGTCGGTCACCAGCTCGAGCCCGAGGTCCTCCTGCAGCGCCACCACATCCTTGATCGCCTGATCCTGGATCTGGTGGAACTCCGCCTCCGGCAGCTCGCCCTTGTTGAAGGCGCGGAACGCCTGGGTCAGCTCCTTGGGGCGGAGTAGGCTGCCGACATGCTCGGCGCGATAGGGCGGCTGGCCGCTCGCGGTCATTTTTCGATCCTCGTGTTTTGGAACCCGTTCCCGCCCGTTGGCGGCGGCGCAATTTATCAATAGGTCTATAGAATAACAAGCGTACCGCTAGGCGCGGGCTAGCCTTTATGCCCGTCGCGATGCGGGAGCAATAGGGCATGGAGAATGCGGTTCACCGGGGCGTCCAGTCCGGCCGCCTTGGAGAGACGGTCGACCGCGCCCGAGAGCCAATCGACCTCCAGCGGCCGGCCTTTTTCCAGATCAATCGCGGTCGAGGCGCGCATCATCGGCGGCATTTGCTGCACCGTCGCCCAGGTGTCGTCGGCGATCATCTCGGGGAGGTTGATGCCGCGCGCCTTTCCAAGCGCGGCGGCTTCGGCGACGGCGGCGCGAAAGACCTCGCCCAGCGCCTCGTTGCCGACGATATCGCCCATCGTGCAGCGCGCCGCCGCGGTGATGCCGGAGACGGCCGCGAACAGGACGAACTTTTTCCACAGCTCGCGCTCGATGTCTCTGGTCGGCGGGGCGTTCGAGCCGGCCTCATTGATGGCGTCGCGCAAGGCCTGGACGCGCGGGCTTGCCGTGCTGTCGCGCTCGGCGAAGACGAAGGTGTTGAAGTCGCCGGTCTGTTTGATGACGCCTGGTGCGGTAATCGTGGTCGAGATGTACGCGACGCCATTGCCGATATTTTCCGGCGGTAGGATCGCCGCCAGCCGCTCGGCGGCCTCGACGCCGTTCAGGAACGGCACGACGATTGTTTCGGCCCCGAGCATTGGCCGGCAGGCCTCGGCGGCGCTATCGAGACCGTTCGCCTTGATCCCGAAGATGATCGCGTCGACCGGCCCAACCTCGGCCGGATCGTCGGTGGCTTTCCATGGGCGGGCGGTCACGGTCCCGTCGAAGGCCTCCAAGGTGAGGCCATTCTCTTTGATCGCAGCAAGGTGCTCGCCGCGCGCGATGGCCGCCACATCGTGGCCGGCATTCGCCAGGCGAACGGCGAGAAAGCCGCCAATGCCGCCGGTCGCCATTGTCGCAATCTTCATCGGATAAAGCCTTTCCGGAGAACCGCTGCGTTTGTCCGTCTTTGGGGACGTAACCTAGGGTTCTGCGATTGCGACGGCAATCACCGCAACCGCAGCGCAGGGAGTGAGCCATGGCTGATCAAGCACCGTTAAGTGTCACGCTCGATCGCGATGAGGCGCTCGCGCTCTTTGGGCTCCTTGCGCGCGAGATCGACGACGCCGACGCCGCGCGCTTGCGGTCGCTCGCCCGCCATGACGGCGAGCTCTGGGCGTTGAACGGCCTCTATCTGCAATTGGAACGCGCTCTCGCTGAGCCATTTGCCGGCGACTATGCGGTGAGGCTCACCGATGCGCTGGGCGCCCTCGTCGAGCGTCGCGGGTCCTGGCCGACCTAAGACGTCCGGCCCGGGCTATTCGGCCGCCGCCTGTTCGTCGACGCGCTCGGCCTCCAGCATCGCGTGCAGCGCCTTGCGCGCCGTGTAGAGCGCCTTGTCCGCGTGGATGCTGACCATCCGCCGGCTCGGATCGAGATCGACCCGTTGCTGCTGCACTTCCATGATCGCCTTGTCTTCCAGGAAGGTCGGGTAGCTTTCGTTGAAGAGCTGCTCCGTCGCCGCCGGCTCGTCCTGGCGGTAGCCGTTGGCGACCGACCAGAAATAGTGGAACGAGGTTTCGGTCTCCGGCGTGGCGTGATGCAGGATCTGGAAATGCAGGCCGGGCTGGTCCTGGTTCTCGCGCGCGCCCTTGCCGACATCGATGGCGCCGTTGTTCTGGATCACGGTCGAGGGCGCGATGTAGGTGAACTTGTGCCAGCGGTCGATGTTGCCCTTGAAGCCGACGGCCTTCACGTAGGTCGGCGGGGTCGGAGAGTCGATCATCCAACGCTCGTAGTGACAGCCGGTTGGGGTCTGCTCGACCGTTAGCTCCGCGGCGGCATGCGCCTCGGGGCTACCGCCGATCGTGTTGCGGTGAACGAAAGCGAGATGGGTCAAGTCCATCAGATTGTCGATCATCATCATGTAGTTGGCGGCGATCGGGAACGTCGCCTTCTTGTGCGGCCACTTCTCGGGCTGATCGTGGAAGGGATAGTCGACGATCGTGCTCTCATCGGCGCGCACCGGATCGCCCATCCAGATCCAGATGCATTGCTGGCGCTCGATGATCGGGAAGGTCCGCACCTCGGCGCTGGTCGGCACGGTGTCCTGGCCGGGGATCTCGATGCACTTGCCGGCGCCATCGAAAATCAGCCCGTGATAGCCGCATTGCAGGCCCTTGTCGGTCATCCAGCCGTGGCTGAGCGGGGCGCCGCGGTGGCAGCACCGGTCCTCCAGCGCCGCGATCTGGCCGTCGGCGCCGCGGAAGATGACGAGCGGCTGGTTCATGATCGTGCGCGCTACGAAGCCCTCGGCGAGCTCTTCGGGCCAGGCCGCGATGTACCAGGCGTTGCGGACGAAGGGCTCGTTGGGCGTGCGGCTCATGGGGCGGTCCTCGCTGGCTCAGGCGCGCTGGGCAG